>NZ_CP071057.1:694000-1041000 GCF_017161425.1 Marinicauda algicola | reverse complement strand
GCACGTCAATCTTGAGGTCGATGTCATGGCGCGCTACGCCGCGCGTCTCGCCGGCCAGGCCGGCTGAACGGAAAGACCAACGTGACCGATACCGCCACCCGCACCGATACCCCGCTCTCGCCCATCGAGGACATCATCGAGGATGCCCGCAACGGGCGCATGTTCATCCTCGTCGATGCCGAGGACCGCGAGAACGAGGGCGATCTCGTCATTCCGGCCCAGTTCGCCACGCCCGAGCAGGTCAACTTCATGGCCAAGTACGGGCGCGGCCTGATCTGCCTGGCCATGACGCGCGAGCGCTCCGAGGCGCTCGGCCTGCAGCTGATGAGCGGGCACAACCGCTCGCGCCAGTCCACCGCCTTCACCGTCTCGATCGAGGCCCGCGAAGGAGTGTCCACCGGCATCTCCGCGCACGACCGCGCGCGCACCATCAACGTGGCGATCGATCCCACCAAGGGTGCCGAGGACATCGTCAGCCCCGGCCACGTCTTCCCGCTTATGGCGCGCGACGGCGGCGTGCTGGTGCGTGCCGGCCATACCGAGGCCGCCGTCGACGTCGCGCGCCTGGCCGGCATGAACCCGTCCGGCGTGATCTGCGAGATCATGAACGATGACGGCTCGATGGCCCGGCTTCCCGACCTGATCGGCTTTGCCCAGCGCCACGGGCTGAAGATCGGCACGATCGCCGATCTCATCGCCTACCGCAGGAAGCACGACCGGTTCGTGGAGCGCCGCCTCGACAGCGAGGTGACCACGAAGTGGGGCGGGCCGTTCCGGCTCACCGTGTTCCGCTCGCTGGTCGACAATGTCGAGCATGTCGCTCTGACCAAGGGTGCGATCTCGCCGGCCGCGCCGGTCCTGGTGCGCATGCACAAGGTGAGCTTCACCGACGACGTGCTGGCCGCTGCCGGCGCGCGCGAGGGTCTGGTCGAGGAAGGCATCAAGGCGCTCGCCGCCCATGACGGGCCGGGCGTCATGGTCTTCATCCGCGAGACCAACCCCGCCGCCATCACCGAGCGCTTCGGCGGCGCGCCGGTCGATCCCGATCACGCGCGCGAGGCCCGGCGCCTGCGCGAATACGGCGTCGGCGCGCAGATCCTGCTCGATCTCGGCGTGCGCAAGATGATCCTCCTGTCGACTGCGCCGCAGAAGATCGTCGGACTTGAAGGATACGGGCTGGAGGTTATTGAACAGCGCGAGATCGAAGGACACTGACCATGGCTGCCAAGAAAGTCCTCCTCGTCGCCGCGCCGTTCTACGAGGACATCACCGAGGAACTGCTGAAGGGCGCGCGCGCCGAGCTCGATGCGCAGGGCGTCGCACACGAGACCTTCGAGGTGCCCGGCGCGTTCGAGATCCCCGGCGTCATCGCCCAGGCCGAGGCCGGCAAGGCCGGCTTCGACGGCTATGTCGCGCTCGGCTGCGTCATTCGCGGCGAGACCAGCCATTACGACTATGTCTGCGGGGAGTCCGCCCGCGGCCTGATGGACCTCTCCCTGAAGGGTGTCGCCATCGGCTACGGCATCCTCACCGTGGAGAACATCAAGCAGGCGCGCGTGCGCGCCCATGTCGACGAGAAGAACAAGGGCAGGGACGCGGCCCAGGCCTGCCTGACGATGATCGAGGCGCGTGCGCGCTTCGGGGCGAAGCGATGAGCGAGACCGCCTCCCAGTCGCGCGCGCGTCTTCGCCGCTCGGCCCGGCTGGCCGCCGTCCAGGCGCTCTACCAGATGGAGCTGACCGGGGCCGGGGCGAGCGAGGTGACGCGCCAGTTCCGCGCGCACCATTTCGGCCATGCAGGCGAGCCCGGCGAGTATATCGAGGCCGACGAGGACTTCTTCGAGGACCTGCTCGCCGGCATGGTCAAGGCCCAGGACGAGGTCGATGCCGGCATCCGCGAGACGCTGAAGTCGGGCTGGCGCCTGTCGCGCCTGGATGCGACGCTTCGCGCCATCCTGCGTGCGGGCGGCTACGAGCTCCTCGTACGTACGGACGTTCCGGTGGGCACGGTGATCAACGAATACGTCGACATCGCCAACGCCTTCTATGACGGGCCCGAGCCGGGCTTCATCAATGCCTCGCTGGAGAACTTCGCCCGCAAGGTCCGTCCCGGCGAGGTGCGCACGGCGCAATAGCCGGGAGTGGCGATCATGAGCGGTTTCGGCGAGTTCGAGTTCATCGCACGCCTGCTCGCCCCGCTCTCGAAGGGCCATGCGGGGGCCTTCGCGCTGAAGGACGATGCCGCCGTCATCGCGCCGCGTGCGGGCCACGAGCTCGTGGTCACCGCCGACGCGCTCGTTGCGGGGCGCCATTTCCTCGAGAGCGACGACCCGGCCCTGGTGGCGCGCAAGGCGCTGCGGGCCAATCTCTCCGATCTCGCCGCGATGGGCGCGACCCCCCTCTGGTACATGACGAGCCTCGTCTGGCCGCTCGGCACCGACCGCGCGCTGCAGGCCCGTTTCGTGGAGGGGCTGAAGGCCGACCAGGAACGCTTCGGCCTGACCCTGATCGGCGGCGACACCACGGCGGGCGAGGGGCCCTTCACCGTCGCCGTCACCGCGTTCGGCGAGGTTCCGGCGGGCAAGGCGGTCACCCGTGCCGGCGCGAGACCCGGCGACCGGCTGGTCGTCACCGGCGCGATCGGGGATGCGGGGCTGGGCCTCGCCCTGGCGCGCGGCGAACGCGCGCTCGACGGCGAGGCGGCCGCGGCGCTGCTCGAACGCCACTACCTGCCCACGCCGCGCATCGCGCTCGCCCCGGCACTGCGCGAACATGCCCGCGCCGCGATCGATGTCTCCGACGGGCTCGTCGCCGATGCCGGACATGTCGCCGCCGCGAGCGGCCTCGCCCTCGCGCTGCGCCTCGAGGACATGCCGGTCTCGCCAGCGGCCGGGGAATGGCTCGCAAGCCAGCCGGACGAGGCGGCGGCCCGGCTGCGCCTGGCGACCTCCGGCGACGATTACGAACTCGCCTGCGCGCTCGCGCCCGAGCGCGTCGACGCCTTCATCGCCGCCTGCCGGGAGGCGGGGGTCGAGGCGAAGCAGGCCGGCATTTTCGGGGCCGGGGAAGGTGTCACGGTGTCCTTCGAGGGCCGGACGCTGCCCGTGGAGCGGGGCGGCTTTACGCATTTTTGAGGCCCGGCGGGTAGTCTGCCTGCATGTTCGCGCGTCCGATCCTCGCCGCCCTCCTGGGGGCAGGCCTCGCCGCGCCGGCGCTCGCCGGCGCCGGGCCCTCTGCGCCCGCCGGGCCGGGGGAGGGGGCGCGGGCCAACGTGCACGTCTCATCCTTCCGCCTTCCCAACGACATCACCGAGCAGACACGGGCGATCGAGGAGGCCTTCGCGCCGCCCGAGGCGGGCACCTATGTCGACCTTCCCAGCATCAACGTGCCGGTCGTCCGCGGCGGCGCCCTTCAGGGCTATGCCTTCGTCATGGTGCGCCTGCACCTGGGCGACGGCGTGGATGACTGGCGCGTGCGCGACCAGTCCCATTTCCTGCTGGACTCCGCCGTGCGGGCGGCCCACCGCGCGCCGTTCCAGCACGCCGGCGCCGAGGCCTATGACGACACCGCCACCCGCGCCGCCCTGGAGGCCGCGTTGACGGCCCATCTGCCGCCCGCGACCCTCGCGCGCATCGAGCTGCTCGGCGGCGACGTGCGCCTCGTCGGGCGCTGAGCCCCGGCGCGGGCGCAGGCCCGCGCCTTCTATTGCGCGCCCCATCCGCATTCGGCATAGTCCCGTCACCTATCGGGGAGGGGCGGTCCGACAACGATTCGCCAAGAACGCGGCCAGTCCCTCGAAATCAAAACGATCGAAAAACGGGGGCTGTAACGCCATGAGTACCGACCTTTGGCTTTGGCTGGCGATGGGCGCCGGTCTTCTGGCCATTCTCTACGGAGCCGTCACAATCCGCTCGATCCTGTCGGCCAGCGCCGGCTCGGAGCGGATGCAGGAAATCGCCAGGGCGATCCAGGAAGGCGCGAACGCCTATCTCAAGCGCCAGTACACCACCATCGCGATCGTCGGCGTGGTGATCTTCATCGTCGTCTTCTTCCTGCTCGGCGTGTTCGCGGCGATCGGTTTCGCGCTCGGTGCGGTGCTGTCGGGCCTCGCCGGCTTCATCGGCATGCTGGTCTCGGTGCGTGCCAACGTGCGCACGACCGAAGCGGCCCAGCAGGGTCTCGCGCAGGGGCTGTCGCTGGCGTTCCGCTCCGGCGCGGTGACCGGGATGCTCGTGGTCGGTCTCGCCCTGCTCGGCGTGGCGGTCTACTACTTCGTGCTGACGGCCGTGCTCGGCAATGCGCCGGGCGACCGCACCGTGATCGACGCGCTCGTCGCGCTCGGCTTCGGGGCCTCCCTCATCTCCGTCTTTGCCCGTCTCGGCGGCGGCATCTTCACCAAGGGCGCCGATGTCGGCGGCGACATGGTCGGCAAGGTGGAAGCGGGCATCCCCGAGGACGATCCGCGCAATGCCGCGACCATCGCGGACAATGTTGGCGACAATGTCGGCGACTGTGCGGGCATGGCCGCGGACCTGTTCGAGACCTATGCGGTGACCGTGGTGGCCACCATGGTGCTCGCCTCGATCTTCTTCGTGGGCGGTAGCCAGGTCGACGGCATGGTGCTCCCGCTCGCGATCGGCGCGGTGTGCATCGTCACCTCGATCATCGGCACCTTCTTCGTGCGCCTGGGCAAGTCGAAGAACATCATGGGCGCGCTCTACAAGGGCTTCATCGCCACCGCCGTGCTGTCCATTCCCGCGGTCGCCGCGGTCATCTGGACGCTGGTGCCCGACGGGCTGGTGCGTGCGGGCGGGGTCGAAATCCCGCCGATGAACCTCTTCATCTGCGCGCTTGCGGGCCTCGGCGTGACCGGTCTCATCGTCTGGATCACCGAGTACTATACCGGCGTCGAATACCGTCCGGTGAAATCGGTCGCGAAGGCATCGGAATCCGGTCACGGCACCAACGTGATCCAGGGTCTCGCCGTGTCGCTGGAATCCACCGCGCTGCCCGCGCTCGTCATCATCGCGGGCATCATCGTGACTCACTACTTCGCGGGCCTGTTCGGCATCGCGGTCGCCACCACGACGATGCTGGCGCTCGCCGGCATGGTCGTCGCGCTCGACGCCTTCGGTCCGGTCACCGACAATGCCGGCGGCATCGCGGAGATGGCCGAGTTGGAAGGCTCGGTGCGCGAGACGACCGATGCGCTCGACGCGGTCGGCAACACCACCAAGGCGGTGACCAAGGGCTATGCGATCGGCTCGGCCGGTCTCGGCGCCCTGGTGCTGTTCGCGGCCTATACCGAGGACATCCGCTTCTTCGCCGGCACCGCCGAGGCGGGAAGCTTCTTCGACGGCGTCATCGTCGATTTCGCCCTGTCCAACCCGTACGTCGTGGTCGGCCTGCTGTTCGGCGGTCTTCTGCCCTTCCTGTTCGGCGGCATGTCGATGATGGCCGTGGGCCGCGCGGCCCAGTCCGTCGTGGAAGAGGTGCGCCGCCAGTTCCGCGAGATCCCGGGCATCATGGAGCGCACTGCCAAGCCCGATTACGGCCGGGCGGTGGACATCCTCACCAAGGCCGCGATCCGCGAGATGGTCGTGCCCTCGCTGCTTCCGGTGCTCAGCCCGATCGTGCTGTTCTTCGTGGTGCTGCTGATCGCCGGCAAGGCGGCCGCGCTCGCCGCGGTCGGAGCGATGCTGCTCGGCGTGATCGTCACCGGCCTGTTCGTCGCAATTTCCATGACCTCCGGCGGCGGGGCGTGGGACAACGCCAAGAAATACATCGAGGACGGCCATCACGGCGGCAAGGGCAGCGAAGCCCACAAGGCCGCGGTGACCGGCGACACGGTCGGCGATCCTTACAAGGACACTGCCGGTCCGGCCGTGAACCCGATGATCAAGATCACCAACATCGTGGCGCTGCTGCTCCTGGCGGTCCTCGCGGGCGGGCACTAGCAGGGCTCACAGCCTGAAACGAGAAGCCCCGGTCGAAGGACCGGGGCTTTTTCGTTTCCTGCCTCTGGCGCGGAGAGCGTGACTAGCGCGAGCCGTCCTGCCTCGGGCCGCCGGCCCCGCCGGGCAGGTTCTGCTCGCCGCCGAACTGTTCGCTCGGCAGACGGCCCACATTGCCGAGCAGCTGTTCCAGGATGGTGAGTTCGCGGCCCCGGGTCGGGGTCTCGCGATCGACGAAGGCGACGATCCGCCCGTCCTCGATGCCGTATTCCTCGATCCCTGCGAGCGTACCGCTGTCGTCGAAGGTCAGGGCGATGATGCGCCGGTCGCGGGTCTCGGGGCGCAGATAGGCGAGATACTCGCGCGTCGCGCTGATATAATACCAGGTATCGGTCTCGAAGGTGCCGCGCGTGGACGGATTGCCCAGGCGCTGCAGGACGGTGGCCTGGGTGTCCTCGCCGACGGTGAACTCGGGCACCTCGCCGTCGGAATAGCGATAGCCGTGCGTGCGCAGCGTCGGATTGCAGGCGCTTAGGAGTACCGCGCCGGCCATCGTGGCCGCCAGGGCGAGGGTGCGTTTGCTCGTCATCGGGGCCGTCGCCCTCCTTTGAAAGACCTCGGCGCTGCGCCAAAGCGGCGCGCCTGGTTGACCTACCCGTCCGTGATCTTAGCTTCAAGCCTTGCGTTTAGGGAGCCGTCAACCGCATGTTCGCCCGCCTGTTCCGCAAGGACCCCGTGAAGGCCGCCGGAGAACGCCTCTATGACAGCGTGCTCGCCGCCGCGCGCCAGCCTTCCCTGTACGGTCCGGCCGGGGCGCCGGACACGGTGGACGGGCGGTTCGACATGATCGTGATCCATGCCGTCCTGCTGATGCGCCGCCTGCGCGCGGGCGGAAAGACGGGCCAGGCGGCGAGCCAGGCGCTGTTCGACAGGATGTTCGACGACATGGACGCCGCGCTGCGCGAGATGGGTACGGGTGATCTCAAGGTCGGCCGGAAGATTCGCGAGATGGGCGAGGCCTTCTACGGCCGCGCGAAGGCCTATGACGCTGCGCTCGATGCGGGCGACGAGGCGGGCCTTGCCGACATCCTCGCACGCAACGCGCTCGACGCGCACGGCGAGGGCGATCCGGCTGCGGCCGGGCGCGCGCTCGCCCGTTACATGATCGACTGCGATGCGTGCCTGGCGCGCCAGGATCCCGAGCAGCTCGCGCAAGGTATGGAGCCGCCCGCCTACGCGCCCGCGCCATAGGGCCGGGGCGGATTTCGCTTCTGCCCGCTGCGGCTTGCAAAGGATGGGTCAATCGGTAAGTTTCGCGCGGCCGGCGCATGCGTTTCGCGCCGCGCGGATCGATTGACCGGATTTTTTCATGGTTTCACCGCTTGTCCTTTCCGTCGATGCCATGGGCGGCGATTTCGCGCCGGAGAGCGTCGTCGACGGAGCCGCGATCTTCTTCAAGGGGCGCCGGCGCCCGGTGCGCCTGCTGCTTCACGGCGACGAGGCGCGCATCCGGCCGCTCCTGGCGCGCCATCCCGAGCTCGCCGGGCGCTGCGAGATCCGCCACACCGAGAAGATCGTCACCATGGAGGCCAAGCCCTCCGAGGCGGTGCGCCGCTCGCGCGGCTCCTCGATGTGGAATGCGGTTCACGCCGTGAAGGACGGGGAGGCCCAGGTCGCCATCTCGGCGGGCAATACCGGCGCGCTGATGGCGATCTCAAAGGTGATCCTGCGGATGAAGGCGGGGGTGCACCGCCCTGCCATCGCGGCGAGCTGGCCGGTGCCGCAGGGCTTCTGCACCGTGCTCGACGTCGGCGCCAACGTGGACTGCGATCCCGAGCAGCTCGTCGAGTTCGCGGTGCTCGGGGAATCCTTCCACCGCGCGGTTCACGGCGTGCAGCGCCCGAGCGTCGCGCTGCTCAATGTCGGGCAGGAGGAGCTGAAGGGCGACCAGGTCGTGCGCGACGCCGACGCGCTGCTGCGCGAGGCCGAGCTCGACATGGATTATCGCGGCTTCGTGGAGGGCAACGACATCTCGTTGGGCACCACCGACGTCGTGGTCACCGACGGCTTCACGGGGAATGTCGCGCTCAAGACCGCCGAGGGCACGGCCAGGCTCGTCGGCGGCTGGGTGCGCGAGGCGCTGACCGGGTCGCTGCTCGGCAAGGCGGCCGGGGCGCTGCTCAGCCTGGGCGCCCTGAAGCAGCTTCGCGCGCGGATGGACCCGAACAATGTCAATGGCGGCGTGTTTCTCGGCCTGAACGGTGTCGTGGTAAAAAGCCATGGCGGTACGCAGGGGCCGGGCTTCGCGACGGCGCTGCGGATCGCCCTTGAAATGGCCGACAGCCGGTTCCTGACTGAGATCGAGAAGAATCTGGCCCGGCTCGACGCCGCCGAACGCAGCCGCACCACGCGCGCACAGGAGACAGAGTGACCCAGCCCATCGCCCGAATCGCCGGCGTCGGTGCGTATCTTCCCGAGCGCGTGCTGACGAACGAGGAGATGTCGCGCATCGTCGACACCAGCGACGAATGGATTCGCGAGCGGACCGGCATCGCCAAGCGCCACATCGCCGCCGAGGGCGAGCTGACGAGCGATCTCGGCACCCATGCCGCGCGCATCGCCATGGAGCGCGCCGGGGTCACGGCGAAGGACATCGACCTGATCGTCGTGGCGACCGCGACGCCGGATCTGACCTTCCCGGCGACCGGCACGATCATCCAGGAGAAGCTGGGCGTGGAGCAGGGCGCGGCCTTCGACGTGCACGCCGTGTGCTCCGGCTTCATCTACGCGGTGGCGACGGCCAACAATTTCATGCGCGCGGGCCAGTCGAAGTGCGCTCTCGTCATCGGGGCGGAAACGTTTTCGCGTATCCTCGACTGGGAGGACCGCACGACCTGCGTCCTGTTCGGCGACGGGGCCGGGGCGATCGTCCTGACCGCGCAGGAGGACGGACCGCCCGACGAGGGCGTCATCGCGACCCATCTGCGTTCCGACGGGCGCTATCGCGACCTGCTCTTCGTCGATGGCGGGCCTTCCGCCACGCAGACGGTCGGCCATCTGCGCATGCAGGGCAACCAGGTCTTCAAGCACGCGGTGACCAAGATCGCCGGCTCCATCACCGAGCTCGCCGAACTCGCCGGCAAGGATGTGGCGGAGATCGACTGGTTCATCCCGCACCAGGCCAATGAACGCATCCTGCAGGGCGTCGCCAAGCGCCTCGGCATCCCGGTGGAGAAGGTCGTCTCCACCGTCGCCGACCACGGCAACACCTCGGCCGCCTCGATCCCCCTGGCGCTCGACGCCGCGATCGAGGACGGCCGGGTCAAGCGCGGCGACCTCATCCTGATGGAGGCGCTCGGCGGCGGTTTCACGTGGGGTGCGGCGCTCGCGAGATATTAAGGCTTGCGCGATGGTTAACATTGACCCCGGCATGTCGCGCGACGTAGGCTATGCATAGGCTTTATAACGGGGATGCTCCGATGACTGGCAAGACGATAACGCGCGCCGACCTGGCCGAGGCGGTCTATCGCGAAGTAGGCCTGTCGCGCCAGGATTCCGCGGCGCTCGTGGAATCGGTGCTGGGCATGATGGCCGACACGCTGGCGGCCGGGGAATCGGTGAAGCTTTCCTCCTTCGGCTCCTTCATGCTGCGCGAGAAGAACGGGCGCATGGGCCGCAATCCCAAGACCGGCGAGGAAGTCCCGATCGACCCGCGCCGGGTGCTCGTCTTCAAACCCTCCCAGGTCCTCAAGGACCGCATCGACGAGTCGTTGTCGAAATAGACATGGCCGAAAAATCGCCCGACGCTTACCGCACGATCTCCGAGGCCGCCGAGGAGGCCGATCTGCCGGCCCATGTGCTGCGCTTCTGGGAATCCAAGTTCTCACAGCTGAAACCGATCAAGCGCAATGGCGGGCGTCGGCTCTACCGGCCCCAGGACGTGCAGCTGCTCAAGGGCCTGCGCCGCCTGCTCTACGAGGAAGGCTTCACCATCAAGGGCGCGCAGAAATACCTGCGCGACCATGGGGTAGCCTCGGTGGCCGAGCTCGGCGCGGGCGAGGGCGGTGTCCAGCCCGAGGCGCCGCGCCCTGCCGAACCGGAGAGCGAGGGCGAGGAGCGCACGCCGTCCCGGGGCGAGGGAGCGCCGGGGCTCTCCGCGAAGGAGCGCAAGAGCCTGGAAGCCGTGCTCGGCCGGCTCGAACGCGCCCGTGCCCGCCTCGAAGACGCCTTGAATTCCTGACCGCTTCCTCCAATCTGGTGAAACTTCAACTGCGACCGCCGCCGCGGTGCAGTTGCCGGCCGGGAAAACCGGTCCTATAACCCCGCTTCCTTCGCCTCACCCCCCTGGCGGAGGGGCATCAGTCGGAACGTGGCGCAGCCCGGTTAGCGCACTGGTCTGGGGGACCAGGGGTCGCGGGTTCAAATCCCGCCGTTCCGACCATTTTCCTCCTTTGGTCTGCAGATAGTCCGCGACGCGGCGCGTCCCCCGCGGCCCGCCCGGAATCCGGTGCGCCGATGCGGTCCCACGAGGGGTGCCGGTTGACTACTCCGGGGCTCGCGTGAGTCATGAACGTATTCATCGTTATCGAATTCGAAAGGTTCTCCGCATCAGCTGAACGAGTTCAGCATTGTCATATGCTGCATTTAGTCAACCACTTGGGCGGTGTCCATGGGCCATCTGGCCGATCTGAAGGCGTTCCGGGAGGTGCTGGCGGGCAGTGACGAGGTCAATGCCAGCCAGTTCAAATTCCTGAACCTGGAAGAGCTGGCCGAGCGCTACGGCGATCGCTGGCCGAAGGTGAAGGCGCGCATCTTCGAGACCTGCCACAGCTTCATCGAGAAGCGGATCGGGCCGCGCGACCTCATGCTGCGCGCCGCGAACGGCTTCCTCGTGCTGCCCTCTCCCGATCGTCCCGAGAGTGCCGCCGCCTTCGCCGCGCGGCTCGAAACCGAGCTGAAGACCTTCTTCCTCGGCACCGACTACCTGCGCGAGCTCGATCTGCACACGGGCACGATCCCGATCTCGGTTAGCGACCTGCTGGCCGCAGCCGATTCCAGGGCGCTCGAGACCGCGGCGGGCGAATACGAGAAGGAGGGCGCGCAGCCCTGCGCGGCGAACCCCGGCGTGCCGGAATTCGCCCTCGCCTACCAGCCGGTCTGGGCCTCGGCCAGCGGCCACATCGCGCTGCGCACGGCGATGCCGGCGATCGAGCTGCGCCGCCTGCCGGACCGCGTCTTCCACCGCGTGCTGCCCGGCGACCACAAGCCCGAGCACCTGCTCGCCTTCGATCTCGACGTGCTCGCGCGTGTCACGGCCCATGCCCGGGACTGCATCTCGCGCGGGCGCAGCTCGCTGATCGCCGCGCCGGTGCATTTCCAGACGCTCTGCGTGCCGCGCCTGCGCATGGTGTATGCCGAGCGCCTGTCCGGACTGCCCGAGCCGGTGCGCAAGGTGCTGGGCCTGCGGATCATGGCCGCGCCCGCCGACGCTCCGGCAGCGCGCTATGCCGAGGCGACGCGCCTGGCGAGCCTCTACTGCCGGCGCGTCTTCGTCGATATCGACTTCGAGGCGGCCCGGCTCGATCGCTTCCACGAGGGGCGCCTCGACGGCTTCGTCATCCGTGCTCCGCGTGATGCGCGCGCGATGCGGCGTGCGCGCAACGCCCTCGTCCGGTTCCAGAACGGGGCGGCGCGCCTGCGCGCCGCGGTCGCGATGGCCGATTGCGTCGACCGGACCGTGCTGGCCGAAAGCATCCGGCTCGGTGTAAGCCGTTTCTCCGGAACCCTGTTCCCGCGCCCGGCCAGCTTTCCCCGGCCGCCCGAACCTTTCGACCCCTTTCTTCTGCCCACCCCCAGGACCCGGACGGCGAGACGATGACTGTGCCTCTCAAGTGCGTGCTCTATGTGAGCCGAAGCCTCATTCCTGCCGAGCGCGAGGAATTCCGCGAACAGATCTCCGAGATCATGGCGCAGTGCGATCGCAACAACCGCGCCGACGACATCACCGGCGCGCTCGCCTACGATCGGGGGCGCTTCTTCCAGTATGTCGAGGGGCCGGCGGACGCGATCGACGCGCTCGTCGCGCGCCTGTTCGACGATCCGCGCCACAAGCGGGTGACGATCCGTGCCGACGAGCCGGTCGCGACGCGGCTCTTCCCCGACTGGTCGATGGTCCTGCTCAACATCACCGCGGCGCCGGTGCCCGGCTACGCCACCGCGGACCTGGAGGCGCTGTCACCCGGCGACCTCGTCGCGCGCCTGCAGCGTGCGGCCGCGGAGGATGCCATTCTCGCCGTCGCCCGCCGCCCGGGCGCGCGCGACTAGCGATTGTCGACGCCCCTCAGGGCCTGCTAGCCTTTTCCTGATCCCGGGGGAGGAGAGCAGATGAAACATGTCTTGGCCGGCTTTGCCGCGGCGCTTCTGCTGGGCGCTCCCGCGCTCGGCGAGGAGCGTGTGTCGATCAACGGCGCGGTACCGAGCGCAGAGGCGTGCGAGAGCGCCTGGAGGGGTGCCGACAGTCCGGAACGAGCCGCGACGGTCTTCGTCGCCGCCCTCGTCACGTACGAGTTCGACCGGGAGACCGCGCTCGACTGCATGCGCCGGATCGTCGACGAAGGCTATCTGTCCGCCAACGGCGCGCTGAGCCATGACTTCGATTATCTCGTCGAGGTCGGCATCGCGCGCAGCGCCGCGATCGCGCGTTCCTATATCGAGGGTGCGGCGCCGGAGAACGGCTATGTCCTGCCGGAAGGCCCCTGGACCGTGCGCTTCGAGCGCGACGCGCGCTTCGATCTCGGCGACGGGCTCTACCGCGTCAAGGTGTTCACCTCCGGCCAGCCCACCACGCGTCCGGTGACGCTGCGCCTGGACGCGGAGGGCCATTACCGCATCCACGAGGCCTCGACGCTCTTCGTCGGCGTCGCCGCGCCGGCCCGCTAGGCGCTGCGCCGCGGCACGCCCTCGGGCCGGGTTTCGGCGATGAGGCCGGCGCCGGTCAGCGCGTCGATCAGCGCCTGCATCTCGTCCGGCGGCAGGTAGGGGAAGCCGGCTTCCAGGGTGAGGGTGGAGAAGAAGTTCTGGCGCAGGATCCAGGCCGCCGCCTTGTGCGCGCCGCCGACGGCCACCTCGCCGCGCCCCGTCACCAGCACGTAGCCGCTGTCGCGGCGCACGAGCTGTGCGCGCTCTCCGGTCGCCGCGTAGAACACCGGATCGGGACGCCGCGGCAGGCCGTAGTCGGCCGGGCGCGCGGCGAGGGCACGCTGGGCGTTGCGCACTTCCTCGAAGAAGGCCGGGGAGCGGGCCAGTTCGGCGAGGCGCGCGGCGGCGGTCTCCAGATGCTCGCGCAGGGCCGCCCCGCCGCGTTCCCGGGCATCGGGAAGATACTGGCGGAACAGGCTTTCCTGCTCGGCCTCCTCCTTCAGGAGATCGAACAGTTTCAGACCCGTCAGCGGCGAGATCGAGTAGGTGACGTGCAGCGAGGCCTCCGAGGTGGCGAGCGCATCGTGATACTGGCCTCGCGGCAGGTAGAGCACGTCGCCGGGGCGCATCTTGACCTCGAACAGCAGCCGCCCGCGCGTGGCGTTCAGGTACTGGCTCGTGGCGTCGCCGTCCGGCAGGGGGCGGACCGGTGCGTCCGCGCGCGCCTCGTAGACGCGCCAGATCTTCTCGCCCTCGGTCTGGAAGGCGAGCACGTCGTGCAGGTCGTAATGGGTCTGGAAGGCCTGCACGTTCTGGAACGAGCAGTAGACATTGGCCGACACGCTCGCCCCCAGCATGGCCTGCAGCGTTCGGCTGACCGCGTGGGCCTCGGTGGAGACCCCGTCTATCTGGTTGGCCACGAGACTCGCCCCGAGGCCGAGAAACGCCTTCACCTTGTCCGGGTTGGCGAGCATCATCGGCCCGTCCAGCGTCTCGGTCTTCTCCACATAGTGCTGGGACAGCGCCGGCTTGTTGCCCATGACGAGGCGCAGGCGCGGCTCGGTCCAGTAGCGCCGGACCTCGAGGGCCCGGTTGAACTGGTCCCACGACAGGATGTCGGGCCGGGGCGCGTCGCCGCGCGCGATGTGGACAGGCTTGCGGCCATAATACTCGGTGAGGAAGGTCTCCACCGGCATCGGCGCCAGAAGCTCGGCAAATCGGGTCTCGTACTCGCTCATGGCTCCAGCATGGAGGTGGGCGCCGGGGCTGTCCAGATGGCCGCGCTCAAGGCTTGCCGGGCGCCGCGGCGGGCTCCAGGCCGCGTGTGATCCGCCCGGCGGCGAGCATCAGGCAGGCCGCGCTGGCGGCGAAGATCCACAGTCCCGGAAGGCTCGCGGCATGGGAGAAGCCGTCCGAGGACCACAGCACGATGATCGCGGCGACCACCACGACCTCGGTCAGCGACCATTTGCCGAGCGCATTGACGAAGGCGAGCGTGCGCGGGCGGACCTCGCCGGGCCGTGCCAGGTGCAGCCGGACGAGGAGGGCGGCCTTGGCGATCGGCGTGGCCACCGAGAACGCGCCGAGCAGGACGGCCAGCCCGTATTCGGCGTTGATCCACAGCGCCTGCAGGGTTTCGAGTACCGAATAGGTCTCGCGGAAGAACACGAAGCGGGCCGTCTCCAGCAGCGGCAGCGTGATGCCGAGCGGGAAGAGCGCGATGCCGAGCACCAGGAGCGCGCGCCCGAGCGCGCCGCCGGCACCGTGCGCGTTCGTGGTGGAGGGAGCGAGGGGCTGGGTCATGGCACGACTATGACTCAACCCTCCGCTTCTGTCTCGCCCTTCGCCTCAATACCCGGCGAGCTTGGCGACCTGGCCGGCCGCCCAGCTGTCGTCGCCGAGGAATTCCCCGGCCGCCTGGGCGCGCTTGTAATAGAGGCCGATATCGTACTCGTCGGTCATGCCGACCCCGCCATACATCTGGATGCCTTCCGAGCCGGCAAGGCGCGAGACGGCCGTGGCCTTCGCCTTGGCCGCCGCGCACCAGAGCGGAGCCTGGGAGGGCGTCTCGTCGAGCACGCGCAGCGCCTTGAGCACGAGCGTGCGGGCCAGCTCCATCTCCGAATAGAGATGGGCGGCGCGGTGCTGCAGGCCCTGGAAGGAGCCGATCGGCTGGCCGAACTGCTCGCGCTCCTTGATGTAATCGATGGTGCGGTCGAAGGCCTCCTCGGCGACGCCGAGGCTTTCCGCCGCCAGGCACGCCCGCCCGGCATCGAGCACGTGGCGATAGGCCGTCTCGCTGTCCTCGGCCCCGGCGAGCAGGGCGTCGCCGTCGAGCTTCACGTCGTCGAACGCGAAATCGGCCGGCACGTGGCTGTCCACCGTGCGCCGCGGCGTGCGCTCCACGCCCTTCGCGCCGGTGTCCACGAGGAAGAGATTGATCCGGTCGTCCTCGGTACGCGCCGCGACGATCACCGCATCCGCGCCCATGCCGCAGGAGACGAAGCGCTTCTTGCCGTTGAGGCGGAAGCCGTTGCCGTCCTTCGTGGCGCGCGTCTCGACATGGTCGGGATTGTGCCGCGCGCGCTCGTCGACCGCGAAGGCGATGACGGTCTCGCCCGCCGCGATCTTCGGCAGCCAGGCGGCCTTCTGCGCATCGGTGCCGGCGAGCTTCAGCGCGCTCGCGGCCAGGACCGAGGTCGCCAGGAAGGGGGAGGCGGTCAGCGTGCGGCCCATCTCCTGCAGCAGGAGACCCGCCGCGGCATAGCCCATGTCTACACCGCCATGATCCTCCTCGACGAGGATGCCGGTCCAGCCCATCTCTGCCATCGAGGCCCAGAGCTGTTTGGAGAAGCCGACCGGATCGGACTCGTCGCGCAGCTTGCGCAATGCGGAGACCGGGGCGGATTGCGCCAGGAAGGCCTTCGCGCTGTCGCGCAGCATCTGCTCTTCTTCGTTGAGAATGAAGCTCATCGTACAATTCCTTGAAGTATAGGTTTAGCCGCCGGGAAGCTCGAGCACGCGCTTGGCCACGATGTTGAGCTGGATCTCGCTCGTGCCGCCCTCGATCGAGTTGGCGCGGGCGCGCAGCCAGTTCCTCGCGACCTCGCCGTCCTCCTCGCGGTCGCCCTCCCACAGGAGGCCGTCCGATCCGAGCGCGCTCATGTTGAGCTCGTGGCGGCGCTTGTTGATCTCGGTGCCGAGATATTTCAGCGCCGAGGCGCGCGCGCCGACGCCCTCGCCATGGTCGGCCTCCTCCTTCACCCGGCGCATGGTGGCCTCGAAGGCGAGCCCGTCGATGGTGAGCTCGGCGACCTTGCCGCGCAGGATCGGGTCCGCGATGCGGCCCTTCTCGTCGACCTCGCCGGCGGTCTGGGCGGCGGTGACCGGATTGAGCCCGCCGAATCCGGCTTCCGAGACGATGCTCGCGCGCTCGTGGCTCAGCAGGTATTTCGCGATCGTCCAGCCTTCGCCAGCCTTGCCGAGCCGGTTCTTCACCAGCGCCCTGGCATCGTCGAAGAAGGTCTCGCAGAAGGGCGACTTGCCCGAGATCAGCTTGATCGGCTTCGTCGTCACGCCGGGCTGGTCCATGTCGATCAGCAGGAAGGAAATGCCCTCGTGCTTGGGCGCCTCCGGCTCGGTGCGCACCAGGGCGAAGATCCAGTCCGACTTGTCGGCATAGCTCGTCCAGACCTTCTGGCCGTTGACGACGTAATGATCGCCGGCGAGCACGCCCTTGGTTCTGAGCGAGGCGAGGTCGGAGCCCGCGCCCGGCTCGGAATAGCCCTGGCACCAGCGGATCTCGCCGCGCGCGATCGGGGGCAGGTGTTCGAGCTTCTGCTCGTGCGTGCCGAATTTCAGGAGCGCCGGGCCGAGCATCCAGATGCCGAAGCTGTCCAGCGGCGAGCGCGCATTGATGCGGCGCATCTCCTCCTTCAGCACGAAGGCCTCTTCCTTGGACAGGCCCGCCCCGCCGTATTCCTTCGGCCAGGTCGGTACCGTCCAGCCCTTCTCGGCCATGCGTTCCAGCCACAGGCGCTGGTCCTCGCTCTTGAACTCCCAGTTGCGCCCGCCCCAGCAGATATCGGCCTCGCTCTTGATCGGCGAGCGCATCGATTTCGGGCAGTTGGCCTCCAGCCAGGCGCGCGTCTCGGCGCGGAATTCCTCGAGGGACATGGGTCTCTCCTCCCGTTGACGTTTACGTCAAGGGTAGGGCGCGCGTGGGCGCCGCGCCAGCCCCCCGCGCGAGATTTTCCGCGCGAAATGCGCAGTCCCGGCCGCGGCGAAAGCGCGCGCAAGGCTTGCCCTTCGCGCCCGCGCCGGTATCTAGCGCCCAAACCCCGTTCCGGAGAGAGCGATGTCCGCCCTGACCGATACCGCGTCCGCGCGCCTGCCCGAGCCCTTCACCGAGCCCGAAACGAGCCGTGCGATGTTCTGGTGGCTCGTGATCGTGGCCGCCTTCGTGGTGGCGATGATCCTCGTGGGCGGGGCGACGCGGCTGACCGATTCCGGCCTCTCGATCACCGAATGGCGCCCGGTGACCGGCGCGATCCCGCCGATGAGCGAGGAGGCCTGGGAGGCGGAGCTGGAGAAATACCGCCAGATCCCGGAATACCGGGAACAGAACCGCGGCATGAGCATGGCCGAGTTCCAGTTCATCTACTGGTGGGAATGGGGCCATCGCCAGCTCGGCCGGACGCTGGGGCTCGTCTATGCGCTGCCCTTCGCCTTCTTCCTGTGGCGCGGCATCGCGCCGAAGCGCCTGCGCCCGCGCCTGTGGCTCCTGTTCGGCCTCGGCGGGCTGCAGGGCGCGATCGGCTGGTGGATGGTGTCGTCGGGGCTGGCCGACCGGCTCGATGTCAGCCAGTACCGGCTGGCCACCCACCTGACCATGGCCTTCCTGATCCTGGGCCTGGCGCTGTGGACCGCGCTCGATCTTCGATACGGCGCGGCGAAGCTCGCCCTGCGTTCCGGCCTGTTCCCGCTCGCCGCCCTGTTCTGGGCCGGCGTGCTCGTCCAGATCGCGCTCGGCGCCTTCGTCGCCGGCCTGGATGCCGGACGCATCTACACCAGCTGGCCGTTCTTCCACGGACAGCTCGTCCCGGACGATTACCTCGGCGGACTGCCCTTCTGGCAGGCGATCTTCGAGAGCCGGCCGGCCGTGCAGCTGCAGCACCGCTGGTTCGCCTACCTGCTGACCGGGTTCGGGCTCTTCCTCGCCTGGCGCTTCTGGCGCCAGGGCGGGGGCGTGGTGACCCGCTTCGCGCTCATCCTGCCCGCCGTCCTGCTGGCGCAGGTCCTGGTCGGCATCGTGACGCTCGTCAACGCCGCCCCGCTCTGGCTGTCCCTGATCCACCAGGGCGGGGCGATCGCGCTGTTCGCGGTGGCGGGCACGGCGGCCTGGACGCTGTCGCGCGCGGAAGGCGCCGCACGCGGGCCCCGCTCCTAGGCCGGCGCGGGGGCGACGCTGACCGAGACCTCCATCGCCTCGAACGCGGCCGGATCGCCGAGGAAGCTGCCCGAGATCGGCATCACCTGGCGGATGTGGCGCGCGACGGCGACCGGGATGAGGTTGAATCCGCCCACGCTGCGATTGGTCGGGTCGAACATGATCCAGCCGGCGCCGGGGACATAGACTTCCGCCCAGGCATGGGTGGATCCGGCACCGGCCGAGCCGATCGCGTCCAGGTCGGGATCGTAGAGATAGCCCGACACGATCCGCGCGCCGAAGCCCAGGCTGCGCACCGCATCGACGAACAGCACCGCGAAATCGCGGCATGAGCCCCGCCCGCGCGCCAGCGTCTCGACCGGGGTCTGCGCCGCCTCGTCCTCGCGCTCCTCGTAGGCGATCTGCGCGGCGACGCCGTCGCTGATGTCCTTCAGCAGCGACAGCGTGTCGGTGCGCGGGCCGGCGACGAAGCCCTGCGCCCACTCGCGCAGGCGTCCCGTGGAATCCAGATAGGCCTGAAGGCGCAGCGCGCCCAGATCGGCCATCTCGTCCTCGCTCAGCAGGAACGGGTATGTGGCGGCCGAAGCCGCGATATCGAAGACCGGCCACTTCTCGACATCGAGGGTCAGCGTGGCGGCGCTGTCGATCACGAGCGTGTCCGCCGGCTCGGCGAAGCTCGCCGTCGCCACCGCGTTGCCGGTGACGTCGTGCGCCCAGTTCACCGTGGCCGCGGGCGAGATCGTCAGATCGTGCGCGTGCAGGCGCAGCGTGCGGCTCTCCTTCGGCCGCAGCATCAGCCGGTGCGGGCCGAACGCCGTGGGGGCGCGATAGCGATAGGTCGTGCGGTGGCGAACGGTCAGCCGGGTCAAGGAGCCGCTCCGCGCGCGCCGCGCGCCGAAAAGCCGCCTTCCGGGACGAGGCCCGCCTCCGTCAGGGGCGGGCGGATCCGCCTCGCGTCGTCATGCCGGTCGAGCTGCGCCTTCATGGTCCTGCCTTTCAGCCGAAGCGGGCGCCGCCGGGGCACACCCGGGCCGTCACGGCCCGTTGCCGGCGGCGTCCCTGCACCGGGCGGGGCTAGAGTTCGGGCGGCGTCACCACGGCGCGCGTGATCACCTCGCGCCCGACCAGCTTGATGCGTCCGTCGGCGGCGTCGAACACCGCCAGCATGCCGGTGTGGAAGGGGACCCCGCCATAGTTGGCGTCGGTGAGGTCGAGCGCATCGGGGCGCTCGATCGAGGGCGCGTTCAGTCCGCCCTCGAAATCGATCTCGGTGATGGGCTCCAGCGTGTTGGCGTCGTACACGAACACCCGGTCCTCGACCGGGGCGATCGCCACGGCGCGGCCCAGCAGCTCGCCATAGACCACTTCGGCCATCGTGCCCGGCGCCTCGGCGACGGCGCGGCCGGCCTCGTCGATGCGGGCGAGCCCGCCGGTCGGTCCGGCGATCACGAGGCCCGTGCCGGCTCTGGCGCAGTCGCGTGCGGGGAAGGGCAGGGCGATCTCGCGCTGGACGCTGACGTCGAGCACGTCCCCGCCCATGTCCTGCACCCGCCACACCTCGGCCGTTGCGTCCTCGCCCAGCACCGCGATGTCGATATAGCCGATGCCGATATCGTAGCGGCACAGGCCCGCCGCCTCGCCCGAGAGCGAGGCGCGGCCGATGGCGATCTCGATGAGTTCGCCCTCCTCGCGCAGCAGGGCCTGGGCGCGCACCTCGCCCTCGCTGTCGATGCCGAACAGGAGCGGGAAGTCGGTGCCGCGCAGCGGGAAGGCCGGCGCCGCCGTCACCGCGCGCAGGCGCGGCCCGGAGGCGGCCACCAGCAGCTGGCCGTCGAGATCGTATATGTCGTAGCCGCCATCGGCGATCGAGGCCGCGATGAGGCCCTGCCACGGCGTCTGCGCATCGGGCAGGAAGGTGAGATCGTCCACCGTGCGTCCCGGCGCGAAGGCGGAGGTGACGATGACCGTCTCCACCGCGCGCTCGGCGGCCGTGCCGTCCTGGGCCGCGTCGGGCGAGGGCGCCTCGCCGCAGGCGGAAAGCGTCAGGCCGAGGCCAGCGAGCGCTGCGGCCACGGTCCGCGGACCGCGAAGGTGCGCCCGGGCGCCTTCTGCACGTTGAAGAAGAGGGTGGTTCCGTCCGGTGAGAAGCATGGTCCGGTAATCTCGCTGTATTCGCCGTCCGCGTCGCTCTGCGCGTTCCGGCCGATCGTGTAGATATGCCCCTGCGGGGTCACGCCGCGGATGAACTGGTCGCTCTCCCCGTCCTCCACGACGATGAGATCGCCCCAGGGCGCGATGGTGATGTTGTCGCATTTATCGAGCCGGCGCGCATCCGTGCTTTCCACAAACAGCTCCAGGAGGCCGGCCTCGCTGCGCTCCTGGGCATAGCCCTCGAAGCGGCTCGGCCGGTAGCGCCAGATCTGTCCGAGGCGCGCCGGTCCGCCGTCGGTGCAGCAGAAATAGAGTTCGCTCTCGCCGAACCACAGGCCTTCGCCGCGGGTGAATCGTGCCGCGCCCGCCGCGATGCCGCGCGCGGCGAGATCGCCGTCCGGGTTGTGTATGTCTTCCAGGTCGACCCAGTGCACCTCCAGCCGGCTGCCCACGCCGACCGGGTTCGCGCTCTCCGGCCAGTTCCTCAGATCGGCGCCCGGCCGGCCGCGGATCGCGAGCGCCTGCAGGCGTCCGCCGCGCCACAGCTCGCCGGGATGATCGGGGATGAAGCGGTAGAACAGGCCCGGCTCGTCGTCCTCGGTCTGGTAGACGATGCCGGTCGCCGGATCGACGGCGGCGGCCTCGTGGCGGAAGCGGCCGAGCCCGCGCAGCGGCACCGGATCGACCAGCCCGTCGGCATCGGCGCGCACCTCGAAGGGATAGCCGTGATCGTAGCGCGCCAGCTCGCCGGCCTGCAGCAGCGTCTCCTCGCAGCTGATCCAGCTGCCCCAGGGCGTCGGCCCGCCGGCGCAGTTGTTCGCCGTGCCCGCCAGCGACAGGAACTGGCGCTCCACGCGCAGGCGGTCGGGGTTGATGATCAGCG
This sequence comes from Marinicauda algicola, assembly GCF_017161425.1. GTDB lineage: Bacteria > Pseudomonadota > Alphaproteobacteria > Caulobacterales > Maricaulaceae > Marinicauda > Marinicauda algicola. The sequence continues at coordinate 1,019,646 of NZ_CP071057.1, read as the reverse complement.
TCGTCGTCCCGCCCGGATGGGGCTGGCCGTCGGCGGTGAAATCGAACACCCGGCTCGCATCGACGCGCGCGAAGCGCTCGCCATTCTCGCCGAAGGCCGATTTCGCCGGCTCGTCCGGCATCAGTTCGTGATTGCGCACCAGGCGGATGAGCCCGTCGCGTCCCGCGAAGGCCGCCATGCCGTCCGGATCGCCGGGCACGAGCAGGCCGTCACTCATGGAATCCCCGGTCTGCGACAGCACCTCGTAGGAAAAGCCGCGCGGCAGGTCGACCAGTCCGCGCGAATCGCGGCGCAGCGGCCCGTAGCCCTCCACCTCGTTCAGGTACGCGCCCGTCTCCGCGCGCCCGCACCCGGAGAGGAGCGGCAGGACGGCGAACGCGCTCGTGGTCGCTGCGGCGCGCGTGAGGAAGGACCGGCGCGACAGGCTCATGCATACCTCCGGATCGGGCGTCCTTCCCTATCTAGAGGCTCGCTCCCCGAAAGGGTACCGTCGTTCGCCGAAAAAACCGGTAACATAATACCGTGCAAACAAGACCCTGTTTTCAATGAATTTCTTCGCACGCCTATTGACCATGCGCACGCGCTTGCGTACAAGCCGCGCCGACAAGCGCCGGGGAAGGGCTCCGGCGCCGTTGACGCTTTTACCAAAGGCTTGAGCGATGAAGACTTTCTCCGCAAAGCCCGCAGAAGTCGAGCACAAGTGGGTTGTGATCGACGCTGAAGGCGCCGTCGTGGGCCGTCTCGCGGCTTTCGTGGCGACCCGCCTGCGCGGCAAGCACCGTCCCGACTTCACCCCGCATGTCGACACCGGCGATCACGTCGTGATCATCAATGCCGACAAGGTGGTGTTCACCGGCAACAAGTACGAGGACAAGCGCTATTACCGCCATACCGGTCACCCGGGCGGGATCAAGGAGACCTCTCCGCGCAAGGTGCTCGAAGGCCGGTTCCCCGAGCGCGTCCTTGAAAAGGCCGTCGAGCGCATGATGCCGAAGGAAAGCCCGCTCGCGCGCGCCCAGCTCGGCAAGCTGCGCGTCTATGCAGGCGGGGAACACCCCCACGAGGCGCAGCAGCCCGAAGTCATCGACTTCAAGTCCCTCAACACCAAGAATGCGCGGAGCTAGACATGGCTGAACAAGCTCGCTCTCTCGAAGACCTGAAATCCGCGCTGAAGCAGGCGGAAGCCCCGGTCGTCTCCTCCGAGGCCGAGGAAGAAGCCCTTCCCGAGCCGAAGATCGACGAGCATGGCCGCGCCTACGCGACCGGCAAGCGCAAGAACGCGGTCGCCCGCGTCTGGATCAAGCCGGGCAACGGCAAGATCACGGTCAACGGCCGCGACCAGGAGAAGTTCTTCGCCCGTCCGGTGCTGCGCATGCTGCTGCAGCAGCCGTTCGAGACCGCCGGCCGCGTCGACCAGTACGACGTCGTCGCCACGGTGACCGGCGGCGGCCTGTCCGGCCAGGCCGGCGCGGTGCGTCACGGGATCTCCAAGGCGCTCACCTACTACGAGCCGGAACTGCGCGGCCCGCTGAAGGCGGCCGGATTCATGACCCGCGACTCGCGCGTCGTGGAGCGCAAGAAGTACGGCAAGAAGAAAGCCCGCCGCAGCTTCCAGTTCTCCAAGCGCTGATCCGGCTTTCTGCCATCCATGCCTGCGAAACGGGCGGCTCCGGCTGGAGCCGCCCGTTTTCTTTTTTGGCTCAATCAGCTGCCCCCGGCTCCCGGAAATACTCCAGCTGCCAGTCCTCCACCCGGCCCGTGCCGTGCAGGTTCCAGACCTCGTCGACGGCGAGCCCGGAGCCGTCGAGCCAGTCCACGAACCAGGCCGAGAGCGGGACGGACTCCACCAGCGGAAAGACGGATTCGGGCACCGGATAGAGGAAGGCCGTCGCGTAGATGAGGCGCTGGCGCGGCAGGTAGACCACGAGGAACCCGTCCGCCTTGGGATTGCCCGGGGGCAGGGGGATGAGCCGGAGCTCCATGTCGCCTTCCTCGATCGTGTGCGGGGCATCGACGATCTCGATCTGCGGCGTGCGCGTCAGCGGGTAGGGCTCGCGCGTGTAGGGCGCCTCGATGATCGTGCGCGCCGCCTCGGCGGCCGGACGGCCGGCGAGGATGTCGGCCCCGGCCTCGATCAGCGCGCGCGCCCCGCCGATATGGTCGCTGTGGTGATGGGTGAGCACGAGATGGCGCACCGGCTTGCCCGGCGCGGTCGCTTCTATCGCGCGCAGCAGCTTCTCCCCCAGCGCATGCACGTCGTCGCCCGGCGAGCCGGAAACGGGGGGCAGGTAGTGCATCTCGTTCCAGAGCGTCGGCGCGTCGATGGCCACGACGAAGCTGTCGAACTCCACGAAGGGGACGTGAAAGCCGGGGCGCAGATTGCGCACCAGATGAACGCCGGGCGCGATCGTCTCCACGCGCGCCGGCCGCTCGCCATAGGGGATGAAGCCGGCCGGATCGCCCGCGCTCTGCCCGGGCGGGGCGGGGAACTCCATCCCCTCCGGCGCCTCGAACAGGGCCGGGTCGGCCCCGGCGCGCCAGCTCAGCGCGGCGTCCTTCAGCATACGGCCGTTGAGCGTGACCGTAAGGCGTTCGGGCACGGCCCCGCTCGCCTCGGCCCGGTAGCCGCTCCAGGCCCAGCGCATGACCACGTCGCCCTCGGCGGGCATCGTGAAGGTGTGCTCGGCGGCGGCGAGGAAGCCGGTCTCGGGATCGAAGAGGAGGCGGAGCTCTTCCCCGTCGGCGCCGGTGAACCGGACCGCGTTCGCGTCCTGCGGATCCGGCCGCGTGCCGCGCCGGGCGGCCTCGGCGAGCAGGAAGCGCGGATCGAGCCGGCGCAGGCGCTGCGCGGTGTCGACCTCCCCGGGCGCCCGCCCCAGCCGGCGAATGCGTTGCGCAGGTCGGCATGGAGCACCGGACCCCCGTCGGGATGGATTTCGCGCAAGTGCTGGCGCGAGGCGGCATAGTTGTGCCAGTCGAGCTCGTAGCCGACGCGATGGCCCGCCGTATCGATCGCGAGGATTTCGCGGATCGGCGTGATGTCGGGATCGTGCGTGCGGCCCTGGTGGCGCGTGGACAGGTCGTACTGCCCCGCCATCTCCAGCGTCACCCCGCCCGCCGCCTCGTAGACCTCCGGCCCGCCCTGGCGCGCGAGCGCCGTCTCCACGAGCCCCGGTGCCGGGGCGGACGCAAGGGCGAGGAACGCGGCGAGGGCAGCGAGCATGGGCGGTCTCCTTCGTTGGAGAGCCTAGCCGATGCCGGCCGCGCGCCGTCTCACGATCGGGTGAAGTTCTCCCCGCTCCCAGGGCCGGGCTTATACTGCCTGCCGCTCTTTCTCACCCGTGGGTTTTCCGACGCCGAAAACTCGCGCCGAAGGAGGAGCGTCATAGTCGTAGCAGGAGTCGAACCGGCCGTTTCGGCTTGGAGTCGACTCTGACGCCGGTCAGCACATCGGCACGTTGACCGCGAGGCCGCCCGTGCTCGTTTCCTTGTACTTGTCGGCCATGTCGAGCCCGGTCTGGTGCATGGTCGCGATCACCTGGTCGAGGCGCACCTTGTATTCGGCCGAGCCGACCATGGCCAGGCGCGCCGCGTTGATCGCCTTGATCGCGCCGATGGCGTTGCGCTCGATGCAGGGGATCTGGACGAGGCCCCCGACGGGGTCGCAGGTCAGCCCCAGATTGTGCTCCATGCCGATCTCGGCCGCGTTCTCGATCTGCCGGTTCGAGCCGCCGAGCGCGGCGGCAAGGCCTCCGGCGGCCATCGAGCAGGCGACGCCGACCTCGCCCTGGCAGCCGGCCTCGGCGCCCGAGATCGAGGCATTCTTCTTGTAGAGGGCCCCGATCGCCGCCGCGGTCAGGAAGAAGCGCACCAGCGCGTCCGGGTCCTCGGTGCGCCGGTAATGGCGGTCGAAATAGCGCGCGACGGCGGGGATGATGCCGGCCGCGCCATTGGTGGGCGCGGTAACGACCTTGCCGCCGGCCGCGTTCTCCTCGTTGACCGCCATGGCCCAGAGATTGACCCACTCCATGGCCGCGAGCGGATCGCTCTCGGCGCGCGCGGCGTCGGCCATCAGGCGCTTGCGCATGCCCGGCGCGCGGCGCTTGACCCTCAGCCCGCCGGGCAGCTCGCCCTCGATGCGGGTGCCGCGCTCGATGCAGTCCTCCATCGCCTGGAAGACCGAGGCGATCTGTCCGCGCACGTCCTCCTCGGAGCGAAACGCGGTCTCGTTGGCCATCATCACCTCGGGGATGGACAGCCCCTCGCGGTCGCAGATGTCGAGCAGCTCGTTGCAGCTGTCGAACGGGTAAGGCTCGCCCTTCAGCGCCTCGGCGGCCGAATTGCGCCCGGCCTCGGCCTCGTCGATGACGAAGCCGCCGCCGATTGAATACCAGATCTCTTCGCGCACCGGATCGCCTTCGGGGTCGAACGCCTTGAATTTCATGGCATTCGAATGGAAGGGCAGGCGCGTCTCGCCCTTCAGGCGCAGATCGCGCTTCGGATCAAAGGCGATCTCGCGCCCGCCAAGCAGCTTCAGGGTCTTCTCCGATTCGATGCGCGCGATCATCGCCGGCATGGCGTCGGGATCGGCCTCGTCCGGCGCGACGCCTTCCAGGCCCCACAGCATCGCCTTGTCGGTGGCATGGCCCGGACCGGTCAGCGCGAGCGATCCATAGGCCTCCACCTCGACGCGCGCGACCTCGCCGAGCCGGCCCTCGGCCTCGATGCGCTCGAGGAACAGGCGCGCGGCCTTCATCGGGCCCACGGTGTGCGAGCTCGACGGGCCGACGCCGATCTTGAACAGGTCGAAAACGCCGAAATGCATCTAGGCCTCGCCGAGCCCCTTGTCGGAGGTGAAGGCATTGAAACAGATGATCGTCTGGGTGTCCTTGATGCCCGGGATGGTCTGGATCTTCGTGGTCACGAAGCGGCCGATATCGGCCTCCTTCTCCACCGCGAACTGGGCGAGCAGGTCATAGGTGCCCGAGACGGAGTGGACCTGGCGGGTCTCCTCGACGAGATCGACGAGATGGGAGGCGACCTCGTAGGTCTTGCCGAGCTCGCACTTGATGAAGATGAAGAAGTTTCGCACCTGGGCGGGTCCTCTCAAAGCTTGGTTCTGACGGTCCACAGTTCCGGAAAGAGGCGTATGTCCAGTGCCTTGACGAGATAGCTCACCCCGCCCGAGCCGCCCGTGCCGCGCCGGAATCCGATGATGCGCTCGACCGTCTTCATGTGGTTGAAGCGCCATTGCTGGAACTTCTGTTCGAGATCGACAAGCTTCTCGGCGAACTCGTAGAGCTCCCACCAGGTCCTGGTGTCGAGATAGACCTCGCGCCACATCGCCTCGACCGCCTCGCTCGCCTCGTAGGGTTCGCTCCAGTCGCGCTCGAGCTTGCCGGCGGGCACATCGAGCCCCATCCGCGCGGCCAGGCGCAGCGTCTCGTCATAAAGGCTCGGGGATCGCAGCGCGCCGAGCACGATGCGCTCGGCCTCCGGCTCGCCCTTGAAGACCTTCGCGAAGGCCGGGTTCTTGTTGCCGAGCCGGTATTCCATGGCGCGGTACTGGAAGGACTGGAAGCCGGAGCTCTGGCCCAGCCTGTCCCTGAACTTCAGATAGTCGGCCGGGGTCATGGTCGCAAGGATCGACCAGGACTGGGAGAGGTTCTCCTGCACCCGCGCGATGCGCGCCAGCATCTTCATTGCCGGCCGCACCTGGTCCTCGCGCACGCACGCGATCGCGGCATCCAGCTCGTGCAGGCACAGCTTCAGCCACAGCTCGCTGGCCTGGTGGATGACGATGAACATGAGTTCGTCATGCTCGTCCGACAGCGGGGCCTGCGCGGAGAGAATCCGGTCGAGCTTGAGATAGGCGCCGTAGGACATGCCGCCTTCCGGCGACCAGTGGATGTCCTCGCCCTCGATGTCGACCGAGGTCCTGAAGCGCTCGCTCATGGGGTCGTCTCCTGCATGCCTGCGGGTCTATCGCCGCAGCCGGGACGGAGCAAGCGCTCTCGCCGGTGCGAAAAGGGCGGCCCGCACGCCTGCGGACCGCCCGTCGCCGTCAGAGCGTCCTCTGGCCTACCAGCCGCAGGTGCGCCCTTCGTTCTGCTCTTCGAGATAGCCCATGAGCGGCTCGAAATAGGCGATGATCGCCGAGCCATCCATTTGCCGCGTGCCGGTGAAGGCCTCCAGCGCGTCCGGCCAGGGCTGGGACTGGCCCATCTCCATCATGGCGTTGAAGCGCGCCCCGACCTCCTCGTTGCCGTAGACCGAGCAGCGGTGCAGCGGGCCCTCCCAGCCGATCATCTCGCAGGCCGCCTCGTGGAACTGGAACTGCAGGATGAAGGACAGGAAATAGCGCAGGTACGGCGTGTTGCCCGGGATGTGATACTTCGCGCCCGGATCGAAGGCGTCGGCCGGGCGCTCGCCCGGCGGCACGATGCCCTGGTATTGGGTGCGCAGGTCCCACCAGGCCTCGTTGTAGTTTTCCGGGGCGATCTCGCCGCGGAACACGCCCCAGCGCCACTTGTCGATCAGGAGGCCGAAGGGCAGGAAGGCGATCTTGTCGAGCGACTGGTTCAGGAGCAGCCCGAGATCGGCGTCCGCGGAGGGCACCTCGTCGATCAGCCCGATCTCCCGCAGGTATTCCGGCGTGATCGACAGGGCGATGAAGTCCCCGATCGCCTCGTGGAAGCCGTCATGGGCACCGTTGCGGAACAGGAAGTCCTGCTGGTTGTAGGCGCGCTGATAGTAATTGTGCCCCAGCTCGTGATGGACGGTCTGGAAGTCCTCGGCATTGACCTCGGTGCACATCTTGATGCGCACGTCGTCGACATTGTCGATGTTCCAGGCCGAGGCGTGACAGACCACGTCGCGGTCTTCCGGCTGGGTGATCAGCGAGCGCTCCCAGAAGGTCTCGGGAAGCGGGCTGAAGCCCATCGAGGAGAAGAAGTCCTCGCCGACCTCGACCATCTGGCGCGCATCGTAGCCGCGCTCGTTCAGGATCGCGGTGAGGTCGTAGCCCGGATCGGCATCGCCTTCCGGCGCCACGAGGGGATAGATGTTGGACCATTGCTGGGCCCACATATTGCCCAGGAGATCGGCGCGGATCGGGCCGGTGGCGGGCTGGACCTCGTCGCCGTAATGCTCGTGCAGCTCGGCGCGCACATAGCAGTGCAGCTGCTCGTAGAGCGGCTCGACCTGGCCCCACAGGCGCTCGACCTCGGCCTCCATCTCGCTCGGCGGCATGTCGTAGTTCGACAGCCACATCTCGGCGAGATTGGCGAAGCCGAGCTCGTTCGCGCCCGCATTGGCGATCTCGACCATGCGCGCATAGTCCGGCGCCATCACCGGAGACACCGTGCGCCAGCCCTCCCAGGCCTCGCGCAGTTCCTCCGGATCGCGGCTCGTCTCGATGATGGTGGAGAGCTCCCCGAGATCGAGTTCCTCGCCGTCGATCACGTAGGTGCCGGTGGCGTAAGTGGAATCCAGCCGCGTCGTGATCTCGGCCAGCTCGTCGGCGATGAGCGCGTCGGCGGGTGCGGGGATGGTGATGCCCTGGCGCAGGATATCGATCTTGCGGCTCATTTCCGTGGGCAGGTCGAGCCCCTCGAAGCGCGCCGCCTCGCCGGCCAGGCGCACCGAGAGCTGCGTGCTTTCCGAGCCGACCCGGCTTGCCAGCCAGTTGGTGTCGTAATTGATGTAGGTGTTCTGCACCCAGTAGACCCGGCCGGCATATTCCGACATGCGCGCCAGCTCGGCCTCGGCATTCTCCAGGAAGGCGCGCGCGTCCTCGACGGTCGGCTCGCCCGCAGGCGCGGCCCCGTTCGCCATGGCGCCATCGCCGGGAGTCTCGCCATTGCCCGCCGGCTGCTCGCAGGCGGCCAGGCCGAGCGCGGCGATCGCGGCGCCGCAAAGCCAGATCTGTTTCATCGTGTATTCCCCTGCTTCGTGCGCATGAGCTGCGCCTGTTCTGATCGCGCGGAAGAGAAGACCTTTCGCGAGCCGAGGTCAATGCGGGGCAGGGCGCCCCACCGCTGTGTCAACCCCAGCCGCGCACGGTCCGAGAAGCCGCGCCATTGCCCCCGCATGGCGCGAGGACGAAGGAAGGCCGGCGGGGAGAGAGCGGGTTACTCGCCCCTCACGCCGGCATAGACCGAGCGTTTCGGCGCGGCCATCACGCGCCGGATCATCGGTTCGAAGAAGTCGAGCGGCGCGCTGTCGTAGTCGGGATCGAAGGCGGACTGGTCGTACTTCTCGCAGAACGCGGCGCAGGCCTCGAAATGGGGGTGGCCGCGGAATTGCTCGCGCATGTCGCGGTCGAGCCCGAGATGATGGAAGAAGTAATAGCCCTGGAAGATGCCGTGCTGGGCGACGATCCAGTGGTTTTGCTCCGACACGAAGGGTTTCAGAATCGCCGCGGCGATGTCGGGGTGATTGTAGCTGCCGAGCGTGTCGCCGATATCGTGCAGCAGCGCCATCACCACGTATTCCTCGTCGCGCCCGTCGCGATGGGCGCGCGTCGCGGTCTGAAGCGAATGCTCCAGCCGGTCGATCGGAAACCCGCCGCAATCGCCCTCGAGCAGTTTCAGGTGGGCCATAACCCGGTCGGGCAGCTGGGCCGCGAAGGGCATGAACTCGCCGGCGATGATGGACCAGTCCTCGGCCGTGCCTTCGGTCATGGCGCGGAAGGTCGCGCGCTTGTGCGGGTCGTCGGGCATGGTGGGTCCTCCCTTTGGGGAGGAGTGTGACCCGAAGGGTGGAGGCGAGGCAAGACGCGGTGGAGGGCGGTGCGTGCTTCGAGGCTCGCCCGACGGCGAGCACCTCAGCGTGAGGGGGTGTAGGTGGGGTCGAAAGGCCAAGGAACGAGCGTCTATGCCGCTCCTCCCTCCCTCGCCCTGAGGCGCCCGGCCGAAGGCCGAGCCTCGAAGGGGGATGACGGCCTTTCCCTACATCAGCATCGTCACCGGATCTTCGATCAGGCTCTTGAAGAGCTGGAGCCATTTCGCGCCGGTCGCCCCGTCCACCACGCGATGGTCGCAGGTCAGCGTGACGGTCATCACCGTCGCCTTGGCGAGCGCGCCATCCTTGACCACGGGGCGCTCCTCGCCGGTGCCGACCGAGAGGATCATGCCCTGGGGCGGGTTCAGGATCGAGGCGAAGGACTTGATGCCGAACATGCCCAGGTTCGACAGCGAGAACGTGCCGCCCTGGTATTCCTCAGGCTTCAGCTTGCGGTTGCGGGCGCGCTCGGCGAGGTCCTTCATCTCCTTCGAGATCTCGACGAGGCCCTTGCGGTCGGCGTCCTTGATCACCGGCGTGATCAGCCCGCCCTCGATCGCCACGGCGACCGAGACGTCGGCGTGCTTGTGCTTTGCGACGCGCCCGTCATTGATCCAGCTCGCATTGGCGTCCGGCTGCTGTTTCAGCGCGACGCCGCTGGCCTTGATGAGGATGTCGTTGACCGAGACCTTCACGCCCTCGGGCGCGCGCTCGTTGATCTTCTTGCGGAAGGCCAGCAGCGCGTCGATCTCGATGTCCACGGTGAGCGGGAAGTGCGGCACGTCGCGGAAGCTCTCGGTCAGGCGCTTGGCGGAGACCTTCTGGATACCGTCCGCCTTGACGATCTCGTAGCGCTCGGCCGCAATGCCGTAGGCCTTCAGCGGTTCGTCCTCGCTGATCTCCTCGCGCTTCTCGGCCGGCTTCTCGGCCGCCTTCTTCTCTTCCTTGGCCGGCTTGCCCACGCCCTCTTCCCTGGCCTTTTCCACGTCCGCCTTGACGATGCGCCCGTGCGGCCCGGAGCCTTCCAGCTCGGTCAGGTCGATATCGGCCTCCGCGGCGAGACGGCGCGCCAGCGGGCTCGCCTTGACGCGTTCGCCGTCCTTCTTCGGGGCTGGCGGGGCCTTGGTATCGGACGCGCCCTCGCGCACGCCGGGGCGATCGGCGGGCTTGCCGCGGCCATAGCCGGACTGGGGCCGGGCCTGCTCCTCGTTCCCGGATACCTGCTTCGCCGACGTTTCCTTCTCGGCCTTCTCGGCCTTCCCGGATTTCTTCGCGCCGTCCCCGTCCGGCGCCTTGGCTTCCGGCTTGTCGTCGCCCGGGGTCCAGTCCTTCAGCGCGCTCTCGTCCTCGCCCTCTTCCAGCAGCAGGGCGATGACCTGGTTGACCTTCACCCCTTCGGTGCCCTCCTTCACGAGGAGCTTGCCGACGCGGCCCTCGTCGACCGCCTCGACCTCCATCGTGGCCTTGTCGGTCTCGATCTCGGCGATGACGTCGCCGGACTTGACTTCGTCGCCTTCCTTCACGTTCCAGCTCGACAGCGTGCCCTCCTCCATGGTGGGCGACAGGGCGGGCATCAGGACTTCGATGGGCATCTGGAAAGCTCCGGTCAGTCGGTCGTGGCGCGCAGGGTCAGGCGCGGGAAGAAGGTGAGGAAGAAGGCGGCGATGTAGAAGCCGAGCCCGACCGCCCACATCACCGTCTCGATGCGCGCGTCGATCCCGCCTGCCGAATTGGCGAGGGCCGCCTGGCCGGCCGGGGACAGGCCGTGGGTCTGCTCGATCAGGTAGAGGGTCTGCAACAGGCCCTCGTGCTGGGTCTGCGCGCCGAGGAAGAAGACGATCAGGAAGCCGACCGCGGCCGTGAAGAAGGCGAAGGCGAAGAGCTTCAGGAAGAAGCCCGCCCGCGCCAGGAAGGCGTAGAGCGCGACGACATAGGCCGAGACGATGGTGAAGAACACCGACACGCCCATCATCAGGACGTTCATGTATTCCACCAGCTGCTCGATGACGTCGGCTTCGCTCATCATCACCCTCAGTTCGCGATCCCGCCGCGAGGCGTGTCGGTCGGGTTGTTCAGCTCGGCCTCGAACAGGTCGAGCATCTCGTCCATCGCCGCGTCCGGGCTCGAGGCCTTGCCGGTCTGGGCGAGCGCGATCGCCATGTGCTTGGAGAAGTCGGCGAGCAGGATTCCGGCGTGGCTCGCGCTCTCGATCACCTCGGTGTCGATGTGCACGGTGATCTCGCCGTCTTCCGAGCGGAAGGCGACGAAGAAGGGCGGGGTGCCGAAATCCTGCGCCATGGCGTTACTCCACGTAGCAGACGGCCTTCGCCGCCGCGACGATGTCCTCGACGCCGGGAAGCGAGAGCTTCTCGAGGTTCGCCGCATAGGGCAGGGGCACGTCGGCCTGGTGCACGCGCGCCGGCGGGGCGTCGAGATAGTCGAAGGCTTCCGCGGTGACGACCGCGGCGATCTCCGCGCCGATGCCGCAGCGGCCCCAGCCCTCTTCGGCGCAGACGATGCGATTGGTCTTCCTCACCGACTCGATGATCGTCTGCGTATCCAGCGGGCGCAGCGTTCTGAGGTCTATGACCTCCGCCTCGATGCCGTGCTCCTCGGACAGCTGCTCCGCCGCCTTCAGGGCGAAGCCGACCATGCGCGAGTGCGCGGTGATGGTGAGGTCGGAGCCTTCGCGGCGCACCTTCGCCTTGCCGATCGGCAGGACCCAGTCCTCCATGTCCGGCACGTCGAAGCTTTCCCCGTACATGAGTTCATGTTCGAGGAAGATGACCGGGTTGGGATCGCGGATCGCGGCCTTCAGAAGGCCCTTGGCGTCGGCGGCGTCCCAGGGCGCGACGACCTTGAGGCCCGGCACGTTCGCGTACCAGGCCGAATAGTCCTGGCTGTGCTGGGCGCCGACCCGGCTCGCCGCCCCGTTGGGGCCGCGGAACACGATCGGGCAGCCCATCTGGCCGCCGGACATGTAGAGGGTCTTCGCCGCCGAGTTGATGATCTGGTCGATGGCCTGCATGGCGAAGTTGAAGGTCATGAACTCCACGACCGGCTTCAGCTTGCCGAAGGCCGCCCCGACGCCGACGCCGGCAAAGCCGTGCTCGGTGATCGGGGTGTCGATGACGCGCCTGGGCCCGAACTCGTCCAGCAGGCCGCGCGTGACCTTGTAGGCGCCCTGGTATTCGGCGACTTCCTCGCCCATGACGAAGACCGTCTCGTCGCGGCGCATCTCCTCGGCCATGGCGTCGCGCAGCGCGTCGCGCACGGCGGTTTCCTTCATCGCGGTTCCTTCGGGGATCTCCGGATCGGAAGCGCCGGGGCGGGCATGGACGATCTTCTCGATTTGCCCGGGTTCGCCCTTGCCGGAGGAAGGCTTCTCCTCGGCCTCGGCCTCCTCCTCGCCCGCTTCTTCGGAGGACGCACCGGACTTCGCCTCCGGCTTGTCCTCGCCGGGCGCGTAGTCCTCGAGCGCGCTCTCGTCCTCGTCCTCCTCGAGCAGGAGGGCGATCACCTCGTTGACCTTCACCCCTTCGGTGCCCTCCTCCACGAGGAGCTTGCCGACCGTGCCTTCCTCGACGGCCTCGACTTCCATCGTGGCCTTGTCGGTCTCGATCTCGGCGATCACGTCGCCCGATTTCACCTCGTCGCCGGGTTTCACGTTCCACTTGGCGAGCGTGCCCTCCTCCATCGTGGGGGACAGGGCGGGCATGAGAACTTCGATGGGCATCTTGAAATCAGCCTTCGACCAGAACTTCGGTATAGAGCTCGGACGGATCGGGCTCGGGGCTCTCGCGCGCGAAATCGGCGGACTCGGAGACGATCTCCTTGATCTCCTTGTCCATCTTCTTCAGCGCCTCCTCGTCGGCATAGCCGGCCTCGAGGATCTTCTTCTTCGCGCCCTCGATCGGGTCGGACTGGGAGCGGATGTCGTCGACCTCCTCGCGCGAGCGGTACTTCGCCGGGTCCGACATGGAGTGGCCGCGATAGCGGTAGGTCTTCATCTCCAGGATGTACGGCCCCTTGCCGGATCGCGCGTGCTCGATCGCCTTTTCCGCCGCCTTGTTGACGGCGATCACGTCCATCCCGTCGACTTCCTCGCCGGGGATGTTGAAGGAGACGCCGCGCTTGTAGAGATGGGTCTCGGCCGAGGCCCGCTTCACGCTGGTGCCCATGGCGTACTGGTTGTTCTCGATGATGTAGACCACCGGCAGATCCCAGAGCTTGGCCATGTTGAAGCTCTCGTAGACCTGGCCCTGGTTGGCCGCGCCGTCGCCGAAATAGGTCGCGCAGACCTTGCCGTTTTCCTTGTACTTGTTGGCCAGTGCCAGGCCGGTGCCGATCGAGACCTGCGCGCCGACGATGCCGTGTCCGCCGAAGAAGTTCTTCTCCCGGCTGAACATGTGCATGGAGCCGCCCTTGCCCTTCGAGTAGCCGCCTGCGCGGCCCGTCAGCTCGGCCATCACGCCATTGGGGTCCATGCCCGTCGCGAGCATGTGGCCATGGTCGCGATAGCCGGTGATGACCTGGTCGCCCTCTTCGAGCGCGCCCTGCACCCCGACGACCACGGCCTCCTGGCCGATATAGAGGTGGCAGAAGCCGGCGATGAGGCCCATGCCGTATAGCTGGCCGGCCTTCTCCTCGAAGCGGCGGATGAGCAGCATGTCGCGGTACCAGGACAGCATCTCGTCCTTGCCGACGGGCAGCTGCGTCCTGGTGCCGGATTTCTTCGAGCTTGAGGACCTGGAGGAGGAATTCGAGGAGGACGAGCCCTTGCTGGCCATATTTCGCACGCGAACGAAACGCCGCGCTCCCTGTCTGTTGTCGCGTCGGACTTAGCAGGGAAGGCTAACGCAGGTAAAGCGGGAATGGTTTGCTGCGCTTGCGAATTAACGCAGCCGGCCGGGCGCGGCGGCCGGGCGCGTCAGTAGCGGGCCCGCTGGGGCTCGATGCGCACGATGATCTCGTCGGGATGGGCGAAGTTCAGCACTTCGCGGGCGCGTTCCTCGACATAGTCGAGATCGAGCTCGCCGCTTTCCGGCGACAGGCGCGCGACCTTGTCCTCCAGCGCGATGCGCTCGGCGCGGGCAAGATCGAGCTCGCTCTCGGTCTCCGCGATGCGCGAGAGCGTGACCCAGTAGCTGTAGAGACCGGAATCGCCTTCCAGCGCGTGATAGCCGAGATAGGCAATCGCGCCGGCGATAAAAACGGTCGGAGCGAAGCGCTTCAGCTTCATCCAACTTACCCCATCCACCGTCCGCCTTTTCTGCGGATCGTGCGGGGACCTTAGCGCGACAGCGTAAAGGAAGCGTTAGACCGACTCGCTATGGGCTTTGCGAATCACGTTCGGCCACCATCGCCCGCACCCGATCGACCGGCAGGGCCTCCACGGTGCGCAGGCTGCCGTCGGGGCGGCGATAGCTCGCCGTCTGCGCCATCAGCAGCGAGTTCAGGATCGCTTCCTCCGTCGCCTCGATGACCGCCTGGAAGAGCGGGCTCATCGCCGAATTCGCCAGCTCCGTGACCTCCGCTTGCGCCGAGCGGCGCTCGGGCGTGCGCCGCACGGCCTCGGCGGTGGAAAACGCGATGACATAGTCGCCCGACCCGTTGGTCATCGAGGCCCCGGTCCGCGCGAGGCCGGCGAGCGCGCGCCGGGCGAGGCGGGTGAGATTGCGGTCCGAGAGAGGGGCGTCGGTCGCCACCACGATCATGATCGAACCGTCGGCGCGGTCGTCGGCGACGTGGTCGGACAGGTAGAAATGCCCGAGACGCTCGCCGACCGGCAGCCCGTCCATCACCAGCACGCCGCCGAAATTGCTCTGGACGAGGACTCCGAGCGTGTAGCCGCCGAGGCTTTCGGGCAGGGCGCGCGAACTGGTGCCGATACCGCCCTTCCAGCCGAAGGCGATCGTGCCCGCCCCGGCCCCGACCGCGCCTTCCCCGACCGGGCCCGTGGATGCGCTCTCGATCGCTTCGAGCCCGTGGGCGGGCGTGACGACGCGGGCGCGGATGTCGTTGAGCCCGCCATCATTGGTTTCCCCGACCACCATGTTGACCGAGCCGATGCCGGCGTTCCCGGGCCGCGACAGCGTCCAGTCGAGAATCGCGTCCGCGGCGCGCGGCACGGCGAGCGTGTTGGTCAAGAGGATCGGGGTCTCTATCTCGCCGAGTTCCTCGATCTGGCTGATGCCCATCATCTTGCCGTAGCCGTTGCCGACCACGACGCCGGCCGGGACCTTGTCGGCGAAGAGATCGCCGCCATGGGGCAGGATTGCCGTCACCCCGGTGCGGACCGTCGGTTCCTCGATTAGCGTGACATGGCCGACCCGCACGCCCGCCACGTCGGTGATGGCGTTGAGCGGGCCCGGCTCGAGAATGCCCGGTGCCAGCCCTATGTCGCGGGCGCGCACGCGCTCCTGCGCGTCAGCGGCCATGGCGAGGCTTCCCGCAGCAAGCAGCGCGCAGGCGAAGGCTTTCATCGGCGGTCTCCATCGGCATCGGCAGCTCCGGCGGTTCGCCGGGAGGAGAGCGCGCGCCGGCGCGGGAGGCAAGCGGGGAATGAAGCTTTCCGGGAGCAGCCCCCGAAGCCGGCATCCCGGTTCGCGAGCCGACGGGAGGCGCTGGCCTCGCAACGGCGCGATGGCGCCGAACCGGCCGGTTTACCGGGCGCGAGGCCGCGAGTAAGACCGTGAATCGAGACTGTGGACGCGCGTGTCGGATGGATTCGGGGACTGCAGGCTCATGTACGTCACGATCTGGTCCTATCGGGTGCCTGCTGAGAACCGGGAGGACTTCATCGCCGCCTACCGTGCGGACGGGACGTGGGCGGCACTCTTCGGGAGGGCAGGCGGCTATCTCGGCACCGGGTTATTCCAGAGCCCGGATGATCCGGAACTGTTCCTGACGATCGACCGGTGGGCAAGCGCGGCCGCCTTCGACGCGTTCAAGCGCGAGTTCGGCGAGGCCTATGCCGATCTCGACCGGGCATGCGACGGATTGACGGCGCACGAGGCCTGGATCGGCGAGCTGGGCCGGACCTAGCCCATCCCGAACCGCTTCAGCGCCGCCCTCGCGATGGGCTCGCCCCATTCCTGCACGAAGTGGCCGCCGTCCTCGATGATCATCGGCTCCGGGCAGCCGCGGATGACGCTGCGCAGGCTTTCCATCACGCCGGGGCCGAGCACGGGATCCTGCTTGCCGATCGCCATGAAGCTCTCGCCGCTCCACTCCTGGCTCCAGAACTTCAGCGCCTGCTTGCCGGTCTCCACGCCCTCCATGTCCGGATCGGTCGGCACGATGGCGGGGAAGCGGCGCACGCCCGCCTTGTAGCGCTGATCCGGGAAGGGGGCGGCATAGGCCCTGGCCTCGTCGTCGCTCATGCCGGGCGTCGCCCGCTTCAGCAGCGCGCCGACATCCATGTCGGGATGGGTGCGCGCGTACTCGCGCCAGGCCTCGAAGCCCGGCCCCGGGCTCTTGCCGATACCGATGCCGGTATTCATCACGATGAGCCGGGTGAAGCGATCGGGATAGTCCATCGGCAGGGTGAGCCCGAGCATCCCGCCCCAGTCCTGGCAGACGAGGCAGACATCGGATAGGTCGAGCCGCTCGAACAGGGCCTTCAGGTAATTCCTGTGCCAGTGAAACGTGTAGACGGTGTCCTCGACCGGCTTGTCGGAGCGCCCGAAGCCGAACAGGTCGGGCATGACGACGCGCGCCCCGGCGGCCAGGAAGACCGGCGCCATCTTGCGATAGAGATAGCTCCAGCTCGGCTCGCCGTGCAGGCACAGGAAGACCGGCGCGCCGTTCTCCTTCGGCCCCTCGTCGTGAACGGCCATCCTGAGACCCTCGTAGCCGGGCAGGTCGTCGATATAGCGCGGCGTGTATTTCCAGCCGGGCAGGTCCTTGAATCGCTCGTCCGGCGTGCGCAGGGCTTCGATGGTCACGGGCAGGTCCTCCATTTGCCGCGGAGCATGGCCAAGGGGCGGGTGGTCCGTAAAGGCCGCCGGCGTAAAAAAGACGCCGCCCGGCGGAACCGGACGGCGTCCTTCCTTTCGTCGCGGCCGCATTCCTAGGGCCGCGGCGGGAAGATCCCTACCAGCGCGATGCAGTAGCGGATCGTCTGGAACGGCATCATGTTCGGAACGGGCTGGCCCTGTCCCGTGACCGACAGCATGTCCGGACGGAACTGGTGATCCAGTGCGCCGCCCCCGTCGTCGTAGATCGCCTGGCCGGCCGGATAAGTCCCGAAGGCGGCCCCGTCAGGCAGGTTGGTATCGGGCGGCGAGGACGTGGCCTGCATCACGTGGTTGTGTGCGGGAAGCTGGTTCACGGTCAGCGTGACCGTCTCCGTTCCGCCCGCCTCGCCCTGGGTTCGCGGCGTCAGGCCCGGCCCCTGGCCAATGCCGAGCGGCACACGGCCCCGCAGATCGGGTACGTTGAACGTCGTGGTGCCGTTGCCGCCGAACTGGGTGCCGATCAGGGAAAAGAGCGCGGTATTGCTTGCGATCGACAGCGTGCTTCCATCCGCGGCTTGCCAGCCTTGGGGACAGAAGTCGAAACCGACCATCATGATCTCGCCGATATAGGGATCTGCGTCGGCCCGGGCGATGCCGGTCGCTGCCGCGGCGATGGATCCGGCCGCAAGGGCCGCATTCAGTATGGCTCTCATTGCAAAGCCCTTTCCTGGCCTAGTTGCGGCTCGGGTAGATGCCCATGGTCGCGATACAGAAGCGCGTGACCAGGTAGGGCTGCATGTTGGGGACCGGCTGGTTTCCGCCGGTGGAGGAGATCATGTTCGCGCGCAGCTGATGGTCGAGCGCGCCGCCCCCGTCATCGTAGATCGCCTGGCCGGCGGGGAACGTGCCGAACGCCGCGCCGTCGGGCGCATTGGTGTCGGGCGGAGACGATGTCGCCGTCATCACGTGATTGTGGGTGGGCATCTCCGCGACGGTGAGGGTCACGGTTTCCGTGCCCGAAGCCTGCCCAAGCAATCTCGTCGAGAGGCCCGGCCCGGTGCCCTGGCCGAGCGGAGCGCGTCCGCGCAGATCCGGCAAGGCGAAGGTCGTGCGGCCGTCGCCGCCGAAATTGGTTCCGAGCAGCGAGAACAGCGCCTGATTGGCGCTGATCGACATCAACTGGCCTTCGGTCGACGCCCATCCCTGCGGGCAGAAGGTGTACGGCATCTGGCGGATTTCGCCGATGAACGGCTCCTGCGCCGCCGCAGGCGCGGCGCCCAGCACGCTCGCGAGCCCGCAAATGCCGGCCGCGGCACCAACTAGTCGTTTCATGAAACTTTCCTCCCAGCAAGATGTATGTGGCCGGTTCCCCGGCATGGTTAACGCTAGCACGGAGCCAAGCGACGGGCGAGTACGAATCCGCGCCAATCGCGAATAAGTTGTCGACGTGCCGCCAGACAATGCCTCGAAGACAGCCGCTCAGGTGGACGCCGGCGCGCGCCAGCACCTCGCCGGTAAGGGGAAGTCGTTGTTTCGTCTCGCGCATTGCGCTGGCCTTCGGGCGCCGCCGTTCGCAGAGACGGGCGGTTGCGGGCCGGGCCGGCCACGGGGTTCCCGGACGGCCCGCCAAGCGCTGGGGGCGCGCACCGCCCTCGACCGCCGCCGAGCCCGGTTCGGCGGCGCCCGGTTGATTTTCGCCGCGCCGGGCCGCATCAAGCCCCGGACGTCAGATCTGCGCGAAGGAACGTTGCCATGGCCGATACCCAGTTCGATCTCATCGTCGTCGGCGGCGGACCGGGCGGCTATGTCGCCGCGATCCGGGGCGCCCAGCTCGGGATGAAGACGGCCGTGGTCGAGCGCGACAAGCTCGGCGGCATCTGCCTGAACTGGGGCTGCATCCCGACCAAGGCGCTGCTGCGCACCGCCGACGTGTATCACCTGATGAAGCACGCCTCCGAGTTCGGGCTGAAGGCGGACAATGTCGGCTTCGACCTGGATGCGGTCGTCAAGCGCTCGCGCAAGGTCGCCAACCGGCTCTCCTCTGGCGTCTCCGGCCTGATGAAGAAGAACAAGATCACCGTGATCGACGGCACCGCGCGCCTGGAGAAGGGCAAGGACGCCCCGAAGGTGATCGTGAAGCGGGACGGCAAGGAGGAGAGCTACCAGGCCAAGCATGTCATCCTGGCGACCGGCGCGCGCGCGCGCACCATCCCGCAGGCGGGCCTTGAACCGGACGGCAGGCTGATCTGGACCTATCGCGAGGCGATGGTGCCCGAGGCCATGCCGAAGAAGCTCCTCGTCATCGGCTCGGGCGCGATCGGCATCGAGTTCGCCGACTTCTACGCCACCATGGGTGCGGACGTGACCGTGGTGGAAATGCTCGACCGCGTCGTGCCGCAGGAGGACGAGGAGGTCTCGGCGCTGGCCGAGAAGGTCTTCGCGAAGAAGGGGCTGACCATCCACACCTCCGCCCAGGTGGAGAAGCTCGACAAGGGCAAGGACAGCGTGAAGGCCACGATCAAGACCAAGGACGGCAAGAGCGCGACCACCGAGTTCGACCGCGTGATCCTGGCCATCGGCATCGTCGGCAACGTGGAGAATCTCGGCCTGGAAGATCTCGGCGTGAAGATCGAGAAATCCCACGTCGTGACCGACGAATTCCTGCGCACCGGGGTGAAGGGGCTCTACGCGATCGGCGACGTCGTCGGCGCGCCCTGGCTCGCCCACAAGGCCAGCCACGAGGGGATCATCTGCGTGGAGAAGATCGCCGGCAAGGATCCCCATCCTATGGACGTCACCAACATCCCGGCCTGCACCTACTGCCATCCCCAGATCGCCTCGGTCGGCCTGACCGAGAAGAAGGCGAGGGAGGCCGGCCGCGAGGTGCGCGTGGGCAAGTTCCCCTTCGTGGGCAACGGCAAGGCGATCGCGCTCGGCGAGGACCAGGGCTTCGTCAAGACCGTGTTCGACAGGAAGACCGGGGAACTGCTGGGCGCGCACATGATCGGCGCGGACGTCACCGAGCTCATCCAGGGCTATGCGATCGGCAAGACGCTGGAGACGACCGAGGCCGAGCTCATGCACACCGTCTTCCCGCATCCGACCCTGTCGGAGATGATGCACGAGAGCGTGCTCGATGCCTACGGGCGGGTGATCCACTATTAACGAAAATTCACTGCATCCGGGCGGCCCCCGTGATGCATCTTCTGCCCGATGCCCCGCATCGCGTGACGGGGCCGGACAGGAGAAAATGACATGGTTCGTTTGGTCGCAATCCTTCTTGCCGGGACCGCGTTCGCCGCGCCGGCGCTCGCCCAGGATGGCGAGTTCAATGGCCTCGTGGGCAGCTACGAGGCCGATATCGACGGCGATCTGGAGATGAACGGCACCGCCGTGACGGCCCGTGGGCGGGTCGGCGGAAATCTCGAGATGAACGGCGCGAGCGTCGACGTGCGCGCCGATGTCGGCGGCAATGCCGTGCTCAACGGGGCCGGTATCGAGGTTGAAGGTTCGATCGCCGGCTCCACGCTCGCCAACGGCGCGGGCGTCAGTTTCGACGGCACGTTCGGCGGGCCGGTGGAGATCAACGCCGCGGGCGCGAGCCTGGCCGGGGTCTATTCGGGCCCGGTGACGCTCAATGTCAGCGGTGCCGAACTCGAGGGCCGGTTCGAGGAAACCGTCAACGTTAAGGCCGAAGGCCGCGAGGGCTGGCTGCGCCGGCGCGACCGTTCGCGCGTGGAGGTGTCCGGCGCGCTTCTGGCCGGCGGCTCGATCTGTGCCCACGAGGTGGTGTTCGAGGACGGGGCGAGCCTCGGCGCGGCCCTGCGGGTCGAGGCCGATTCGCGTCCCGACCTGCCCGCCGGCATCGACACCGCGCTGGTGGAGTATGTCGAGCGCCGGGACCAGCGCTGCGACTGACGCGCCTTCCCGATCCTGGGTCTCGCGAGGGGCGGTCCGGCTGGGCCGCCCCTTTCGATTCCCGGCGCTGTCCCGGCTGCCGGCGACCCCGTAATAAGTAAGCAAACGACCACTTTGTCTCGATTTTGCCAAGATTTATCGAAAAACGGAAAAAAGTGCTTGGATATCGAGTTTCGATATGATATCGAGTTTCGATATGGTTGGTCACATAACAAAGGGACACCCTGTAATGAAACGTCTCCTCCTCACATTCGTGGCCGCTCCGGCGCTCCTGCTGGGTGGCTGCATCATCGTCGTGGACGAAGGCGAGGCCCAGGTCCGCACCGCCGGCAACCGCATGGTCGGCGGCGACATGACCGTCACGCTCGACGAGCGCGGCGACTTCTCCATCGCCGGCGGCGACATCGAGGTCACGGGGGATGTCGACGGCACGCTGTCGATCTCCGGCGCCGATATCCTCGCGCACCGGATCTCGCTCGGCGGGTTCGAGGCGAACGCTGCCGATGTCCGCTTCCAGGGCTCGGTTTCGGGCGATGCGGAGCTGAACGCGGCCGACATCGAGTGGACCGGAGCGGTCGGCGGCGCGGCCCATTTCAACGCCGCCGACCTGGAATTCGAGGGTTCGGTCGGCGAGGGGCTTCGCGCCAACATCGCCGATGGCCGATTCACCGGCCTGTTCGCCGGCGTGCGGATCAATTCCGCCGATCTCCACTTCGACGAGAATGCGCAGGTTCGGGGCAGCCTCTACGCCAACGCCGCCGATTTCGTCTTCCACGGCACGCTCGAGGGCGGGCTGGATCTCGCCGTGAACCATGCCGTGATCGCCGGCACGATCGCCGGGCCGGTCATGATCGAAGCCGATCCCGGCCGCGCTCCCCATGGTCGCGAGGACGGGCTCGTGGAGATTTCCGGTACCGTTTCCGGCGGCGAAATCTGCGCCCGGCGCGTCGTCATCAGCGGGATCGTGTCCGGCCCGCTCGCGGTGACCGCGGACGAGCCCGCGGTGATCGAGGCGGGTGCGGATGCGGCTTCCGTCAGCTACACGCCGCGCAACGGCCAGCGCTGCGAGCGCGAATAGGCGAGGGGAGGAGCACATGAAAACGATGATCTTCGAACAGCTGAGACGCACCCTCGCGGGTCTCGTCCTCGCCGGCGCCTGCGCCGCCACGGCCCAGGCCCAGTATATCGGCGGCGATCTCAATCTCGATCTCGACGATAGCGGCGACGTCTTCATCCTCGCGGCCGATGTGACCCTGACGGGCCGGGTCGGCGGCGATGTCGACGGCTTCGCCGCCGACGTCACCATCGACGCGGATATCGGCGGCGACATCAACATGGCCATGGCCGACTTCCGCCAGCGCGGCCGGGTCGGCGGCGACATCAATGTCGGTGCGGCCGACATCTCAATCGGTGGCGACGTGCTCGGCGAGGCCAATCTCGGCGCGGCCAACATCAACGTCTCCGGCCGCATCCAGCGCGACCTCAATGCCGGCGCCGCGGCCGTCCTGCTGGAGCCGTCGAGCCTGGTGGGCGGCGACGCCGAACTCGGCGGGCGCGAGGTGATCGTGCGCGGCCAGATCATGGGCGAGACGACCATCACCGGGCGCGAGGTGCGCATCTCCGGCGAGATCGTCGGCCCGCTCGAGATCGAGGCGCGCGACGTCTATTTCGAGCCCGGTGCGCGCATCGTCGGTCCCGTCGCGATCCGCTCCGAGAACGAGCCGGTCGTCGCCGAGGGCGTGGTGATGCCCGAGGCGATCACGATCGAGACCATCACCTGGCGCGACCGCGAGTTCGGCGATTATGGCGGCCCGGATTTCAACATCCAGATCGGCCCGCCGGCCTGGGCCTTCGCGAGCGTCTTCGCCTTCAGCGCCTTCGTGCTCGGCATGCTCGCCGCGCTCGTCGCGCCGCGCTCGGTCGGCGCCATCGCGGCGGCCTTCCGCCGCCGGCCGGTCTCCTCGGGCTTTCTCGGTCTCGTGGTTTTCGCGGTCTCGCCGATCCTGCTGGTGACGCTGTTCGTCCTGTTGCTGATCACGATCATCGGCATCCCGCTCGCCTTCATCCTGCTGTTCGCCTACCCGGTGATCCTGTTCCTGGGCTTTGCCTTCGGCGGGATGGCGATCGGCGACCTGATCTTCAACCGCAAGGGCGGGCAGGCCGGCCTCGGGCTTCGTACCCTGTCCTTCTTCGTCGCGATCGTGGCGATCGCCGCGCTCGGGGCCGTCCCGGTGCTCGGCTGGGTGCTCGGCCCGATCGTGCTCTGCATCGGTCTCGGGGCCTGGTCGATCGCGATCTTCTCGCGCGCCGGCAATGGCGGCGGGCAGGCCGAAGCGGCGGTCTGAGCCGGCTGACCTTCGCGCAAGTCCCGGCCGGGTGAACCCCGGCCGGGATTTTCCGTTTGCGGCGCGCGCCCGGAGGTGACAAACCCCGCAGCAGGCTTTGCTTGAAAGCCGGCCCGCTCCGGTCCATGTATCGCGCCATGACGACACTCATCGACGCCCGCGCCGCGCGCGCTGCCCGCCACCCGGAAAAGCAGAAGCGCGAAGACACGCCGGTCCTCCGGAAGCCGGACTGGATTCGCGTGAAGGCGCCGGCCGGCGGCGTGTTCGCCGAGACCAGGCGCACCGTGAAGGACAACAATCTCGTCACCGTGTGCGAGGAGGCCGGCTGCCCGAATATCGGGGAATGCTGGTCGCAGAAGCACGCGACCTTCATGATCATGGGCGATACCTGCACGCGGGCGTGCAGCTTCTGCAACGTCAAGACCGGGCTGCCGAACGCGCTCGACGCCGACGAGCCGCGCCGCGTCGCCGAGGCCACCGCGCAGATGGGCCTGAAGCACGTCGTGATCACCTCGGTCGACCGCGACGATCTCGCCGATGGCGGGGCCGAGCATTTCGCCGAAGTGATTCGCCAGATCCGCAGGGCGGCCCCCGGCACCACGATCGAGATCCTCACGCCCGACTTCCTGCGCAAGCCCGGCGCGGCGGAAATCGTGATCGACGCGAAGCCGGACGTCTTCAACCACAATCTGGAGACCGTGCCGCGGCTCTATCTCTCCATCCGGCCCGGCGCGCGCTATTACCATTCGCTGCGCCTGCTGGAGCGGGTGAAGGAGCGCGATCCCTCCCAGTTCACCAAGTCCGGCATCATGGTCGGCCTCGGCGAGACCCGCGAGGAGGTGATGCAGGTGATGGACGACATGCGGTCGGCCGGCATCGATTTCCTGACCATCGGCCAGTACCTGCAGCCGACGCGCAAGCACGCCGCGATCGAGCGCTATGTGACGCCGGAAGAGTTCAAGGGGTATGAGACCATTGCCCGGGCCAAGGGCTTCCTCATGGTCTCGGCCACGCCGCTGACCCGCTCGAGCTATCACGCGGGCGAGGATTTCGAGAAGTTGCGTTCCGCCCGCGAGGCCGCGCTGAAAGCCGGCCGCCGGGTCTAGGTCGGCCATGACCACCGAGCATGTCGAGCGCCTGAGGCTGCGCTATTCGCCCGACGATCTGTTCGATCTCGTCGCCGACGTGCGGCGCTATCCCGACTTCATCGACCTCATCAGCGCCATGCGCGTGACCCGCGAGCATGTCGAGAACGGGGTCGGCGAGCTCGATGCCGAGGCGCGCATCCGCTTCCGGTTCGTGCGCGAGCGCTTCACCTCGCGCGTCCATCTCGACAAGCCGCGGCGCCGGATCGACGTGACCTACCTGTCCGGCCCGTTCACGGATCTCGCCAATCGCTGGCGTTTCCACGAGCTGTCGGACGGTTCCACCCTGGTCGACTTCTGGATCCGCTATCACTTCAACAATCCGCTCCTGCAGATGCTGGTCGACACCAATCGCGGGCGCGCCGTGAGGTATCTGATCCACGCCTTTGAAAACGCCGCGGAAAAGCGCCTGAAAAAAGTCGGCGAGCCCGAGCTCGATCTCGAGGCGGAGAAGGCCCGGCTAGAGGCCGCGCTCCAGAAGACCCAGCGCGGTTAGCACCGAGAAATGGCGCACCCGCGAGCGGCCGAGATCGCCGAAGCGGCGCTCTGTCGCGCGCGTCTGCCTGCCCTCGCGCGCCACGCCGAACCAGACGAGCCCGACAGGTTTCCCGGGCGAGCCTCCCGTGGGGCCGGCAATGCCCGTGATGGACACGGCCAGCTGCGCATTCGAGTTGGCCAGTGCGCCCTCGGCCATCGCCAGCGCCGTCTCGCGCGACACCGCGCCGTGGCGCCTGATCGTGTCCGCCGGAACGCCGAGCAGGTCCTGCTTGGCCTCGTCGCAATAGGTCACGAAGCCCCGGTCGAAGATGGCCGAGGCGCCCGCCGCCTCGGTCAGTGCCGCCGAGAGCAGGCCGCCGGTGCAGCTCTCCGCCGTCGCGACCATGATGCCGCGCTCCTCGGCCAGGGCGTTGAAACGCTGCGCCTTCAGCGCGATGCCGGCGAGATTGAGCGTCATGTGAGCCTCACGGTGACGATGGCTTCGGCCGCGAGGCCTTCGCCCCGCCCGGTGAAGCCGAGCTTCTCGGTGGTCGTCGCCTTGATGTTGACGCGGGGCAGGGGGAGTTCAAGCAGCTCGGCCACCCGCGCGCGCATCGCCTCGCGGTAGGGACCGATCTTCGGGCGCTCGCAGATAAGCGTCACGTCGGCATGAACCGGCACGGCGCCGGCCGCCCGGGCGAGCGTGACGGCATGGCGCAGGAAGTCGGCGGAGTCCGCACCCTTCCAGCGATCGTCCGTGGGCGGAAAATGCTGGCCGATATCGCCGTTTCCGCTCGCGCCCAGGAGTGCATCGGTGATCGCGTGCAGGCCGGCATCGGCGTCGGAATGGCCGATCAGCTTCAGCGGGCAGGCGATGTGAACCCCGCACAGCGTCACGCCGTCCCCGGCTTCCAGCCGGTGCACGTCATAGCCCGTGCCCGACACGGTGAGCCCGGCCGTGCCGGGGGCGAGGATCTGTTCCATGCGCTCGAAATCCTCCGGGTAGGTGACCTTGAAATTGCGCTCCTCGCCGTGGACCGTGACCACGGCGAGCCCCTGCGCGCGCGCCAGCGCCGTCTCGTCGGGAAAGCTCCGGTCCCCGGCTGCGGCGAACGCCTCGCGCAGCGCCGCGGTGCGGAAGGCCTGCGGCGTCTGGATGCGGAAGAGACCCTCGCGGTCGACCGGGGCGAGGCCGTCTGCGGCCTCGCGGACCAGCGCATCGGCGACCGACAGGACCGGCACCGCACCGGGTGCGGTCTCCAGCGCCGCCAGCAGCCGGTCGACCAGCGCGCGGGACAGTCCCGGCCGCGCCGCGTCGTGGATCAGGACGCGATCGCCCGTCACCGCGTCGAGCCCGGCGCGCACCGAGGCGGTGCGCGTCGCGCCGCCCTCGACGAGGGTCACGGGCAGGGCGGTTGTCCGGACAATCTCCTCCGCGAGGGGGCGATTGTCCGGATGAATCGCGATCACGACCTCGCGGCATCTCGAATCGGTCGCGAAGGTCTCGAGGCTCCAGGCGAGCATGGGCCGGCCGGCCAGGGGGCGGTACTGCTTCGCCAGCCCGCCGCCCGCCCGCTCCCCGCGTCCGGCGGCCACGATCAGGGCGCTGTAGTGTGGGATCATGGTCGAACTCCGCGTGAGCGTGGCGCGAGAACCGCCGGGAATGGCCGGAGCGTGGCCCGATAGCCTCCCCGAGCAGCGTTACGGTCTCTGGATGATCGCGTCCAGACACGCTATCTCAAGGCCATGAGCCAGAGCGCGCAAATCCCCGCCTTCACGATCGGCACTATCCCCGTGCGCGCCGCGAGCCTGCTCGCGCCGATGTCGGGCGTCACCGACTATCCGATCCGCAAGCAGGCCTGGAAATTCGGCGCCGGTCTGGTGGTCTCGGAAATGGTCGCCTGCGAGACGCTCGCCCAGGGCCGGCCCGACGTTGTCCGCCGCATGAAGGGCGACCGCTCCTGCGGTCCGCGCATGATCCAGCTCGCCGGACGCGAGGCGAAATGGATGGATGTCGGCGCGCGCATCGCCGCCGATTCCGGGGCCGACATCATCGACATCAACATGGGTTGTCCCGCAAAGCAGGTCACGCGCGGGCTGTCGGGTTCCGCCCTGATGCGCGATCTCGATCATGCCCTCACGCTGATCGAGGCGACGGTGAACGCGGTCGACCTGCCCGTGACGCTGAAGATGCGCCTCGGCTGGGATCACCAGTGCCTGAACGCGCCCGAGCTCGCCCGCCGCGCCGAAGATGCGGGGATTCGCATGGTCACCGTCCACGGCCGCACGCGCCAGCAATTCTATTCCGGCAAGGCCGACTGGGCCGCGGTCCGGGCCGTGCGCGAGGCGGTCTCAATCCCCCTCGTCGTCAACGGTGATATTCTCGACGCCGCGAGCGCGCGTGACGCCCTGGCGCTTTCCGGCGCCGATGCCGTGATGGTCGGTCGGGCGAGCCAGGGCCGGCCCTGGCTTCCCGGTGCGATCGGAGGCGCGCTGGCACATGGCGGCGAGATCGCGGAGCCGGACATCGCCACGGCGGCCGAAAGCCTCGCCGAGG
Source organism: Marinicauda algicola (assembly GCF_017161425.1). Taxonomy (GTDB): domain Bacteria; phylum Pseudomonadota; class Alphaproteobacteria; order Caulobacterales; family Maricaulaceae; genus Marinicauda; species Marinicauda algicola. The sequence continues at coordinate 992,459 of NZ_CP071057.1, read as the reverse complement.
CGCTGGAGGACTCCGTCGCGCTCTACGGCGAGGAGCTCGGCGTGCGGTGCATGAGGAAGCACCTGGCGAGCTTCGTCGACTGGGTCGAAGGAGATCCTGAGGAGGCGAAGGCCTGGCGCGGCACCCTGTGCCGCGAGCGCTCGGCCGGCCGGGTGCTCGCCGGGCTGAAGCGCTTCGCCGCGCACCGCGAGGGGAGGCGGGCGGCGTGAACCCTCCGGCCGAGGGCGAGGCGGCGCGCGCTGCCGAGGCGGCGCCGGTCGCACTGCTCCTGGTCGACGAGGCCGGGACGATCCTCTACGCCAACGCGGCCGCCGAGCCCCTTCTCGGCCGCTCGCGGCGCAAGCTCGCCGGGGAGGCGCTCGCCGGCTGCGGTCCGTGGGGGCAGGTGGCCGCGGAGATGGCCGGCCGGGCAAGGGCGTCCGGACGCGAGATCCTGGCCCACGACGTCTGCGTGCGCTTCGGCGAGGACAGCGAGCGCGGCTCGCTCGACGTGGTGCCCGAGGCCGGCGGGACGTGCATCGCCATCCGCCGCGCGCCGCCCGGCGTGCTGAACCCGCACGGGGAGGGCGCGGCCAATGCCGCGGTCGGCTTCGGGCGCATGCTGAGCCACGAGCTGAAGAACCCGATTGCCGGCGCGCGCGGCGCGGCCCAGCTCATCGCCCAGACCGGCGAGGGCGAGACGGCGGAACTTGCCCGCATCATCGTCACCGAGCTCGACCGGGCCCGGCGCATCGCCGAGCACTGGAGCCGGATCGGCGACATCGTGCCCGGTCCGTTGCAGCCGGTGAACCTGCACGCCCTGGCGCGCGAGGCGATGGCTTCCTCCCAGGCCGCCGCCGCGCCGGGTGTGCGGTTCTCCGAGCATTTCGACCCCTCGCTGCCCGAAGGGCTCGGCGATCGCGACCTCCTGCTCCAGGCCGTGCTCAACCTCCTGACCAATGCCGCCGAGGCGGTGGCGCGGGCCGGGCAGGGCGATGTCGTGCTGACCACCCGCTATCGCCGCCCGCTGCCGGGCGGGATCGCCCCGGACGCCCGCCTCGAGATCGAGGTGCGCGATACCGGGCCGGGCGTGCCCGAGGCGCTGGCCGGCAGCGTCTTCAACCCCTTTGTCACCGGCAAGCCGGCCGGGGAGGGGCTCGGCCTCGCCTTCGTCAGCCGTGTCGCCGACCTTCATGGCGGCGGGGTCGAGTTCGACAGCCGGCCGGGGCGCACCGCCTTCCGGCTCTTCCTCAGGGAGGCTTCATGAGCGCGCGCATCCTGGTGCTCGAGGACGACGAATCGCTTCGCCTGGTCATGACCAAGGCGCTCTCGCGTGCCGGCTACGAGGTGCGCGCGACCGCCTCGGCGCAGACCGCGATCGACCGCGTCGTCAGGGGCGAGGCCGACCTGCTCGTCGCCGACGTCGTGCTCGGCCAGGAGAATTTCCTCGACCGGATCGACGAGATCACGCGGGCCAGGCCCGATTTCCCCGTCATCGTGGTCAGCGCGCAGACCACTGCGGCGACCGCCATCAACGCCGCCCGGCGCGGGGCCCGGCGCTATCTGCCCAAGCCGTTCGATCTCGACGATCTCGTCGCCGCCGCGCGCAGCGCCCTGTCGGGAGCGGCGGAACAGGCCCCCGGACGGGCTCCGGCGCGCGGGAGTTTCGGCGGGCTGGTCGGCCGGTCGGGCGCGATGCAGGCGGTCTTCCAGGCCATCGGGCGGCTGTCGGGCAACCGTCTTCCGGTGCTGTTCACCGGCCCGGAAGGCAGCGGCCGTGCCACGGCGGCGCGCGCCCTGCACGAGGCCCGCGGCGGCAAGGCGCTCGCCGAGGCCGGCCCGCAGCGGCTCGACCGCGACGGTCTCGCCGTGTTCGAGGGCGCGGCGGACGGGGTGCTGCTGCGCCGGGCCGATCGCTGGAGCGCGCGCGCGCAGGAGAGCGTCCTCGAATACCTGGAAGCCCGGCCGGACGCGGCCGTCTACGCGACCGGCACGCCGGACGTGTCCGGCGTGCTCGAGCGGGCGCTGTACGACCGGATCGCGGCGGCCCTCGTCGAGCTGCCGCCGCTGCGCATCCGGGAGGGAGATGCCCGCCTGCTGTTCGAGGCGGCGCTGCAGCGGCTCGGCGCGAATTCGGCCCTGTCGCGCGAGGCCTGCGCGTTCATCGACCGGTGGCCATGGCCGGGCGAGGTGCTCGAACTCGAGCGCGCGGCCGCCCGGCTCGTCTCCGAAGGGCTGGGTGGAACCGTGCGAGCCCAGGACATCCAGGCCGTGCTCGCCTGGAACGCGCCTCCCGCCGCGGACGGGCTATCCGGCGCGGTGGAGCAGGCGGCGTCGCGATGGTTCACGCAAGGCGAGGGCGAGGCGGGCCGTCGCGTCCAGGACACGGTCGATGCCGCGCTCATCCGCGCCGCGCTCGCGCATTGCGGCGGGGTCAGGCGCGACGCCGCCGCGCTGATCGGCTGGAACCGGAACACGCTCGCGCGGCGCATCGAGGCCCTCGGCCTCGACGTCTAGGCTGCGGTGGACCAGCAACACTGCGTGGACATAAAGCCACACTCGCGGCAGGATGCCGTCCGTTTCGTGGGAGAAAGTACGCGCTTGCCGCTCGGGACTACGCAGATCGCCGCGGCCGGAAGCCGGTCGCTCTTCGTCATCGGCTTTGCCGTGGCGGCGGCCGGGCTCGTGGTGCTCACCCTGCTCGCCATGGCCGAATTCGGCTCGGGCGGAGAGCGGGCGGGCGTTCTTTATGCGCTCCTGGGTCTGAATGGCCTGCTCATCCTCGCCCTGTTCTGCGTCGCCGGGCTGCGCGTGGCGCGCAAGCTGATGGGGCGGCGCTTCGGCGAGCCGGCGCCGCGCCTGCACATCCGTTTCATCGCCCTGTTCGCGCTTGCCGCGCTCGCGCCGGCGGTACTGACCGCGGGCTTCCACGCCCTCGTGCTCGGGCGCGGCCTCGAATTCTGGCTCGGCGACCAGGTCAACACGCTGGTGGAGAACGTCGCCGACATCGCCCGCGAGCAGGCGCCCGAGGAACTCGAGCTCGCGCGCATCCAGCTGCAGTCCATGGCCAACGACCTGTCCCAGCCCGAGGCCGTCGAGGCCCTGCGGAGCAACCGGATCCTCTACTCGGCCTATCTGCGCGAACAGGCCATACGGCGCAATTTCCAGGCCGCCTACGTCATCGATTCCCAGTCCACGGTCCTCGCTCGCGCCGAGGCCCAGAACGCCCCCGAATACGCGGCGCCGTCGGGGCGCCTGTTCGAGGTGCTCGGCGAGACGCCGATCGCGGTCTCCGACCCGATCCAGCGCCAGGACGAGCCGGACTATGTGCGCATGCTCGTCGATCTGCCGGCCTACGAGGACGCGCTGCTCTACGTGGTCTGGTACCACGATTTCAGCCTGCTGACGCAGACCGAGGCGGCAACCTCGGCCTTCCGCCAGGCGGTCGCGCGCGAGGAGCAGATGCGCCGGCTCTTCCTCGTGGTCTATGCCGAGGCGGCCGCGCTCATCCTCGCCGGGGCGATCTGGATCGCGCTGTCGGCGGCCAACCGGGTGGTCCAGCCCGTGGGACGCCTCGTCAGCGCGGCCGAGCGCGTGCGCCGCGGCGATCTCGACGCGCGCGTCGACGTGTCCGGCGACCATGACGAGCTCGGCGCGCTCGGACGGGCCTTCAACCGCATGACGCGCCAGCTCAAGAGCCAGCGCGGCGCGCTGCTCGAGGTCAATGCCGAGGCCGAGCGCCGGCGCGCCTTCATCGAGGCCGTGCTGACCGGGGTCAGCGCCGGCGTCGTCGGCGTCGACGAGGCGGGCCGCATCACGCTGATGAACCGCTCCGCCGCCGCGCTCCTCGGCCTCGAACCGGAGACCGCCGTCGGCGAGCCGATAGGCGAGGCGGCGCCGGTGTTCCGGGCGGTGATCGAGGAGGCCGAACGCCGTCCCAGCGACGTTGCGGAGCGCCAGATCGACCTGACCGCGGAGGACGGCGCCCTGATCCATCTCAACGTCCGGGCCGCGCGCGACGACGATGGCGGGCTCGTCATCACCTTCGACGACGTCACCCGCCTGGTCGCCGCCCAGCGCAACGCCGCCTGGCGCGACGTCGCGCGCCGCATCGCGCACGAGATCAAGAACCCGCTCACCCCGATCCAGCTCTCTGCCGAGCGGCTGCGGCGCAAGTATCGCGAGCACGTCCCGGAGGACGGGCTGGACACATTCGACCGCTGCGTCGACACGATCGTGCGCCAGGTCAGCGATATCGGCCGCATGGTCGACGAATTCTCCGCCTTCGCGCGCATGCCCGCACCGAAGATGGAAGCCGCCGATCTCGGCGAGGTCGCGCAAGGGGCGGTCTTCGCCCAGCGGGTGGCATCGCCGCAAATCCGTGTCACGCTCGACCGTCCCTCCGAGCCGGTCACCGTCGAATGCGACAGCCGGCTCGCCACCCAGGCCCTCGCCAACATCCTGAAGAATGCGGCCGAGAGCGTCTCCGCGCGGATGGAAGCCGAAGGCAGCAAGGCGGTGGGTCTCATCGCAGTGACCGTGTGCGGCGAGAACGGCTTCGGCCTGATCGAGGTCCGCGATGACGGTCTCGGCTGGCCCTCGCCGGACAAGGCGCGCCTGACGGAGCCCTACATGACCACCCGCGAGAAGGGCACCGGGCTCGGGCTCGCCATCGTTCGCCGGGTCATGGAGGACCATCAGGGCCGGCTCGAACTCGACGATCCGGGCGAGGGACAGGCGGGCGCGGTCGTCCGGCTGGCCTTCCCCTTGCTAGACGTCGACCAACTCCGCACCAAACCGGCGCACAGCGCGCAGGCATGAGGATCGAATGGCGCACGATATCCTGATCGTTGACGACGAGGCGGACATCCGCGAACTCATCGGCGGGCTCCTGGAGGACGAGGGCTATATCGGACGCTATGCCGGCGATGCCGACGAGGCGCTCGCCGAGCTGCGCCAGCGCACGCCTTCGCTCGCCGTACTCGATGTCTGGCTCCAGGGCAGCCGGCTCGACGGCATCGAGCTTCTCGACGAGATCAAGCGTTCCGATCCGGACATGCCGGTGATCGTGATCTCCGGCCATGGCACGATCGAGACCGCCGTCGCCGCGATCCGGAAGGGCGCGTATGATTTCATCGAAAAGCCCTTCAAATCCGACAAGTTGCTGCTGACAGTTCAACGTGCGCTCGAAGCCAGCAAGTTGCGCCGGGAGAATGCCGAGCTGCGCAAGAAATCCGATCTGCAGGACCAGCTGATCGGCCAGTCGGCTGGCGCGGTGCAGCTGCGCCAGGTGATCGACCGCGTCGCACCGACCAATTCGCGCGTGCTCATCGACGGCCCGCCGGGCTCCGGCAAGGAACTGATCGCGCGTCTCATCCACGCCGGCTCGCAGCGCAAGTCAGGGCCCTTCGTGGCGGTGAGCGCGGCGATGATGAATCCCGACCGGGTCGAGGAGGAGCTGTTCGGCACCGAGCGCTCTGACGGGCTCGTCGAACGCGTCGGCCTTCTTGAACAGGCCCATAACGGGACGCTGTTTCTCGACGAGGTCGGCGACATGCCGCTTGCCACGCAGAGCAAGCTGTTGCGGATGCTCGTCGAGCAGCGCTTCCGCCGGATCGGCGGCGGGGTGGATGTCGAGGTCAATGTCCGCGTCCTGTCCTCGAGCGCGCGCGACCTGCGCGCCCTCATCTCGCAGGGCCGCTTTCGCGAGGATCTGTTCCACCGCCTGGCCGTCGTGCCGCTCACCGTGCCCTCGCTCGCCGAGCGCCGCGAGGACATCCCGCTCCTGGTCGAGCACTTCATCGACCGGCTCGCCTCCATGTCGGGCCTGCCGCGCCGGCGGATCGGCGAGGACGCGATGGCCGCACTGCAGGCCCATAACTGGCCGGGCAATGTCCGCCAGCTGCGCAACAACGTGGAGCGCCTGCTGATCCTCGCCTCGGGCGGACCGGAGGAGCCGGTGACGATCGACGCGCTGCCCTCCGAGGTCGCCGGCCGCCAGGGCGAGGGGGAGGGCTTCGAGGCGGAACGCATGATCGCCTTGCCACTGCGCGACGCGCGTGAAAAGTTCGAGCGCGAGTATCTCAGGGCCCAGATCTCGCGGTTCGGCGGGAACATCTCGCGCACGGCCAGCTTCATCGGCATGGAGCGCTCGGCCCTGCACCGCAAGCTGAAGGCCCTGGGCGTGACGAACAGCCAGAAGGACCTCGATACCGACGAGGCGTCCTGAAGTCGGAGCCTGACCCCTCATGAAGGCAGTCGTTTGTGGTGCCGGCCGCGTCGGCTACGGAATTGCGCGCGAACTTGCCCGGGAGGGCAATGCGGTCACCGTGGTGGACTGGTCGGCCGAGCTGATCGACCGCATCACCACGGACCTCGACGTGCGGGGAGTGGTCGGTCACGGCAGCCATCCCGACGTGCTCAAGCGGGCCGGGGCGAAGGAGGCCGACCTGCTGGTCGCCGTCACCTATTCCGACGAGACCAACATGATCGCGTGCCAGGTCGCGCACTCCCTGTTCAATACGCCGACCCGGATCGCGAGGGTGCGCGCGCAGAGCTATCTCGACCGGCAATGGCGCGACCTGTTCTCCACCGACAACCTGCCCGTGGACGTGACGATCTCGCCCGAGCTGGAGGTTAGCCGCTCCATCCTGCAGCGCCTGGAAACGCCCGGCGCCTTCACCACCGCCCCCTTCGCCAACGGCCGGGTCCAGATCCTCGGCGTGCGCGTCGACGAGACTTCCCCGGTCGCGGGCAGTTCGCGCGACCAGATCCTCGACCTCTTCCCGGACCTCGCCCTCGATATCGTCGGCATCCTGCGCGACAAGACGCTGTTCGTGCCGGAGGGCCACGACCCCCTGATGCCGGAGGATGAGGTCTACCTCTCCGTCGCGGCGGGCCATGTCGGCCGCGCGCTCGACGTGTTCGGCCGGGCCGTCCAGCGCGCCCGCCGCGTGGTGCTCGTCGGGGCGGGCAATATCGGGCTCTATGTCGCCCAGGCCCTCGAGCGCGTCTCGGGCGTCAAGGTGCGCCTCATCGAGGGCGACAAGGCGCGCGCCGAGCATGCCGCAGACACGCTGCGCCGCACCGTCGTGCTCCATGGCGACGGACTCGACCGGCAGGTGCTGCGCGAGGCGGGCGTGGAGGATGCCGAGCTCGCGATCTGCCTGACCAACGACGACAAGGTGAACCTCCTTTCCAGCGTGATGGCCAAGCGGGAAGGGGCCCAGCGCACGCTCGCCCTGGTCAATGACGAGGCCTTCCGCCCGGTTAAGGCGGCGCTCGACATCGACGTGATGATCGATCCGCGTACCGTCACGATCTCCACCATACTGCAGCACATCCGGCGCGGGCGGATCACCGGGCTCCAGACGCTCGGCGGCGGCGAGGCCGAAGCGCTCGAAGGCGTGGTGCTGTCCACCTCGCCGCTGGTCGGCAAGCAGCTCGACGAGATGGAGCTTCCCGAGGACGTCGCCGTGTGCGCTCTCGTGCGCGGCGAGAAGGTCCATTTCCGGCGCGATTCCGTCACGATCGAGGAGAACGATCGCGTCGTCTTCTTCGCGCTGAAAAGTGCCGTCTCGAAGGTCGAGCAGCTCTTCCGCGTCAGCCTCGAATATTTCTGACCCGTTGCGATGGGCCTCTCACCCCGCCTTGTCCGCGCTCTTGGATGGTGCTGGCTCATCGTCGGTCTCTCCGCGCTACCCTTCGTTCTGATCGCGACCGCCGAGGAGGCCGACACGATCGCGCGCGGGTTCGCGGCGAGCGCCGTCCTCGGCCTGTTCGCGGGCGGCCTGTCGCTCGCCGCGACCCGGTCCCTGAAGGGCCGGGCGGGGCCTCGCACCGCCTTGAGGCTTGCGCTCTACGGCTGGCTGACGACCCCGCTCTTCGCCGCGCCGCCGCTCGTGGCGGCCGCGGCGGGGACGATGCCGGGGCTTTTCGAGGCGTATTCCGCGATGACCACCACGGGCGCGAGCGTCCTCGACCCCGATCAGCAGGAGCGTTCGATCCTGCTCTGGCGTGCCTTCCTGCAATGGATCGGCGGCTTCGCGACCCTGATCCTCGCGGTCACGGTGTTTGCCGCTCTGGAACTGCCGGGCCTCGGCCTTCGGCGCTCCACGCTGCTCACCGTCGCCGAGGAGGACCTGTTCACCAATTTCGGCCGCGCTGCGCGGCGCTTGGGGCTCGTTTACGGGCTCATCACCGTCTTCACCGTGCTCACCCTGAGCCTGACCGCGCTCGATGCGTTCGAGGCGCTGTGCCTGGCCCTGTCCGGTGTCTCGACGGGCGGCATGACGCCGCGGTCCGGGCCGATCGAGGCATGGCTACCGTTGCCGGGCCAGATGATCCTGGCGGCATGCACGCTGTTCGGGGCGTGGAATCTCGCCCTGCAATACGAGCTCATCCATCGCGGTCGGGCGGTGCGCCTGACCGGCGATCTGCGCGCCATGGTGGCGGTGTGCCTGGCGATGGCGTTCGTCGTGGCGCTGGTCTTCGGTCCCGGCGAGGCCTGGCCCGCCTTCCTCGACACGCTGTTCGCGATCACCACCGCGGGCTTCACCACCGGGGAGGGCGTGCTGCCGACCGTGATCCTGCTCAGTCTCGCGGTCATCGGCGGCTCCGCGCTGTCCACCTCGGGCGGAGCGAAGATCAGCCGCATCATGCTGCTTCTGAAGCGCGCGGCGGGAGAGCTCTCCCTGCTCGCCCACCCCTCGGCGGCGATCTTCACCCGCTTCGCGGGGCGCCATGTCGGCGACAAGGCGCTGCTCGAGGTGTGGATCGTGGCGCTGAGCTTCCCGTTCGCGATCGGGGTGGCAGGCATCCTGCTCGGCCTTGCCGGACTTGACTTCGCCTCCGCCTGGCAGGTCGCCGCGGCCAGCATCGCCAATGCCGGTCCGCTCGCGGAGATCGACTATGCGGGCCTGCCGCCGGGCGCGATGGTGATCTCCGTCCTTGCCATGATCGCCGGGCGGCTCGAAATTCTCGCCGCGGCGGCCGCCGTCTTCGTCATCATCGTGCGGGAGTGAAGCGTGGCGCGCATCGCCTATGTCAACGGCCGGTACCGGCCCGTCACCGATACCGCGATCGGCATCGAGGACCGCGGCTTCCAGTTCGCCGATGGCGTCTACGAGGTCTGGTCGGTGCGCGCAGGGCGCTTCCTGGACCATGAGGGCCATCGCGCGCGCCTCGAGCGCTCGCTGAACGAGCTGCGCATTCCGCTGCCCGTGGGCTTCCCCGCGCTCGACGTGATCCTGCACGAGATTGTCCGCCGCAACCGGATCGAGGACGGGCTGGTCTATCTGCAGGTCACGCGCGGCGTGGCGCGGCGCGACCATCCCTTCCCGCCAGGACCGGTCCGCCCGACCCTGGTGGTGACGGCGCGCGCGCTGGACCTGAAGGCGGCCGATGCGCGCGCCGCGCAGGGCGTCGGCGTCATCACCCGGCCCGACCTGCGCTGGAAGCGGTGCGATATCAAGACGGTGAACCTGCTGCCCAACGTCCTGGCCAAGCAGGCCGCACGCGAAGCCGGCGCGCACGAGGCCTGGCTGGTCGACGAGAGCGGCCATGTTACCGAGGGCAGCTCCACCAACGCCTGGATCCTGACCGGGGAGGGGGTTCTCGTGACCCGCCAGACCGACGAGAAGATTCTCTGGGGCGTCACACGTCTGGCCATCAAGGCGCTCGCCGAGCAGGAGGGACTGCGAATCGAGGAGCGCGCCTTCACGGTGGAGGAGGCGCTTCGTGCACGCGAGGCGTTCATCACCTCCGCGACCAGCTTCGTGACGCCGGTGGTCTCGATCGACGGGCGACCGGTGGCCAATGGTGCGCCTGGCTCTGTTTCCATGCGGCTTCGCGCGCTCTATCTCGAGGCCGCGGAACGCGTCTGACCGCCCGCCGCGCGGCTTCGCGGTTGCAGTGCAGCGAAAGCGGGGCTACCAGTTTGACTCGTCGCAGTGCAGGCGCCCCAAGGGCTCGAGAGAAAGACCCATGTCGAACGACAAGAAACAGAACCTCCAGGATGTGTTCCTGAACACCGTGCGCAAGGGCAAGACGCCCCTGACCATCTTCCTCGTCAATGGCGTGAAGCTCCAGGGCGTCGTCACCTGGTTCGATAATTTCTGCGTGCTGCTGCGTCGCGAGGGACAAATTCAGCTGGTCTACAAGCACGCCATCTCGACAATCATGCCGAGCCAACCCATCTCTCTGTTCGAAGCCGATCAGGACGGAGAGGACTAACGCTTGTTCGAGCGCGAAGCGCCAGTCGACACGACCCTTGTCCTGCACCCGCAATCGGGAGCGAGCGATCCGGCCCGTGTCGAGGCGCGCCTCGAGGAAGCCGCCGGCCTCGCGGAGGCGCTGGGCCTCGCGGTGGACGAGGTACGCGCCGAGACCCTGCGCAAGATCGAGCCCGGCACCCTGTTCGGGCGCGGCAAGGTCGAGGCGATCGCCGCCGAGGTCGAGGAGCGCGGGGTGAGGGTGGTCGTCATCGACGCCGACCTGTCCCCGGTACAACAGCGAAATCTTGAAAAGGCCTGGAAGGCCAAGGTGATCGACCGGACCGGCCTGATCCTGGAGATCTTCGCCGAACGCGCTCAGACCCGCGAGGGCCGGCTACAGGTCGAGCTGGCGCGCCTGTCCTACGAGCGCTCGCGCCTGGTCCGCACATGGACGCACCTCGAGCGTCAGCGCGGCGGGCGCGGCTTCCTGGCCGGTCCGGGCGAAACCCAGATCGAGACCGACCGCCGCCTGATCTCCGAGCGCATGGCCAAGCTCAGGAAAGAGCTCGAGGAGGTCAAGCGCACGCGGTCCCTGCACCGCAAGCGCCGCCAGGCGGCGCCCTGGCCGACCGTCGCGCTCGTCGGCTACACCAATGCGGGCAAGTCGACCCTGTTCAACCGGCTCGCCCGCGCCCAGGTGCTCGCCAAGGACATGCCCTTCGCGACCCTCGATCCGACCATGCGCGCGATCCGCAGCCCGTCGGGGCGCAAGATCCTGCTCTCCGACACGGTGGGGTTCATCACCGATCTTCCCACCGAGCTGATTGCCGCCTTCCGCGCGACGCTGGAGGAGGTGCTGGAAGCCGACATCCTCGTCCATGTCCGCGACGTGTCCGATCCCGATCACGAGGGGCGAAAGCGCGACGTGGAGGATGTGCTCGAGGCGCTTGGCGCCGGTGCGGCGCACGACCAGATCATCATCGAGGCCTGGAACAAGGCCGACCGGCTCGACGCGGAAGCGCGAGACGACCTCAAGTGGCGCGCGAACCTGCCCAAGCAGCCGGACAAGCCCGCCGTCGCCGTGACCTCGGCGGTGACCGGGGAGGGGATCGACACGCTGATGGCCCTTGTGGAACGCGCCCTGGCGGCCGAAGACGTCATTCTGCGGCTGAAGATCGCCCCGCAACAGTCGGATGCGCTCGCCTGGCTGCACGAGAACGGCGAGATCATGGACGAGCGCAGCGATCCCGAGACCGGTGCGACCTATGCCGTCGCGCGCCTGTCCGGGTCGGATGCCGGGCGCTTCCGCTCGCGCTTTCCCGGCCTCGAGATCGCCGAGGAAAAAGCCGCAGCCGAATAGGCTTAGCGGGATTTCTTCTCGCTGTCCTTGGCATCGATCCAGAGCGCTTCCATCTCCTCCAGCGTGGCTTCCGCCGGATCGCGCTCGCGCGCGGCGAGCTCGCGCTCGATATGGCGGAAGCGCCGGTCGAACTTCGCGTTCGCCGCCCGCAGCGCGGCCTCGGGCTCGACGCCCAGCTTCCTTGCCAGATTGGCGCACACGAACAGGAGATCGCCGATCTCTTCCTCGATGTTCGCCGTGTCACCGGCCTCGATGGCGCGGCGCAGCTCGGCGGCTTCCTCCTCGAACTTCTCGAACACGCGCTCCGCATCGGGCCAGTCGAACCCGACGCGGGCGGCCCGCTTGGTCAGCTTGCCGGCGCGTTTCAGCGCGGGCAGGGCGATGGGAACATCGTCGAGCAGTGAGGCCGCGCGGCCCTTCCTCGCGCGCTCGGCGGCTTTCTGTTCCTCCCAGGCTTCGGTCTGCGCCGCAGCGCTGCGCTGCCGGGCCGAGCCGAAAACGTGGGGATGGCGCCGGATCATCTTCTGCGAAATCGCGCGCGCCACGTCATCGAACCCGAACAAGCCTCGCTCGGCGGCCATCTGGCTGTGGAAGACGACCTGGAAGAGGAGATCGCCGAGTTCGTCCTTCAGCTCGTCCATGTCGCCGCGCTCGATCGCGTCGGCGACCTCGTAGGCTTCCTCGATCGTGTAGGGCGCGATGGTCGCGAAGCTCTGCTCGACGTCCCACGGGCAGCCAAGGTCCGGGTCCCGAAGGCGCGCCATGATCGCGAGCAGGCGCTCGAGCGGCGGGGCGGCTTCGTCCTCGATCAGCATCTCGGCCTCGGGCGGGGGGCTGGTGCGGGCGTCGTTCGTCATGAGGGCGGTCCTGCAGTGTGGTTCGAAGTTTCGCGCATAATAAATATTATGAGAAATGCGATGTAGTGCGTCGAAGCCTTAGCACGCATCGGCCCCGCGGTGTTCGGTCCGTCTCAGCGCCGCCCGATGTCGAGGACGCGCCCGCTCGTCTCCTCCAGCGTCAGCGTCAACCCATCATAGGCCGGGCGCACCCTCTCGGGACAGCGTTGGAGAAGCGCGGCGTAGTCGAGGTCGACATGGAGATTGGTGAGGATGCCGAGGCCGGCCCGGGCGCGCGCCAGCCAGTCGAGCGCCTGGCCGACATGGGCGTGGGTCGGATGAGGCTTCTCGCGCAGCGCATCAAGGATCCAGACCGGAATCTGGTCGAGACCGGACAGGACGTCGTCTTCGATCGCGCTGACATCGGGCGTATAGGCCAGCGGCCCGAAGCGCAGCCCCGCGCAGACGATCCGGCCGTGCGCGACGGGAAAGCTCGTCACCTGGAGCGTCCCGCCTGCCCCTTCGATGGTGAACGTGCCGCGTTCGGGCAGATCGCGTGCCTCCAGAAGCGGCGGATAGCCCGATCCGGGCGGAGTTTGGAAGATATAGGCGAAGCGGTGCGTCAGGTCGGCGCGCGTCGGCGCGTTCATATAGGCCGGCAGCTTCTCGCCCTTGCGGTAGACGATGGCGCGCACATCGTCGATTCCGTGGCTCTGGTCTGCGTGGGCGTGGGTGTACACGATGGCGTCGAGCATCGGCCCGCCTGCCGCGATCAGCTGCTGGCGAAGATCGGGCGAGGTGTCGACGAGGACGCGGGTCGCCTGCCCCGCCTCGAGGGCGTCGAGGGACTCCGCCCGCTCCACCAGGAGCGAGCAGCGCAGGCGCCGGTTCCTGGCGTTTCGCGGGTTGCAGGCGCCCCAGTCGCCGTCGGCGCGCGGCACGCCGCCCGAGCTGCCGCATCCGAGGATCCGGGCGCGGATGACCGCTCCGGCGCTCACTGCGGCAGCCGGCCGAACAGGGCGAGCGTATTCTCGCGCGTACGCCGGGCGGTTTCCTCGATCGACCAGCCCTTCAGCTCGCCAAGCTTGGCTGCCACGTAAGGCAGGTAGGCCGGTTCGTTGCGGTCCCCCCGCTTCGGCACGGGCGCCAGGTACGGACAATCGGTCTCGATGATCACCTTGTCCTCGGGCACGTGCTCGGCAAACACCGTGCGCACATCGTCGGCCTTCTTGAAGGTGATGATCCCCGAGGCGGAGAACCAGGCCCCGAGCGCGGCCGCGCGCCGGGCGAGCTCGGGGCCGCCCGTATAGCAATGCAGCAGCGCCTTGAACGCGCCGCGCGCCATCTCCTCCTCCAGGATTTCCGCCATCGGCCCGTCCGCGTCGCGGCTGTGGATGACGATCGGCAGGCCGGTCTCGCGCGCCGCCGCGATATGGGCGCGAAAGCTCGCGAACTGCGCCTCTTCCGGGCTGTGGCCATAGTAGAAGTCTAGCCCGGTCTCCCCGATCGCGACGACCTTGGGATGCCGGGCGATCTCGATGAGCTCGTCCGGCGTTATGTCCGGACGATCCTTGGCGTGATGGGGGTGGGCGCCGATGGTGCAGAACACGTCCTCATGCGCCTGCGCGATCGCCCTCACCGCATCGAAATCGCTCAGGCGCGAGCAGATCGCGATTATCGGCGAGACGCCCGCTTCCCGCGCGCGGTTCAGCACCGAATCTAGATCGTTTTCAAAGGCCTCGCCGTGAATGTTCACGTGCGTGTCGATGAGCATGGCGCCTCAGCGTGTGGCTTGGGCCGCATCCCTCAGGATGGAGAAAGCGGCATGGACGGTCTGCTTGGGGTCGAGATAGAGCGTTTCGCTTTCCCGGGCCAGACGCGCGAGTGCGTCGGCCGCCTGCACCCAGATGCCGGCGGCCTCGCCCTCGCCCGCCTCCAGCGCTGCGCTGCGCGCGCGTTCCTGGGCATGGCGTTCGAGGAACTCCATCAGCAGATTCCTGACCGCTTCGCCCTCCTTTTTCGAGGTTTGCGCCGCGAGCGCGCCGACCTCGCGGGAATCGAGCCGCGGCAGGGAGGACAGCACGCGATCGAGCGTGTCCTTCAACTTCGGAGCCTCCGACTGGCCGAGCGCCAGCGCCCGACCGGGAGCCCCGCCGGCGAGGCCGGCGCAGCGCGCCGCGTGATCGGCATCGAACCCGTGGCGCTGCACCAGCCAGTCCGCCGTCGCCTGCTCGGCCGGCGCGCGCAGCACCAGCCGGCGGCAGCGCGACCTGATCGTCGTCGGCAACCGGCCCGGTGCATGGGTGACCAGCAGCAGGAGTCCCTTGGCCGGCGGCTCTTCCAGGGTCTTCAGAAGCGCGTTCGCGGCATTGGTGTTCATCTCGTCGGCTGCATCGACGATGCACACCCGCCAGGCCCGGCCGCTGGCGCTCTTCGAGAAGAATTCCGGCGCCCGCCGGCTCTCGTCCACCGTGATTTCCGCGCGCAGCTTGCCGCGCTTGTCGTCATAGGGCCGCCGGATCAGCAGGAAGTCGGGATGGGAGAGTACCTCGAGCCGGCGGCAGACCGGATCCTCCGCGAGCGCGCCGAGGGGGGCCTCGCCAGCCGGCACCGCACCCAGTGCGCGCCGGGTGAGGCGCCAGGCGAAGGTCGCCTTGCCGACGCCCTTCGGGCCGGTGATCATCCAGGCATGATGCATGCGCCCCGACTCGAAGGCCTGTGCAGCCTGGCGTTCCGCCTCCTCCTGGCCGAACAGCTCGTAGGTCTCGCGCGGATGGGGCAGATCGCCTTCGCGATCGGGTTCAGGAGGAAGATCCTCGGCCATGGCTCAGCCCTTCAGGCGCCGGTCGATGATCGCGAGCGCCTCCGCCGCGATCGTCTCCGCGTCGCGCGCCGCATCGATCACGGCGCAGCGCTCGGGCTCCTCCCGCGCGATCTCCAGGAAGCCTTCGCGCAGCGCCCGGTGAAAGGCGAGATCGTGCTTCTCGAACCGGGTCACCGCCTCTCCCCTCTCCCGCGCCCGTTCCAGTCCGATCTGCGGATCGAGATCGAGGATGAGAGTGAGGTCCGGCTCGAATTCGCCGAGCACCGCCTCGTGCAGCGCATCGAGCCGGGCCCGCTCGAGCTTGCCGGCCGCGCCCTGGTAGGCGCGCGTGGAATCGGCAAAGCGGTCGCAGATCACCCAGACCCCGCGCTCGAGCGCGGGCCGGATACGGTTCTCGAGATGGTCGACGCGTGCGGCGTGGAAGAGCAGCGTCTCGCTCAGCGCCGACCAGCGTCGCGTGTCTCCCGTGACGAGCAATTCGCGGATCGCCTCGGCATTGTCCGTGCCGCCGGGCTCGCGCGTCACGTCGACTTCGATCCCGCGCCGCGTCAGTTCCTCGGCCAGCCGGCGGGCAAGCGTGGACTTGCCCGCCCCCTCGCCGCCTTCCAGCGTGATGAAACGCCCCCGCCCGGCCAAGGGGCTCACGCCCCGCGAATGAGCTGGACGAGCGCGGCGACGGCACGCCCGATCGCGCCCTTCTCCGGCACCGCCATGGCCGCTTCGAGCGGGATCTCCTCCACGCGCCCGCCCGGCATCGTCACGACGAGGCGACCGATCTCCTGGCCTTCCTCCACCGGCGCGCGCACCGGCGCGGTGTAGACGACCTCGGCGGTGATGTCGTCGCGGTCGCGCCGGTGCAGGCCCACGGCGAGATCGCGGCTCGCGCGCAATGCGACGCGGGGGCTGACGCCCAGGAAGACATCGGCCTCGGCGAGAATGTCGCCGGCGCTCACGATCTCGTAGATCTCGAATTCGGTGAAGGCCGCGCGCATCAGGCGTTCGGCCTCGTCGGCCCGGGCGCGTTCGCTTTCCATGCCGTTGAAGACGACGATGCGGCGCTCTCCGTCGCGCTCGGCGGAGCCCACGAGGCCGTAGCCGGATTCGGTGGTGTGGCCGGTCTTCAGCCCGTCGGCGCCCTCCACGACGCCGAGGAGCGGGTTTCGGTTGTACTGCCGGATACCGTTATAGGCGAACTCGGTTTCGGCATAAATATCATAGAGTTCCGGGAAGTCCCTGATGATGATGGCGGCCAGGCGGGCCAGATCGGCCGCCGAGATGCGGTGATCGGGATCGGGCCAGCCGGTGGCGTTCTCGAAATTCGCGGAGTCCAGACCCAGCTCGTGCGCGCGATCTGTCATCGCGTCGGCGAAATTCTCCTCGGTGCCTTCCAGGGCCTCGGCGATGACGATGCAGGCATCATTGCCCGACTGAACGATGATCCCGCGCAGCAGGTCGTCGACGCGTGCCCGGCTGTTGGGCTCCAGGAACATGGTCGAGGAGCCCGAGGCCGCCCCGCCGCGGCGCCAGGCCGTCTCGCTGACGGGCAGCTCGTCGTCCATCGACAGACGCCCCTCCTCGATCGCCTCGAAGGCCATGTAGACGGTCATGAGCTTCGACATCGAGGCCGGAGGCATCGGCTCGGCACCGTTCTTCGAATAGAGAATCTCGCCGGTCTCGTAATCGAGGATCACGGCGTGGCTCGCGCGGGTCTCGAACGCGCTGTCCTGCGCGTGCGCGGCGAGCGGGAAGAGAACGAGAAGCGAAAGGGCGATGAGGCGGGCCAGCACGGAGCGTCTCCATCTGCGAGGATCGGGGGCAGGCCGGTGCGCGCGGACCGGTCTCCCATCAATGGCCATGAAACCCCGACCGAAACAAGGCGGCAAGCCCGCCGGGCGCAGTCAGCGCTGCGCGGTGATGGTGACCGGATCGCGGGTTTCCGGATCGAAACGGGGCGGCCCCAGTTCGGGGTCGAAAGCCATGGGCGGCGCGGCCCGGTCCTCGGGATCGGCAGGGCCGAGCGCCTCGATACGCACCTCGGCCACGCCCTCCTCCACGAAGCCGAGCTCGCGTGCCGCGCCATAGCTCAGATCGATGATGCGCCCGTCCACGAAGGGGCCGCGATCGTTCACCCGCACCAGGATGCTGGCGCCCGTATCGAGCCGGGTCACGCGCGCCAGGCTCGGCATCGGCAGGGTTGGATGGGCGGCGGTCAAGGCGTGCTGATCGAAGATCTCGCCATTCGCCGTCAGCCGCCCGTGGAACCGCTCCCCGTACCAGGATGCCAGCCCCTCGAAGATGGCGCGTGGACGGTCGGCGTCGCCGATCTCGATGACATAAGGGTGCCCCGGACCGGCATCGGGCGGCAATGCCGCTGCCGGCCGGGTCTGCGGCGCGGGTGTGGCACAGGCCGAGAGCGCGGCAGTGAGCGCAAGCGCGCTGGCGAGGCGTACGAGTTTCAATGTCCCGTCCCGTGAGCGTTGGCTGTGAGCGCCATTCTTGCCCGATCCGGGCGCGTCCGGCTACACCCTGTCTCACCGGAGGAGTGGCTGAGTGGTCGAAAGCGGCGGTCTTGAAAACCGTTGAGCGTGTGAGCGCTCCGGGGGTTCGAATCCCTCCTCCTCCGCCACGCGACCGGATATCCCGCCGCAATCGAGGGGGCGCATGATCTTGCATCCTTCCATCGCCTGTTCCGCGGGACGGCGCCGGCGGCGGGCGCGCGAGCCGTGACCGATTCTGCCCTGCCGAGCGCCTTTCTCGATGCGATGATGTTTCAGTATCCCGACTGGCCGCTGATCCAGGAGATCGCGCGCCGGGCAGAGGGGCGTCTTTCGCTGCGGGTCGGCGGCACGGTCCGGGAGGAGGTCGCCCATCCGCGTACCCCAAAATTCGTCAGATCGCGGGCAGAGCGCTTCTCCCCCCTGCCCGAGCCCGTCTTCGACTCCGGCGACCGGGCACGAGCGGAGCGGATCGCACGCGCCATCCACGGCGGCGGACGCGGGCTGCGCCATCTCTCCGACGCGCTCCATATCGTGGAGGCCGAGCGGTACGGCGCTGCCTATTTCATCACGGCGGACCGGCGCATTCTCGACCGCCGAACGGCCATTCTTGAGGAGGTCCGGGTCTATCCCTGCGCACCGGCCGAAATGCTTTCCATCCTTGAGAGAGGCTAGCTGAGGAACGCAGCTTGCGGAGGCGTCGGGTGAAAAAACCGCGGCCGATGGATGAACCCAGATGTTCACAGCACGTTAACCCTTCGAGATTCTCGGAGGGGAGATCATGGCCTCGGCCATCAAGTCAGACGATTTCCAGCCGTCGTGGGGCAATTTGCGCGCGGGGGCGGCCTTTCTTCTTGCCGCGCTTGTGCTGCCGGTCCTGGCCGCCTGCGACCTGATCGAGGCGCGCGGCAAGCAGGTCTACGAGGCCTGCCTCTTCGATTCGCGCCAGTCCAACACCTCGCTCGCCTGCCAGTGCTATGTCGACGAGGTTTCCGCCGCGCTTTCCCGCGAGGAATGGTCGCAGTATCACGAGATGGCCGGACGCGGCCACTATGCCGACCCCGACCGGTTGAGTTCGGCCTTCCCTCAATCGCGCATGGGAATCTTCGAGCGCGCAGCACGCCGCTGCGGTCTCGACCTCTTCGCTCCCGAGGAGGAGATCGTGAGCCCGGGGCCGAACGGGACGATCGATCCCTATCGCGGAACCGGTGGTCAGGTCACGATCAACACCCAGGCCAACTATCGGCCGAGCCAGGAATACCGGTATGGGGGCGGCTACCCGCGCGGTCAGGACGCCTTCCCGCGTGCACCCTGGCCCTATGTGCGTCACGAGGGCGAGCCGCGTCCGATCTGCGTGCGCGGGATCGGCTACGGCGAAATCTGCATGACGCGAGAACAGGCCGCCCGCCTGTATAATGACGGCGCGCGCTACTGGCTGCTGCGCGGGGATGCGGAACTCGCCACCGTCGACCTCCAGCTCGGGACCGACTGGGTGGACGTGCGTGCGCCCCGGCAGGGTTCCCAGGCCCAGAGCCGGGACGGAGACTATCATGCGTATGATTCCAGCTCGATCCGGCTCGCGATGGAGTACTGGAACTTCTCCATAGACTGGGGCCGTCCGTTCGGCGCTCAATCGGCCCTGATGGCCCAGCGCCGTCTCCAGGCACACATGGTTCAGTGCGAGTCCTCTGCCGACGGGGAGAGCCTGGCACGTATCTCCAGGCGCGGCCCGGAAGAGGCCGGCGATGTGATCAGCCTGGAATTGCGCCAGGCCGCACTCGCCGCGCTGGGGTACTACGCCGCGCCGGTTGACGGTCATTACGGCCCGGTGACGCGTGATGCGGTGCGCGGTTTCCAGCGCGAGCTCGGCTATGACGAGACCGGCTCGCTGACGCCGCGCCAGACGACGCTGCTGATCTGCCACGCCGCCCAGACCGCCCGCGACCCGCATCTGCAGAATGCGCTCGGCATCATGTACGCGACCGGGCTCGGCGTCGGGCGCAATGCCGATCTCGCGCTGGAATGGTTCGAGACCGCGGCGCGGCGCGACGATGCCGACGCCTTCTTCAATCTGGCGCTGATCTACGGCACGGGCGCCGTGCTGGGCAGCTATCGCCTGTGCGGCATCATCGAGAACCCCGAGCGCGCCGATGCCTATCTGCGCGATGCCGCGGCCCTCGGCCACCCGGTCGCCGAGCGCTGGCGTGCCCATCCCGAGTTCCGCCGCCATCCGACCGCCGAGAGCCGATGGATCGCGATCTCGAACCGCCTGGAAGAAGCCGCCGCCGACGGTGACGGCGCGTTCTACCTCGAATGGCGCAGTCATATCGATGTCGATCGCTTCGCCTCGCCCGATCTCGCCTGTCTGGAGCCGGAAGGAGGCACTGCCCGTGAACCGTATTGAGCCCGCTCACCCCCGCCCCCGCGGAGATTCGATCATGAAACGCGCCAGCCTTCTTCTCGCCGCCCTCTTCCTCACCGGATGCGTGGTGCCGCCGCCCCATGCCGATCCGTACGACCCCTACGACCCGTATTACGGAGCGCGCTATGCGCCGCATCCGGCCGAGGAGAGCGCCGACACCGCGCAGCAGATCTGTTCGATCGACTCCCTGACCGAAGCGCGCAACGAGATGCGCTCCGAGATCGAGCGCGCGGGGTATGACCGCGGCTATTATTACGGCCCGGACTACGACAGCAGGGAGCGCGCCCGGATCGAGACGCGCGAGAGCGTGAGCGAGCGGCCCTACGGCCCCCAGACCGAGACGGTCGAACTCGTCCACGCCTTCGCGGCCGATCTCGATGCGGCCTACCGCTTCGCCACATCGTCCTGCCAGGCCTACCAGATGTGCATGCAGAACCAGGGCTATGAGGAGGCCGCCTGCATGTCGACCGCCCAGCAATGGCAGGATGCGCGGCGCGACTTCACCGCCCTGTCCGGCCGGCTCGCCGAGATCCGCCTCGCCATCACGCAGACCTGTCATGGCTGCGTGCGCGTGCCGGCGCCCCATCACCGGCCCCACTATCGCGACCCCCATTGCCGCGACGGCTATTGCGAGCCGGACTACTGCGAGGGGGATTACTGCGACGGGTATTACGAGGAGGATTGCGACGACGTGCTCGGCGATGTCTTCACGACGAGCCCGTGCCGGTACGAACCCCGACGCTACCGGCGCTATTGAAACGGGCCCGGGCGCGATCGCACGCTTCGCGCCAGACGCCTGATGCCGCCACGCGCTCGGCGAGGCGCTCGTAGCCCGCTTCGCCGGGATGGAGCCCGTCCCCCGATCGCATCTGCTCGCGCCAGACCGGGTCCTTGCTCAGCACGCCAAAGGCATCGAACACCAGCCCTCCGGCCGCCTCGGCGTGGCCTGCGAGCTCCTTGCCCAAGCCGGCGAGAAACGTGTTCAGCGCGGCGTCCCCGGACGGCGGCGGCGTGACGAAGAGCACGACGTGGTCGCGCGACGCCTGCCCGAGGATCGCCTCTGCCTGCGTCAGCACCGATGCCCGGTCGGCCGAAGCGCGCTGCAGGGCATCGTTCGTTCCGAAGGAGAAGACGAGCAACCCTCCGGCGGGCAGCCTCGAGCGCGTTTCGCAACGCCACCGCCGGGCGATGTCTCTCACCGTCTCTCCCGGTACCCCGAGGTTATAGGCGAGCAGTTCCTCGCGCGGATAATGTCGGGAGAGCCGGCCGACCCAGCCCAGGCGTCCGGGATCGCCGATGCCGAGCGTCAGGCTGTCCCCGACGAAGGCCGCGCGCACCGGGCCGCCGCTCATGGCTCCTGGCCCTCGATCACGAGCAGGCTGGCGCCGCCGCGTGGGTGAGCGACATGGCTCTCTCCGGCTCGGATCTGGAGCAGGTCGCCGGCGCGCAGCGTGATGATCTGCTCTGTCCCTTCGGGGTCGCGCGTATGCATGTCGACTTCGCCGCCGAGCACGAGGAAAATCTCGTCGGTCGCATTCTCGTGCCAGCGAAAGGGCGCATCGGTCCAGCGCAGCTTGACGATGGCCCGTTCGATGAAGGCGAGATTCTCGCCCGCCCAGGCGCGATCGGCTCGAAAGCTCGCTCCTTCAATCTTGCGCATGTGGTGACTCCCTGCTTCAAGCGCATTGCCGTGAGACCGACCCTGGTCCGGGGTAGAAACGGAAATCCATCGGCAAGACGCCGGATCGCCCGGCAGATCGCCGGAATCGCAGGAGATCGCCCGTCATGCCCCGCCATCTCGACGAGATCGACGAGAAGCTTCTCCAGCTTCTGGAGCGCAATGCGCGCCTGACCGCGGTGGCGCTGGCGCGGGCGGTGAACCTGTCGCGCAGCGCCGTCCAGGAGCGTCTCGGCAGGCTGGAGTCCGAGGGGGTCATCGGGGGCTACACGATCCGGCGCGGATCGGGCGGACGCGAGGCCCGGGCCGAGGCGATCCTTGCGGTACGCATCGCGACGCGTCCGTGCGAGAACGTGCTGCGCCGGTTCTCCGACTGGCCGGAGATCGTGTCCTGCTGGTCGGTGGCAAGCGGCGAGGTCGACGCGTATCTTCACGTCGCCTGCGCCGACGGCCAGGCGCTCGGCGACTTGCGCGAGCGCCTTGCGAACGTGAGCGGCGTCGCCGAGATCACCACCGCTCCCGTTCTGCGCACGGTCACCCGGCGCATCGGGCCCTGACAGGGGGAAGGCGTCCAGCAGATGACCGCGCGGGCGCCAAGCTGCTACACAGCGGTCCGCTTCAGACCGATCCGGGAATCACGCATGACCGACCTCGTCTTCGACGCCCCCGAGCCCGTCACCCTGCCCGTCACCGACGGACGCGCCTTTCCGGTCCGCCGCATCTACTGCGTCGGCCGTAACTATGCCGAGCATGCGCGCGAGATGGGATCCGATCCCGATCGCGAGCCCCCCTTCTTCTTCACCAAGCCGCGCGACGCGGTTGTGACCGGCGAGAGGGTCGCCTATCCGCCGGCAACCTCGGACCTGCATTTCGAGGCCGAACTCGTGCTCGCCCTGAAGAGCGGGGGGGCGAACATCGCGGTCGCGGACGCGCTGGACCATGTATTCGGGTGTGCCGCCGGCGTCGATCTCACCCGCCGCGATCTTCAGGCGCAGGCCAAGAAGGCCGGCCGGCCCTGGGACACGGCCAAGGGCTTCGATCAGTCCGCGCCCGTCGGGACGATCGCGCCCGGCCTGCCGGACATGTCCGCGGCGATCTCGCTCGACCTGAACGCAAAGACGCGACAGCAGGCGCGGCTGTCGGACATGATCTGGAGCCCGGGCGAGGTTGTCGCGCATCTCTCGCGCCTGTTCCGGCTGGAGGCCGGCGACCTGATCTTCACCGGTACGCCGGCTGGCGTCGGGCCGCTGATACGCGGCGACCGGGTGGAGATGCGCATCGAGGGACTGCCCGGCCTCGACTTCGAGATGGTGTAGACTCCCCTACCCGCCCCGGATCGCGCTCAGCGTCTTGCCGGGCGCGATAGCCTCGACATCGCCCTTGATGACGATCATCGCGGGACGCTTTGCGCCGCGTGCGCGCTTGAACGCCGCGGGAAAATCGTCCTCGTGCTCGACCACGCTCGCGTGGAGCCCGAAGCTCTCGGCGTACTTCCTGAAGTCCGGATTGGTCAGGTCGGTGCCCGACACGCGTCGGGGATAGTCGCGCTCCTGATGCATGCGGATCGTGCCATAGGCGCCGTTGTCGACCACGATGAAGATGACGTTCGCGCCATAGCGCATGGCGGTCGCGAGTTCCTGGCCGCACATCAGGAAGCAGCCATCGCCATTGACCGAGATCACCTCGCGCTCGGGATGGGCGAGCTTCGCCGCGATGGCGGCCGGGACGCCATAGCCCATCGCCCCCGAGGTCGGGGCGAGCTGGGTACGCCAGCTGCGATGCTTGAAGAAGCGGTGCAGCCAGGCGGCGTAATTGCCCGCCCCGTTGGTGACGATCGCGTCTTTCTTCACCAGCCTGAAGAGATCGTTGAACACCTTCGAGAGATTTACGCCCGACACGGCCTCGAGCGGCGCGGTGAACGCCTGGAACTCGGCGTGGGCGGCCTCGGCCTCGCCGGCCCAGGCGCTGGAATCCACCTCGATCGCCTTCAGCGCGCGTGCCGCTTCGGGGATGGAGGCATTGATCGCCAGGGCGGGCTGATAGACCCGGCCGAGTTCCTCGGCGCCGGGATGGATGTGGACGAGGGTCTGCCTGGCCACCGGCGGGGTGAACAGGGTGTAGCCGCTCGTCGTCATCTCCCCGAGCCGCGGCCCGAGCGCGATGACGAGATCCGCGCTCCGCACGCGCTCGGCGAGCTTCGGATTGGGCGCGATGCCGACATCGCCGGCATAGTTGGGCCTCGTGTTGTCGTAATAGTCCTTGGCCCGGAAGGTGCACCCGACGGGCAGGTCGTTGCGTTCCACGAAGCGGCGCGCGTGCTTCACCGCCTCGGCGGTCCAGCCGCCGCCGCCGAACAGGACGAAGGGGCGCCGGGCTTCAGACAGCATCGCCCTCAGCCGCTCCATGTCGGCCTTCGCCGGCGCCGCACGGGCGGGCTCCACGCGCGGCACGGGTGCGGCGTCGGCGTCCTCGACCAGCATGTCCTCGGGCAGGGCGAGCACGACAGGGCCCGGCCGGCCGTTCATCGCCGTAGCGAAGGCGCGGGCCATGAATTCGGGAACGCGGGCGGGATCGTCGATCTCGGCCACCCACTTGCACTGATCGGCGAAGAAGCGCCGGTACTCGATCTCCTGGAAGGCCTCGCGCTCGCGCATGTCGCGCGCGACCTGGCCGATCAGCAGGATCATCGGGGTGGAATCCTGCATCGCCGTATGCACCCCGATCGCGGCATGGGTCGCACCCGGCCCGCGCGTCACCATGCAGATGCCCGGCCGACCGGTGAGCTTGCCGTAGGCTTCGGCCATGTTGGCTGCCCCGGCCTCGTGCCGGCAGGTGATGAAGCGGAACCGGTCCTCCACGTCGACGAGCGCGTCGAGCACGGCGAGATAGCTCTCGCCGGGAACGCCGAAGGCCATGTCGGCGCCGTTCGCGAGGAGTGCGTCGACGAGATGCTGGGCACCGGTGCGCGTGGGCATGAAATTTCCCCTGTCTAGAATCAGCGAGCAGCTAGCGCGCCCTAGCCACCCAAGGCAAGGCCGGCCGCGCCCCTGGCACACTCCTGTAAGCAATGATTCAGGGCCCGATCCCAGTGTGATTCGCGTCGTCGGGTCAGGAGGCGGTGCTATGGCAATCGACATTCAAGTGCGCGGCGTGCGCCTCGTGGCGACGCTCGCCGGCGCCGCGGGCTGGCAGGACATCGAGGAGGCCTTCGAGACCTGTGCGGCCTGGCTCGACCGCGATGCGGGGATCGGCCAGGTGCTGTTCGACCTGCGCACGGCGCGGCTCGGGCTCTCCGGCGTGGAGGCCGACCAGCTCGCCGAACTCGTCACCTCCACATTCCCGCGCCCGGTAACCGCGGCCATCGTCGAGCCGGAAGCCCTGGCGGGACGCGAGCGCGTGGTGCAGTTCGCCGCCAAACTCGAGCGCCTAGGCCTGTCGGTCGCGATCTGCGCCTCGCTGAAGGGCGCGGTGAAATACCTTCGCACCGTCGAGCAGCGGCCCCGCCCGCCGGCCCTGGACGGGCTGCTCGGTCAGGTGAAGATCGAGATCGAACGCATCCTGATGCCGCACGATATCGGGCTGCGCCGCGGTTGATCCGCCTGCCCTTCGGCCGGCGCGGACATGTAATCGCCGGCATGTAATATTGTATTCATTCCTTCCCTTCCAGACTTGTCCGCCTGACGCCTTCAGGAAGGGGACGCGTCGTGGCGTTCGAATTCGAAATTCGCGGAAGCCGGCTCGTGGGGCGACAGCTCGGACGCATCGACTGGCAGGATATCGACGATGCGCACGCGGCGGTGGGCGGAGCCCTGCTCGAAAATCCCGACGTCCACCAGATCCTGCTCGATCTGCGCCGCGCCTCGCTCGAGCTGAGAGTCGGGGAGGTCGAGGAACTGGCCACACTCGGCCGGCTGACGACGGGCGGCGGGGTGCGCATCACGGCCATCGTCCCGCCTCCGGATCCGGTCGGGGCCGCGATCGCCGCGCGCTATGCCGCGACGATCCGCGACCTGGGCGGAAACGCGCGGGTGTTCGACACGATGCCCGAAGCGATCGATCATCTCGACAAGGCCGGCCGCACGGACACGCTGCCGGCGGGCGTGCGGCTGCAAGGGCCCTGCGAGCCGCCTTGCGGCGCGCCTGGCCGGACAGCGAACGCCGGGCCCGGCCTAGTCGGTGATCGCCGCGGTCAGGCGCGCGATGAACTCGTTTCGCGCCCCGCCGTCGATCCAGCGGACCACCGCGACGATCTCGTGTTCGGGATCGACATAGATCATGTTCGTACCCGCCCCGAGATAGGCAAAGGCGCTTTCGGGCGCACTTTCCACGCGGATCGCGGCGCCTTCCACTTCCGGCCGGTTCAGGAAGAAGTTCATGTAGCCATAGCCCGGCGCCACGTCCGTGGGGGTGAGCGAGGCCTCGAACCACGCGTCGGAGAGCAGCGGCTCGCCCTCCCAGCGCCCGCGATTGAGGCCCAGCAGGCCAAGGCGCGCCTGGTCGTAGGCCGACAGCCACATCCCGCCGCCCCAATGCCCGCCGCCGGAGACCGACTGGATTACCTGCCCGTC
Source organism: Marinicauda algicola (assembly GCF_017161425.1). GTDB lineage: Bacteria > Pseudomonadota > Alphaproteobacteria > Caulobacterales > Maricaulaceae > Marinicauda > Marinicauda algicola. Next base: position 966,083 of record NZ_CP071057.1, on the reverse strand, counting down.
GATCTCGACGAATGAATTCTCGTAGCCGTGCCAGATCCAGCTCCCGCTTGCCCCGATCGGGCCCATGATCCGCTCCTCGAGGACTTCCGGGAGCGGCCGGCGCCAGACATACAGTGCGGCCAGAGCCAGAGCATTCACGCGCACATCGTTGTATTCCCAGGCCGAACCCGGCTCCGGCGGGCCGGCGACCAGGTCGCTCGCCGGATCGTCGCGGTCCGGACGGTCCGCCCAGGCCGGCTTGCCGAACAGCTCGCCCCACCATCCGCTCGTCTGGCGCAGCATCTGGTCCCAAGTGATCGGCGCGTTGTGATCGGTGTGGAAGAGCGGATCCTCCACATAGGCCGACACCGGATCGTGGACGCTCGCGATCAGGCCGTCGTCGACGGCAAGGCCCACGACGTGGCTCAGGAAGGTCTTGGACACCGAGAAGGTCATGTCGACGCGTTCGAGATCGCCCCATTCGGCGACGATGTAGCCGTCCCTGAGAATGATCCCGGCCGGCCCGCCGCGGGCCTTGAGGGGTCCGATCGGCGAGGAGAAGGGTTCGTAGGACCAGGTCAGGGGCACGGTCACGGGCAGGTTGCTCGCCGGCGAGATCGCCTCCAGCTCGGGATCGTCGTGGCGCGTCTCGTTCTCGACCGCGAACGCGACGAGCGCGGCAAGGGCCTCGGGGTCGAAGCCCATCGCGGCCGGATCGCGCCGCTCCCAGGCGGCGCTGTCGGCGCTCGGAAAATAGTCCTGCGCGAAGGCGGGCGTGGCCACGGCCAGCGCCGCGGCGGCGACAAAGATGGCTCTCATCGAAGATTCTCCCTTTGCATCCAGCCTAACCGGAAACCCGCACCCCGATCGAGACCGCCCGCGGCTCTCCGGGAAAGTAGCGGTGGCTGCCGAAGGCGAAATCGGCGCGTTCGGCATAGCGCTCGTCGAGCACGTTGCGGATCGCGGCGAACGCCTCGACCCCCTCGCCCACCTCGTAGGCCCCGCGAAGGTTGAAGAGGTCGTGGCCCTCGTACCCCGCAGTGTTGGCCGCGTCGGCAAAGTACTCCCCGACGTGAATCCATTCCGCTTCGAGCGAAACGGCCTCGTGCGGCGTCCAGAGCGCACGGAGATTCCACAGCCATTCCGGCGCGGTGTCGACGCGGTTTCCTGGCGCGATGCCCTCGCTGGCATCGGCGAAGGCATATTCGTGGATCGCCCAGGTCAGCGAACCGGACAGGGTCAGCGCCTCCCCCAGCGGCTGCACCAGAGAGGCCTCGACGCCGTCATGGGTCGTTGCCGCGTCGGAGACGTTGAAGCCGTTGGCATCGCGGAAGAACACGTTCTCCTTGTCCATGGTGAAGGCGACGACCTCCAGCCGGCCTTCCTTCCAGGTGCGCACCCGGGTGCCCAGTTCGAGACTGTCCAGGCGCTCGGGTTCGAAGCCGCCGACCTGTTGACCGGTGTCGAGCCGGTAGAGTTCGGCAGTTTGCGGGGCCCGCACGCCGCGGGCCGCGCGGCCGAAAACGTCAAATGATTCGGAAATCTGCCAGACAAATCCGAGATGAGGCGCGAAGGTGGTGAAGTCGTCCGTGCGGTCGCCCGGGCGCAGGAAGCGCCCGAAGCTGCCGCTGGCGATACGGTTGTCGTACGCGTAGCGCGTCTCCTCCAGCCGAGCCCCACCCTCGATCGAGACGCCTTCCGTGATGTCGAGCCGCCCCTGTGCGAACGCGGCCCAGACGGCTGCCTCGACCTCGTAGTCGTAGTGCAGCCCCTGCGGGAACGAGCCGAAGCTCGCCCGGGTCTGGTTCTCGGTGAGGAAACCCTCGGTTATCTCGCCATCGAGGCCGATCATCAGGCGGGAACTCGCGGTTTCCCGCACCAGGGCCGACTGGAGTCCCAGGGAATCGTGCCCGGTCGTCTCCAGGGCTTCGGACGGCAGGAAGTGCAGGCGGAAATCCATCTCGTTGCTGCGTCCGTAGGCCGCCCCCTGCAGGCGCCAGTCCCCGGCGAGCGGGCGTTCGAGATGCAGCGCGCCGCGCAGCGCGCGCGCATTGCGAAAGGCCTCCGGGTCGGCGTTCTGGCGCGACAGGGCTTCGTCCTCGTACGCCTCGAAGCCGCGCACGAAGGTTGCGGTCTCCTGGTCGAGATCGACGAGGCTGGCGCGCAGCGACCAGTCGATCGCGCCCGTCTCGCCGTCCAGCCGCGTCTGCAGGGTGAAACGGTCGAGGCTCGCCTCCTCCCGCCAGCCGTCCTCGTGGCGCACGCTCGCCCCGATGAAGCCTGCGCCGAAGCGCGTCGCTCCGCCCGCGAAGGCGCGCGCCCTCACCCGGCCCCAGCTGCCGGCCTCGATCTCGGCAAGGCGGCCGGCCGTTTCCGGCTCGGGCGTCAGGACGTTCACCAGGCCATGCAGTGCATTCGATCCATAGACCGCCGCGCCGGGGCCGCGGATCACCTCGATGCGCCCGGCGAGGTCGTCGACGGCCTCGAACAGGCCGTTGATGTTGGCAAACCCCGCTGCGCGCAGCGCGATACCGTCCTCGAGGTAGAGAAAGCTCCCCGCCCCGGCCCCACCGGTGAAGACCGGGGAGCGGATCGCGGTGAGGTGCTCCACCCCGTTGCCGCGATGGATGAACACGCCGGGCGCCCGGTTCAACACCTCGGCGATGTGCTGCGCGCCGAGGCGTCGGAGCTCGCCGCGGTCGAAAACGGCGACGGGCGTCGCGAGTTCCTCGGCAGCCTCGACGCCGCGCGCGCCGGTGACCACGATGACGTCCCCCTCCGGCTCGGCCGGAGCGGCCTGGGTCAGGGCGAGCGCCAGTGCGGGCAGGATCATGTCGTCGTCCTCGTCATGCGGGAGCGCCCTGATCTAGACCGATTTTCCGGCCCGATCAGCCCCTGTGACGGACCTTCACGCAAGCTTGACCTCTGCCCGCCGGGGCCTAGGCTCGCTGCAAACCGATAGAACCGGGGAGTGAGCATGCTGAGATTTCTGGCGGCCGGGCTGGCCACGATGGCGCTGACGGCGGGTGCGAGTGCGGAGCGCTACGAACCGAAGCCGATCGAGACATTGCTCGCCCGCGATGTCCGCTATGACGCCGCGATCCCGAAACCGGAGGCCGTGACGGGCTTCGCCGTGGGCGAGATCATCTCCACGCCCGAAATGCTCCATGCCTATGCGCGCGCCGTCGACGCGGCCTCGGACCGGGTCAGCGTCGAGGTCATCGGACACTCCCATTTCGGCCGGCCGATCCTGCGCGTGACCACCACCTCGCCGGAGAACCAGGCGCGGCTGGAGGAGATCCGGCAGGCCCACCTCGCCCTGTCCGATCCGCAGGCCAACGCGACCGTCGCGGAGGACATGCCGGTCGTGGTGCAGATCACGCACGGCGTGCACGGCAGCGAATCCTCCGGCTACGATTCCAGCGCGCCGCTCCTGTATTACCTCGCCGCCGCGCAAGGCGCGGAGATCGAGGCGCTGCTGGACACCACCGTCATCCACCAGATCATCCTGATCAATCCGGACGGGGCCAACCGCTTTGCCGAATACATCAACATGCACCATGCCGAACGGGCGGTGGCCGATCCCCAGCATCGCGAGCACACCAGCTCCTGGCCCTGGGGGCGGATGAACCATTACTGGTTCGACCTCAACCGGCAGTGGCTCCCGGTCACCCAGCCGGAGGCGGTCGCGCTCGTGGAGGCGACCCATCACTGGCAGCCGAACGTCGCGGCGGACCTTCACGAGATGGGGCCGGACTCCACCTTCTTCTTCTCTCCCGGACCGCTCGACGGGCTGCACCCGCTTCTGAGCCAGGAGGCGCTGCAGCTCAATCTGCGCATGAGCGAGGTGCTGCAGCGGCAGCTCGACCAGGAAGGCGCGCTCTATGTCAGCGAGGAGGTCTTCGACGATTTCTACCTCGGCTACGGGTCGAGCTATCCCGGCCTTCTGGGCGGCATCCCCTACCTGTTCGAGCAGAGCTCGGTGCGCGGGCTGATCCAGGAGACCGAGCACGGCACGCTGCGCTATGACGACAAGGTCGGCCAGCAGGCCCGCACCGCGATCGCGCTGATCGAGTCCTCGCATGCCCACCGGCGCGAGCTTCTCGAGCATCAGCGCGCGTTCTACCGGGAGAGCCAGCGTCTGGCCGCGCAGAACCCGGTCAACGCCTATGTCTTCACCTCCCATGACCGGGGCCGGCTCGCCGAGTTCCTCGACATGCTCGCCGTGCATCGCATCGAGGTTCGCGAACTGGCCCAGCCGGTCAATGCCGGCGGGGTGCGCTATGCGCCGGGGGAGGCCTTCGTGGTCCCGCTCGCCCAGCCGAACTACCGGGTGGTCGAGGGGCTCTTCGAAACCCGGATCATCGAGGAGAAGAGCGCGTTCTACGACGTCTCGGGCTGGACCCAGCCGCTCGCCTACGATCTCGATTACGCCCCGCTGCGCGGCGGGCTGTTCGGCGGCAACGTGGCCGGCGAGCCCCTGGAGGGCTTCGAGCGCGCGGCCCCGGCTCCCGACGAGAGCGGGGTCGCCTATCTGCTCGACTGGAACGCCTTCCACGCCCCGCGTGCGGCCTACCGTCTCCTCGAGAACGGGCTGCGGGTGCGCGTCATTCCCGACCGGATCGAGATCGAGACGACGCAGGGCTCCATCGAGCTGGCCCCCGGCACTCTGATCGTGCCGGTCGCGGGTCAGACGCTCTCCGCGCAGGAGATTCACGCCCTGATGGAGCGTGCCGCCGCCGAGGACGGGGTGCGCGTCCATGCCGCGGCGACGTCCTACACGGCCACCGGCTCCGATCTCGGCGGGTTCAACGTCGCCGAGGTGGAGCGCCCGGACATCCTGCTCGTCACCGGCGAGGCGGTCAGCGCCTACGACGCGGGCGAGATGTGGCATCTGCTCGATCACGAGATGCACATGCACGTCTCGATGATCGACGCCGGGGATCTCGCGCGCGCCGATCTGTCGCGCTACAGCCACATCCTGCTGCCCGACGGCCGCTACGATGCGCTTGCCGAGCCGCTCAAGACCGCTCTCGGCGACTGGGTGAGCGAGGGCGGCGTGCTGATCGCCACGCGCGGCGGGGCGGTCTTCGCCGCCGAGCAGGGTCTGTCCTCCGCCGAACTCGTCGACGCCGCCGAAGCGCCGGAGACCGAGGGCGAGGAGCCGGTCCGCGACCCGCTGGACTACAGCGAGATCGAGCTCTGGGAGGTGGAGCACGACATTTCCGGCGCCCTGCTCGCCGCCGAGATCGACATCAGCCACCCGCTCGGGTTCGGATACCGCGACGAGGCCCTGCCCGTGCACAAGATCGGCACGCGCGCCTTCGCCCTCTCGGACAATCGCTTCGCGGCTCCGCTGCGCTATGCCGAGCGCGACCTGCTGCTCTCGGGCTACGCCTCCGAGCGCAACCGCGAGGGGCTCGCCGGCCAGGGCGCGGTCCATGTCCAGCGCAAGGGTCGCGGGTCGGTCATCCTGTTCGCGGACAATCCGTATTTCCGTGCCTACATGCTCGGCAGCTCGAAGATGCTGATGAACGCGATCTTCTTCGGCAACGATTTCCGCGATCCGTCGCGGCGCGAATAGGTCCAATCGGGAGGGTGGGAGTCGACTCTCACCCTCTTCGATTCTCGACTCCTACTACGACTACCACGCTACTGCTTTGACGGTTGGTCTGGGCATTAGCGCATATCTACGCTGGGAAAGAGCGCCGCGCATCTTACACCGGACCGGCCGGGGGGCGGACAAGGCTCAAGCCTTCGGGCCGTCGCCGGCCTCCATGTCGAGGTCGAAGCGGAAGGCCTTCAGCTGCTCCAGCACCGGGCCTTCGAAATTGGCCGGAGCGGGCGCGCTGCCGTTGATCCAGGCATAGACCTCGGTATCTGGCGCATCGAGCAGGCGCTCGAACTCGGCGAGCTCGCCCGGCGTCAGCGTGTCGAGCCGGTCCTCGGCGAAGCGGCCCATGATGATGTCGGCCTCCCGGAATCCCCGCCGCCACGCCCTGAAGCGCAGGCGCTTCCTGCGGTCGGCATCGTTGATCGGCGTGTTCGGGTCGGAGAAGGGATCATCGCTCATGGGCGGGGTATGTAGCGCGGGGGCGGCGGGGAGGAAAGGAAGCCGTCTGCATCGCGTGTTCCTTCTTCCCCACCCCTCCGGAAGCGGCGCGGGTCGGGCCCGGCGTCGAAACGGCGGGACCCCAGGGAGGCTCCTAGCGTCCGCGCTGGACGATCGTGTCGACCACGACCATGTCGTCGGTGAAGGCCCAGCCGACCGGCGTGTCGGCGCGCAGCAGAATCTGCACACGGCGCGACAGGTCGCCCTTGCTCCAGCTGGCGCTGTAGTTCGTGCCGACGCACTCGGTGGCCTGGCGGCCGGCCTCGACATTGAACTCGTAGCTGTCGGGCTCACGGTCAACCAGATTGCCCTGCCCGGAATAGAGCTCGATATCGTACTCCTGGGTGATCGGGCTGGTATTGCGGACCGTGACGCAATAGGTCACCTCGTCGTCACTGAACCAATCATCGATCACCTCCCGGTCGACCGAGACGATTTCGCCCATCGGCGGGATCGGCTCCCCGTCGCCGCTATAGGCTTCCCCGCCATAGGTGGTGCGGATGAAGGAGTTGTAGATCGCGGCGCTGGCGGTGCAGTCGAGCCAGCGATACCAGCTCGTCCCGTCGCAGATCGCATCCATCTCGCGCTCCATCCGGTCGTCGCACCAGCGCTGGGTCTTTTCCTGCAGGCGATAGCAGGCGTCGTGGCGCTTGCAGACCTGTTCGAACTGGCCGTCGAGCGCCGAGCCGGTCACCTCGGTGAGCCAGGAGGGGCCGCAATGATCGCTGTCGCGCATCATCGACTGTTCGCGCTCCTCGTAGGTCGTGGTCAGGGTGGCCGGCAGGTCCGGTACAGCGATCCGCGCGGCATCCGGCAGGGTCGGTCCGCTCGGGATCACCCCGCGCGGGAGACGGCCGCCCTGCTCCTCATCATCTTCGGAATCCTGCTGGGCCGTTCTTTGCAGGATCCTGCTGTCGATCCGGCTTTCGGCGCGGTCGTTGTCGCGCACGTCTCCGGGGTTCTGGACCGCCGCGGCGCCAGAGGCCGGAATGATGGTTAGCGCCAGAATGCAGAGCGCCGGTTTCAACATCGGTCCGATCCCGCAAAGGGCTTTCAGCAAGGTCATGGGTTCCCCCGAATGGCTTTGATACTAAAGTCGTGCGCCGCCTGCGGCGCCATGATCGGCGGCGGGCGGCCGCGTCATCGCGCGCGAATGTCCCGCCCTACTCCACCTCGATAATCGCCCGGCTGAGGACATCGCGCGCGGTGATGTCGAGCAGACGGAATTCGTAGGTGCCCGGCGTTTCGGGCAGGGTGAAGGAGAGCGTGGCAGCGTCCGCGGCCCGGGCGTCGATCCACGTGAAATCGGCCTGATCGGGCCGGGCCAACGCGACGCGCCGGTCATTTCCGTTTTCCTCGGCCGACCAGCCGATCTCGATCGTTTCACCCGCCACGCCGCTTTCGGGCGCGTCCAGCGAGCCGCCTGCATCGAGCTGGGCGGTCGCGGCTACGACCTCGACCGGATGCCGGGCGATCGTCCGGCGCCCCTCGTCGAGCACGTAGCGCAATTCATAAAGGCCGGGATTCTGCGGTGCGGGGAGATCGGCCTCCTGCGTATCGCGCACCCGCTCATAGTCGGTGTACGCGCCTTCCTCGGCCCCCATCGGCACGATGGTGACGAAATCGGTGGGACTGGGAACGGTGCCTGACCAGGAGACGCGGATTTCGGATTCGGCGCGCACGGTGTCCGGTCCGGATATCTCGATGTCGGTTTCAACGATCTCGATATCGGTCGAGGCCAGCGTGACGCGGCCCTCCTTGAGCACGTAGCGCACTTCGTAGAGGCCCGGCTCGGCCGGTGCCTGCAGGCTCGCCTCGTTATCGTCCCTGACCCTTGCGTAGTTCTCGTACGTGCCCTCGTCGGCACCGGCGGGCACGATGGTGACATAGTCGTCGGGATGTATGACGTTCGTCCAGCTCACATCGAAGGCCGAACCGGCCGTGGCGCTCTCGGGCGCGCTGACGGAGGTCTCGGCCTCGACGATCTCGATATCGGCCGAGGCGAGCGTGACGCGGCCCTCCTTGAGCACGTAGCGCACCTCGTAGAGGCCCGGCTCGGCCGGCGCCTGCAGGCTCGCCTCGCTATCGTCCCTGACCCTCGCATAGTCCTCGTACGTGCCCTCGTCGGCACCGGCGGGCACGATGGTCACATAGTCGTCCGGATGTATGACGTTCGTCCAGCTCACATCGAAGGCCGAACCGGCCGTGGCGCTTTCGGGCGCGCTGACGGAGGTCTCGGCCTCGACGATCTCGATATCGGCCGAGGCGAGCGTGACGCGGCCCTCCTTGAGCACGTAGCGCACCTCGTAGAGGCCCGGCTCGGCCGGCGCCTGGAGGCTCGCCTCGCTATCGTCCCTGACCCTCGCATAGTCCTCGTACGTGCCCTCGTCGGCACCGGCGGGCACGATGGTGACATAGTCGTCGGGATGTATGACGTTCGTCCAGCTCACATCGAAGGCCGAACCGGCCGTGGCGCTCTCGGGCGCGCTGACGGAGGTCTCGGCCTCGACGATCTCGATATCGGCCGAGGCGAGCGTGACGCGGCCCTCCTTGAGCACGTAGCGCACCTCGTAGAGGCCCGGCTCGGCCGGCGCCTGGAGGCTCGCCTCGCTATCGTCCCTGACCCTCGCATAGTCCTCGTACGTGCCCTCTTCGGCACCGGCAGGCACGATGGTGACATAGTCGTCCGGATTCTGCTCGCTCGCCGACCACGCCACGACAAAGGACGACCCCATCACCGCTTGCTCCGGCGCCTCCAGCGTGACGCTCGGCTGAGCGGCCGGCTCCGGCGCGGGTTCAGGCTCGGAGGCCGCCGCCCCGCCCGTCTCCACCAACGCAACGGACAGCTCTTCGGCCGAATCCGCGGCGACATAGCGCCCGCCGGTATTCTCCGCGATGCATTGCAATTGCGCGATCGTCTCCTCGTCGGCGACGTCGAAGCCGACCACATGGGCGGTGAAGGCCACGCCGCTGCGTTCCAGCTCGCTCGCGACCGCACACGGATCGGCATTGCAGGTCTCGCGCCCGTCGCTGACCAGGATCACCGTGGCGGGCCTGTCGGCATGGGACAGCGCCTCGGCGGCCTGGGCGACCGCATCGGTCATCGGCGTCTTGCCGCGCGGGGTCAGCGAAGCGAGTGCGGTATCGACCACCGGGCGCTCGGCGCCGACCGGCGCGACCAGCTCGATATCGGTGCAGTCGCCTTCGCGCCGGTGGCCGTAGGCCATCACCCCCAACTCGACCTCGGGATTCCAGCGATCCAGCAGGCCGGAAACCGCCTCGCGCGCGATCTCGATCTTCGCCACGCCGTCGATCTGGCCCCACATGGAATTGGAGGCGTCGATGACCAGGATGGCCTGTCCGTCTCCTTCAGGCACTGCCGGCGCCGCTTCGGGCGCTGCAGGATCCTGTGCGGCGGCCGGGGCGCAGAGCGCGGCGATGGCGAGGACGGCACCTAACAGCTGGGCCGGCGAAGCTTTCAAGGTCGGCATGGGGGCGTCTCCTGCCGCGGCTTCAGTCGCCCGACCCTAACGCGCCGGCAACCGCCTGTCAGGGGAAAACCGGGACAAACCGTTAAATTCATTCGACAACCCGGCCCGAAAGCCGCATCAGGACAGGCCAAAAGCCCGGATGGGAATTTATCGCCCCGTCGCGGCTCAGCCCGCTCTCGCCTCGGGGCTCGAATGCGATAAGCTCCCCGCCTCGAATCCCGTTTCATCGCGCCCCGGTGCCATGCGCCCCCAGCCCCTCTTCCCCCTGTTCGCCGACATCACGACGCTGCCCGGCGTGGGGCCGCGGCTGGCCGTGCTGATCGCGAAGGTGGCGGGCGGGGCGCGGGTGAAGGATCTGCTGTTCACCCCGCCCTCGGGCGTGACCGACCGCACGCGGCGCATCTACATCGCCGATGCCGGCCTGCCGGGCCAGGAAGGCATCGTGACCCTGGAGGGCGAGGTCGAGGCCCACATCCCGCCCGCGACGCTGAAGCAGCCCTACAAGGTGCGCCTGCGCGACGAGACGGGGTTTCTCCACCTGGTCTGGTTCAACGCCAAGCGCGATTATCTCAATCGCCTCCTGCCCGAGGGCGCGCGCCGGGTGGTGTCGGGCAAGGCCGAGCGCTTCGGCTCCGAGATCCAGATCGTCCATCCCGACCTCGTCGCCAAGCCGGACGAGATCGAGGAGGGCGATCTCGTCCAGCCGAACTACCCCCTCACCGCCGGGCTCACGATCAACGTGATGCGGAAGGCGATGAGGGGCGCGCTCGGCGTGGCGCCCGACCTCGCCGAATGGCTCGACGAGAGCCTGATCGCGCGCGAGGGCTGGACGGGGTGGAGAGCCGCCCTCACCCGCCTGCACCGGCCCGAGGCGGCCGGAGACGTGGCGCTCGAGGCTCCGCATCGCCGCCGCCTCGCCTTCGACGAGCTCTACGCCCACCAGCTGGCCCTGAAGCTCGCCCGCGCGAGCCGGCGCGCGCGCACCGGCCGGGTCATCACCGGGGACGGGCGCAAGGTGCAGGCCGTGCTCGACCATGCCCCGTTCGAGCCGACCGGCGCCCAGATTCGCGCGTTCGAGGCGGCGAAGGCCGATCTCGCGGCGGACACGCGCATGATGCGGCTGCTGCACGGCGATGTCGGCTCGGGCAAGACCTTCGTGGCCGCCCTGTGCGCGGCGCGCGCGGCCGAGGCCGGCGTGCAGACCGCGGTGATGGCCCCGACCGAGATCCTTGCACGCCAGCACGCCGCGGTGCTCGCGCCCATGCTCGCGCCGGCCGGGATTCGCGTGGCCGCGCTGACCGGACGCGACAAGGGCCGCGGGCGGGAGGAGATTCTCGATGCGCTCGCATCCGGCGCGGTCCAGGTCGTGTGCGGCACGCACGCCCTGTTCCAGGAGGGGGTGGAGTTCGCCGATCTCGGCCTCGTCGTGATCGACGAGCAGCATCGCTTCGGCGTCTCCGACCGGCGCAGGCTGACGATGAAGGGGCGCGCCCCCGACACGCTGGTGATGAGCGCAACTCCGATCCCGAGGACGCTGACCCTGGCGGTCTACGGCGATCTCGACGTCTCGCGCCTCGACGAGAAGCCGGCCGGGCGCATCCCGCCCGCGACGCGCGTGATCAGCGCCGAGCGCCTGTCGGAGGTGATAGAGGGGCTGCGCCGGGCGCTCAGGAAAGGCGAGCGCGCCTACTGGGTCTGCCCGCTGGTGGAGGAGAGCGATGTTTCCGACCTCGCCGCCGCGGAGGAGCGCTATCACCTGCTCTCGCGATCGCTGGACGCCCGCGTCGGGCTGATCCACGGGCGGATGAAGGCGAAGGACAAGGAAGCCGCGGCCAATGCCTTCCGCGCCGGCGAGATCGACCTTCTGGTGGCCACGACCGTGATCGAGGTCGGCGTCGATGCGCCCGACGCCACCATCATGGTGATCGAGCACGCCGAGCGCTTCGGGCTCGCCCAGCTGCACCAGCTCCGGGGCCGGGTCGGGCGCGGCGACAAGCCCTCCACCTGCCTCCTCGTCTATCACGGCCAGCTCGGCGAGACGGCGCGAAAGCGGCTCGAGGTGATGCGCGAGAGCGATGACGGCTTCTTCATCGCGGAGGAGGACTGGAAGCTGCGGGGTTCCGGCGATCCGCTGGGGCTGCGCCAGTCGGGCATGCCGGACTACCGCTTCGCCGATCTCGGCGTTCACGGCGATCTGCTCGCCATGGCGAGCGACCAGGCCAGGATGGTGGCCGGCAGGCCCGATCCGTTCGAGGGCGCGCGCGGCGAGGCGCTGAGGACGCTGCTCTACCTGTTCGAGCGCGACGAGGGCGTACGGCTCATGCGGTCGGGCTAGAGCCCGCGCCCTCGGTCTCGCTGACGGGGCCCTTCTTCAAGGGCCCGCCCGGGATCGAGCCCGGCGGCAGGTGTTCGGGCGTGACCAGGCCGAAGGAGATGATGAGCTTGGCGGCTTCCTCCACGCTCATCTCCAGGGGCAGCGCCTTGGAGCGCGGCACGAACAGCAGGAAGCCGGAGGTCGGGTTGGGCGTCGTGGGCACGAACACGCCGATGACCTCCTCGCCCTGGCCGACATGGGAGCGGATCTGGCCCTTGGCGAAGCTCGACACGAAGGCCACCGCATAGCTGCCCTTCATCGGGTATTCGACGAGGACCACCTCCTTGAAGCTCTGCTGGCCGCCGGAAAATACCGTCTCCACGATCTGCTTGAGCCCGCCATAGATGTTGCGCACCAGCGGCACCGAATTGACCACCCGCTCGCCGAAGCCCAGCAGGGTGCGCCCGAAGATGTTCGCGGCGAGCGCGCCGAGCAGGGTCAGGCTGAGGATGGCGATCAGCAGGCCCATGCCGGGAAGGGCGAAGGGCAGATAGCTTTCCGGGTTGTAGCGCGCCGGGATCAGCGGCTTGATCGTGGAGTCCACGAAATTGACGAAGGTCACGATGAGCCAGCCCGTCACCGCGACGGGCGTGACGACGACGATACCGGTCAGAAAGCTGTTACGGAGCCAGCGCAGCACGTGGGGAGCCTCCAGGGGGGGTAGGCGGAAGCGAGACGCTTATCACGTTCGCCCCGACAGCATAAGCGCCCTTGCGGCGGGATGATGGCGCGGGTGAAACTGCCAACGCGCGCCGGACCGTGCGCGTTCACCGGCGTGCAGCAGGGAAGACCATCATGATCCGACGCCCGCCCCGCTTCTCCTCGCTCTGGCTGACCGCGATCGCCGCGGCGGGCGCGGCCTTCCTCGCGCTCGCCCTGGTGGCCAGCTGGGTGCTGCGCGACCAGATCTACCAGACCTTCCTCGATCCCGGCGTGCCCTATCAGACCTACGAGGTCCCCCCTGCCCCGGACTATACCGATCCGGGGGGCTGGGCGATGAAGCCGGTCGCCATGGCGCTGACCGAGACCGAGCCGGTGGTCTTCCTGGTCCATCCCACGACCTATGACGGCGGATCGCAATGGAACGCCCCCTACGACCGGCCGCAGGAGGCCGAGGAGCTCGCAGGGATCGTTCTGCCCAACTATGCCGGGCCGTTCTTCGCCGCCGGGGCGGTGTACGCGCCGCATTATCGCCAGGCCGCGCTCTACGCCTTCATGAACAACCGCGAGGATTCCATCCAGGCCCGCCTCAAGGCCCATGAGGATGTGCAGCGCGCCTTCGCTCGCTTCCTGCAGGAAATCGGGCAGGACCGGCCCTTCATCGTCGTGGGGGTGGGCCAGCAGGGCGGGCTTCACGCGCTCGGCGTGCTGCTCGACCAGGTCGCGCCCGCCCCGCAGCTGCGCCGCCGCCTCGCCGCGGCCTATATCCTGGAGGCGCCGGTGCCGCTGGACCTGTTCGCCGGCCCGCTCGCCGAACTGCCCGCCTGCGCGGAGCCCGACCAGGTGCGCTGCATCATCGCCTATGCGACGATCGAGCCCGGCGAGCGCGACCGGGTCGACGCGCTGCTCGAACGCGGCATGTCCTGGACCGGGGACGGCGGGCTCGACTACGTGGCCGGGCGCGGCACGCTGTGCGTGAACCCGCTGCTGTGGCGCACGAGCGAGGACTTCGCGCCGGCGCGCCTGCATCGCGGCGGGGCGGCGGCCGAGGGGCTCGCGCCCGGCGACCACCCCTCCCCGCTGGCCAACCAGACCGGGGCGCAGTGCCAGAACGGGCTCCTGATGATCGAGACGCCGCGCTCGCGCGTCCTGCGCCGTCCGCACCGGCTCGCGGAGACGCGCCGCGTGCCCCCGTTCAACCTGTTCTATGCCGATCTCGAGGCCGATTCCGTGCGGCGCATGGAGATACTCACCGCCATCATGGCAGAGGAGGCGCGCTACGCACCGCCGCTGGAGGGCGTGGAGGAAGTCGAGATCGCGCCGGTCAAACCGATCGACGGCTAGCGCGTTGACCCGGGCAGAGCGAAACGGCGTATCCCATGTCCGGCCCGGCCATCACCCTTCCCGACTTCGCCCTCATCGTCCTGGTCGGCGATGACGGGGCGCTGCGCGACCGCTTCGCGCGCACCCATTTCGATCCGGCCGAGCGCGCCGCGACCGAGCCGGGCGCGAGCGGACAGGAGGCCCTCGCCGAGGCGCGCCTGGAACAGCGCCGGCTAACGCTCGTGGAGAACGACCGCTTCGACGCGGACGGGCGCCATCGCTGGCTGCAGATCGCGCGGCGCTGGCATGCCCCGTGTGTCGCCATCGTGCTGGAGGACGGCGAGCGGCTCATCAACAAGGTCGAACGCGCGCGCTTCGAGAGGATCGTCGACCTCGCGCGCCTCGACGATCCGGTCGCCGTCACGCTCGCCTTCGAGCCGCTCGACGAGGACCGGCGCACCGATACCGGACCGTTCGACATCGTCGGCGACGCCCATGGCTGCGCCGACGAGCTGGAAGCGCTTCTCGTGAAGCTCGGACACGGCGTGGAATGGCTCGAGGAAAGCGCCGAGCGGCGGGCGCGGATCACGCCGGCGGACGGGCGCCGCATCGTCCTGCTGGGCGATCTCGTCGACCGCGGGCCCAAGGCGCCGGACTGCGTGCGCCTCGCCATGGCGGTGGTCGAAGCCGGCGGCCACGTCGTGATGGGCAATCACGACGACAAGTTCCGCCGCTGGCTGGAAGGGCGCGATGTCGAGGTCAAGGCGGGCCTGGAGCGCACCGTGGAGCAGGCCCGGCGCGAGAGCGAGGCCTTCCGAGAAGCCGCCCACGATTTCCTCGAGGGCCTGCCGAGCCATGTCTGGCTGGATCGCGGCCGGCTCGTCGCCGCCCATGCCGGCATCCGCGCAGGAATGATCGGGCGGCGCTCCCGGGCGGTGAAGGGCTATGCCATGTTCGGCGAGCCGACCGGGGAGCTCGACTATCGCGGCCTGCCGATCCGCGCCGACTGGGCGCAGAGCTATTCCGGCGCGCCGGCGGTGGTCTACGGCCACACTCCGGTCGAGGACCCCGAATGGGTCAACAACACGGTCTGCATCGATACCGGCTGCGTGTTCGGGGGTGCGCTCACCGCCCTGCGCTGGCCGGAGCGCGAACTGGTGAGCGAGCCCGCCCATGCGGTGCACTACGAGCGGCCGGGCAAGCGCGCGCCGACATAGGTCATCCTCTCCCGCGAGCGGGGATGGCGTCGCTGCGGCGGCGAAGCCCTGACGGCTCAATCCATCCCGGAGAGCTTCTTCACGATATTGCTCGTGGACAGGCCCTCGACCAGCGGAGCGAGCACGACCTCGCCGCCCCTCGACTTGACGAAGGCCGCGCCGGGCAGGTCGTCGGCGATGTAGTCGGCGCCCTTGACGAGGACGTGCGGCTCGATCGCGCGGATGAGGTCCTCGGGCGTGTCCTCCTCGAAGATCACCACCCGGTCGACCATCTCCAGCGAGGCGAGCATGACCGCGCGGGTATGGGCGTCGTTGACCGGGCGCGAGGGCCCCTTCAGGCGGCGCACCGAGGCGTCGGAATTGAGCCCCACGATCAGCCGGTCGCACACCGAGCGCGCATGGCGCAGCACGGCGAGATGGCCGGGATGGAGGATGTCGAAACAGCCGTTGGTGAAGCCGACCCTCAGCCCCTCGCGGCGCCATTGGGCGGCAAGGCTCGACGCGGTCTCGCGCGAGATCACGCGCCAGTCGGGCGCCTCCTGCCCGCCCTCGGCGTCCTGGAGGACCTCCTCTGGCGTGACGGTCGCGGTGCCGGCCTTGCCGACGGCGGTCCCGGCGGCGAGATCGGCGAGCGCCATCGCGTCGGTCAGATCGATCCCGGCGGCGACGGCGAGCGAGAGCGCGGCGAGCGCGGTATCCCCGGCCCCGGACACGTCGAACACCGAGCGCGGACGCGCCCGGTGATGGGCGACCCGGCCCTCGCTGTCCAGCAGCGACATGCCCTGTCCGCCGCGGGTGACCAGCAGGGCCGAGGTCTCCCCGAGACGGTCCTTCAGGACGCGCAGCGCGGCTTCGGCGGTGGTGTCGTCGAACACCGGCAGGCCGGTCTCCGCGGCGAGCTCGTCGGCATTGGGCTTGATCACATGCGCGCCGTCGTAGCGGGTATAGTCCGATCCGCGCGGATCGACGCAGACCGGCACGCCGGCCTCGCGCGCGATCGCGATCACGGCGCGCGAGAGCGCGGGCGTGACCGTTCCGCGGCCGTAATCGGAGAGTATCAGGACACTCGCACCGGCTATCCGGGCACGAACCGCGTCCAGAACGGCATTTTGCGTCGCTTCCCCGATGGGCGCGGAGGGGTCGCGGTCGACGCAGAGCATCTGCTGGTTGTTGGCGACATAGCGGATCTTGGCCGGGGTGCGCCGGCCGGGCTCGACGATCAAACCGGAAATGTCCGGACTTTCGCCCTTGTCCGGACCATCGCCGAGCAGAGCGCGCACCGCCTCGCCCTCGCCGTCGTCGCCGATCACCCCGATCAGCACCGGACGGCCGCCGAGACTTTCCACGTTGCGCGCGAGATTGCCCGCCCCGCCCAGCATGGCCGAGCGCCGGGTCTCCGAAAGGATCGGCACCGGCGCCTCGCGGCTGATGCGGCGGGTCTCGCCGTAAACGAAGCTGTCGAGCAGCACGTCGCCGACGCACAGGGCATGCTTGCCGGCGATGGCTTGAAGATAGCGGGCGGCCTTGGCGCGCTGCATGTCGCTCCCCCGTCCCGCCGGCCTAGCCGAAGGAGACCGGCTTCCTCGACTTGGCGAGGCGGTCGAATTCGAGCAGGTCGGCGCACAGCGCCTCGAAATGCTTCAGCGGGATCATGTTCGGCCCGTCCGACGGCGCGTTGTCGGGATCGGGATGGGTTTCCATGAACACCGCCGCGACGCCGATCGAGACCGCCGCGCGCGCCAGGTGCGGCACGAATTCGCGCTGGCCGCCCGAGCGTCCGCCCTGGCCGCCGGGCTGCTGCACCGAGTGGGTCGCGTCGAACACGATCGGGCAGCCGATCTCGGCCATGATCGGCAGCGCGCGCATGTCGGAGACGAGCGTGTTGTAGCCGAAGCTGACGCCGCGCTCGCAGGCGAAGACGTTGGGATTGCCCGCGCCGGTGACCTTGGCGATGACGTTCTTCATGTCCCAGGGCGCCAGGAACTGGCCCTTCTTCACGTTGATCACCCGGCCGGTCTCGGCCGCGGCGACCAGCAGGTCCGTCTGGCGGCACAGGAAGGCGGGGATCTGCAGGACGTCGACGCTCTTTCCGACACCGGCGCACTGCTCGGCGGTGTGCACGTCGGTCAGGACGGGAAGCCCGGTCCTGTCGCGGATCTCCTCGAAGATCGGCATGGCCTTGTCCAGGCCGATGCCGCGCGCGCTTCCCAGGCTCGTCCGGTTCGCCTTGTCGTAGGAGGTCTTGTAGATGAAGTTCGCGCCGAGACGCTCGCCGATCTCCTTGATCGCGTGCGCGGTCTCCAGCGCGTGCTCCCGGCTCTCCATCGCGCAGGGACCGGCGATGAAGGACAGCGGCTGGTCGTTGCCGATCCGGTAGGCCGGTCCGCCCGGGCGGGCGATCTCGACGGTGGAATTGGGCTTCTCGCTCAAGGCAGGCTCCGTTGTCTTCGCGAGGCATCCCCGCTGCATCGATCGCAGATGGGGATGATCCGCCGCGCGGTCCAGCGCGTAGTACTGCACAACGACGCCCGCGTCACCCGCAAGGTGCCGCCCTGCCTGGAACCGGACCGCCTGGAAATGACCGAACCGAGAGAGCCCGTCATCGTCTGGTTCCGCCAGGATCTGCGCCTGTCCGACAATCCGGCCCTGCTCGCCGCGCGCGACAGCGATCGCCCGGTGCTGCCGGTCTTCATCCTCGACCTGGAGAGCCCGGGCGCCTGGGCGCCGGGCCCGGCCTCGCTCTGGTGGCTTCACCACAGCTTGGAGAGCCTGTCGCGAGACCTTGAAGAAACCGGTGCAAGGCTCTGGCTTGGAAAGGGAAAGGCGGACGAGATCATCCCCGCCCTCGCCCGCGAGGTTCAGGCGAGCGCGGTCTATTGGAACCGGCGCTACGAACCTTGGGCGATCGCGCGCGATTCGCGCCTGAAATCGGCGCTGAAGCAGGACGGCGTGGAGGTGCGCTCGTTCAACGCGGGCCTGCTGATCGAACCCTGGGACATCTCCACCAACGAGGGCAAGCCCTACAGGGTCTACACCCCGTTCTGGAAATCGCTGAAGGCCAAGGGCGATCCGCGTGCGCCCGGTCCGCGCGTGGAGAGGCTGGACTTCTACGGCGGCGCTCCGGAAAGCGACGCGCTCTCCGACTGGAACCTCCTGCCCGCCAAGCCGGATTGGGCCGGCGGGCTGCGCGAGACCTGGACGCCGGGCGAAGCCGGCGCGCACACACGCCTGGAGACCTTCCTGGACGAGCGCATCGCCGATTACGACAGCGCGCGCAACCGGCCGGGCATCGCCGGCACCTCGGGCCTGTCCGCGCACCTGCACCATGGCGAGATCTCGCCGCACCAGGTCTGGCATGCCGTGAAGGCGCGCGCGGGCGGATCGCTGTCGAAGGGCGAGGACTCCTTCCTGAGCGAGATCGGCTGGCGGGAGTTCTGCTACAATCTCCTCTACCATTTCCCGGAATTTCCGGAGGAAAACTACCAGGACAAGTTCGACGCCTTTCCCTGGAAGGAGAACGAGGACGCGCTCACCGCGTGGAAGAAGGGCCTGACGGGCTATCCGATCGTGGATGCGGGCATGCGCCAGCTCTGGGAGACGGGCTGGATGCACAACCGGGTGCGCATGATCGCGGGATCCTTCCTGGTGAAGGACCTCATGATCGACTGGCGTCGCGGCGAGGACTGGTTCTGGCACACGCTGGTCGATGCCGACCTCGCCAACAACGCGGCCGGCTGGCAGTGGATCGCGGGTTCGGGGGCCGATGCCGCGCCCTTCTTCCGCATCTTCAATCCGGTGAGCCAGGGCGAGAAGTTCGACGCGCAGGGCCGGTATGTCCGCCGCTGGGTGCCCGAAATCGCCGGCCTGCCCGACGCATTCATCCACAAGCCCTGGGAGGCCGACCGGGAAACGCTGAGGAAAGCCGGCGTCACGCTCGGAAAGACCTACCCCCGGCCCATCGTCGACCACAAGCAGGCCCGCGAGCGCGCGCTCGAGGCCTGGAACGAGATCAAGGACGCCGCATGAGCGACATCGCGCCCATCCTCCATCACCGTTCGCGCATCGCCGTGATCGGCGCCGGCGTGTCCGGCCTCGGCGCGGCCTATGCGCTGAAGGACGTGCACGAGGTCACCGTATTCGAGAAGGAGGACCGGCTCGGCGGTCATGCCAACACCGTCAGGATCGACTATGACGGGCGCAAGATCGACGTCGATACCGGTTTCATCGTCTTCAACCGGCTGAACTATCCCAATCTCACCGCGCTGTTCGAGCATCTCGACATCGCCACTTACCGCTCCGACATGAGCTTCGGCTTCAGCCTGGACGGCGACGTGGAGTGGAGCTCGAACGGGGTGAGCGGGCTGTTCGCGCAGAAGCGCAACCTGTTCCGGCCGAGCTTCGTGTCCATGCTGGGCGAGATCCTGCGCTTCAACGGCCGGGCGATCGCGGACCTGGAGTCCGGGCACCTTGCCGGCCTCACCCTCGGCCAGTA
This sequence comes from Marinicauda algicola, assembly GCF_017161425.1. Classification (GTDB taxonomy): domain Bacteria; phylum Pseudomonadota; class Alphaproteobacteria; order Caulobacterales; family Maricaulaceae; genus Marinicauda; species Marinicauda algicola. Next base: position 946,435 of record NZ_CP071057.1, on the reverse strand, counting down.
TCTCGACCGCGAGGGGTATGGCACGCGCTTTCGCACCAACTACCTCCTGCCCATGGGCGCGGCGATCTGGTCGTCCACGGAGGCGGAGATGGCGCGCTACCCGGCGGAAGCCTTCGTCCGCTTCTTCAAGAACCACCGCCTCGTCAATGCCGTGCGACCCAAATGGGAGACGGTGAAGGGCGGCAGCCAGGTCTATGTCCAGCGCATCGCCGACGAGCTGGAGGCGGCCGGCGTGCGCTTCGCCCCGGCGGCGCGGCGCGTCACCCGGCTCGATGACGGCGTTCTGGTCTCCCACGGGGCCGGCTACGCGGAACGCTTCGACGAGGTCATCCTGGCCTGCCACAGCGACCAGGCGCTGCGCCTCCTTTCCGACGCCGATGCCGACGAGCGCGAGATGCTCGGCGCGATCCCCTACGCCCCGAACACGGCGGTGCTTCACCGCGATACGAGCTTCCTGCCGAAGCGTTCGGGCGCACGGGCGGCCTGGTGCTATACCCGTCACGACGACGCTGCGGCCGCTGCGGTGACCTACGACATGAACCGGCTTCAGGGCATAGACGCGAAGACCCCGCTTCTCGTGACGCTGAACCCGTCGCGCGAGCCCGACCCCGCGCTCGTCTTCGGCCGGTTCGAGTACGACCATCCCCAGTTCTCCGCCGCGGGCCTCGCCGCGCAGCGCATCTTCAACCGGATCCAGGGCGTGCGCCGCACCTGGTTCGCGGGCGCCTGGCTCGGCTACGGCTTCCACGAGGACGGGCTGCGCTCGGGCCTGCGGGCGGCGCTGCGGCTCGGCGGGCGCATTCCCTGGACCTTCGCGGAGGGCGATGTCGACGGCGGCCGGTGGGGCGAACGCCCCCGCGACGGCCGCACGGCGGCGGTCGCGGCAGCCGAATGAGCGCGGCGGCCTCCATCTATGCCGGGCGCACGGTGCACGAGCGCTTCAAGCCCTTCGGGCACCGGTTCAGCTATCGCCTCGCGATGATGCTGATCGATCTCGACCGGCTCGGCGAGGCCGGTGCGCAATCGCGCCTGTTCTCGGTCGGGCGGTTCAACCTGTTCGGCTTCCGCGAGGACGATCACGGAGCCCGCGACGGCTCCCCGCTCGCCGACTGGGCCAGGACACGCTTCGCCGAGGCGGGGATCGACGCGGAGCGCGCACGCATCTTCCTGCTCTGCTCGCCGCGCGTGCTGGGCTATGTCTTCAACCCGATCTCGATCTATTTCGCTCAGGCCGGCGATCGCCTCCTCGGCGTGATCTACCAGGTCCACAACACGTTCGGCGACGCCCACGCCTACGTCGTGCCGGCCGGACCCGGTCCGCGCCAGCACCAGGAGGCCGACAAGGTCCTGCACGTCTCGCCCTTCTTCGATGTCGCCGGGCGCTACGAGTTCGTGCTGCGCCCGCCCGGCGAGCGCTTCCACCTTGTGATCCGCAAGGCGCGCGAGGACGGCGCGGATTTCCTCGCCACCATGGCCCTGGAGCGCAGGCCGCTCACCAGCGCGACCCTGCTCGCGCTGTTCGCGAGCCAGCCCTTCTCGACGCTGAAGACGATCGCCGCCATCCATGGCGAGGCGCTGCGGCTGTGGCTGAAGGGCGCGCGCTATCACCCGCGCCCCGCCCCGCCCGGCCAGGCGAGCCGGGGGCGGCGCGTCGACGCAGCGGACCCGGAAAACCTTGGCCCGGCGCGCCGTTCGGCCTAAACTTGTCCTTCGTATCCCAGCAGGAGAGCCCATGACCGACGCGCAAGCCTCCCCTGGTCCGATCCCGGCCGATCCGGACACGATCTCCCGCCTGTCCGACGTGCCCCGCCTGTTCAAGCTGGGGCTCAAGCAGCTGACCAAGATCCGCCGGGGCGCCCTCACCCTGGTCCTGCCCGACGGCCGCACGCTGGAATTCTCCGGCCGCGAGGCGGGCCCGAAAGCGCGGCTGGAGATCCGCGACTACGCCGTCGTGCGCAAGGTCCTCTCCGGCGGCGATGTCGGCTTCGGCGAGGCTTATATGGAAGGGCTGTGGACGAGCCCGGAGATCTCCCGCGTGCTCGAAGTGCTCTCGGCCAACCTGGATTCCATGGACGGGGTGACCAGGGGCGGGCCGGTGACGCGGTTCGTCAACTGGATGATCCACCGCCTGCGCCCGAACACCAGGCGCGGGGCGCGCCGCAATATCGAGGCCCACTACGATCTCGGCAACGATTTCTACGAACTCTGGCTCGACCCCTCCATGACCTACTCCTCGGCGCGTTTCGCCACGCCCGACCAGTCGCTGGAGGACGCGCAGCGCGAGAAATACGCCGCGCTCGCGCGCTCGATCGACCTGAAGAAGGGCGATCACGTGCTGGAGATCGGCTGCGGCTGGGGCGGCTTTGCCGAGTACGCCGCGAAGGAGGTCGGGGCCCGGGTGACCTGCCTCACCCTGTCGCCGAGCCAGCGCGACTACGCGATCGAGCGCATGGAGAAGCACCAGCTCACCCACCTGGTGGACATCAAGCTGCAGGACTATCGCGACGAGACCGGGCGCTATGACGCGGTCGCCTCGATCGAGATGTTCGAGGCGGTCGGCGAGGAGTACTGGCCGAGCTTCTTCTCCAAGGTCGCCGAGGTGCTCAAACCCGGCGGCAGGGCGGGCCTGCAGATCATCACCATCCGCAACGACCTGTTCGAGAGCTATCGCAAGCGCGCCGACTTCATCCAGCGCTACATCTTCCCCGGCGGCATCCTGCCGAGCGTGGAGACGCTGAAGGCGCAGTTCGACATGGCCGGGCTGAAGGATGCCGGGCGCGAGATGTTCCGCCTCGACTATGCCGAGACGCTGCACCGCTGGCTGGAGCGCTTCCAGGACGCCTGGGAGGAAATCCGCCCGATGGGCTTCGACGAGCGCTTCAAGCGCATGTGGGAGTTCTACCTCGCCTATTGCGAGGCGGGCTTCCGGACGGGCCGCATCGATGTGGGGCAGTTCGCGGTGCAGAAGGGGTAGGCCCCTCGCGTCAGTCTGCCGCCTTCCCCCACCCCGTCTGCTTCCTGACCAGCGGGATGTACCAGCCCGCCGGCAGGGCATAGACCGCCTTCAGCATCCAGGTGAAGCGGCGCGGGAAGGTGATCTCGAACCGCTTGCTCGCGAAGCCCTTCACCATGCGTTTCGCGGCGTTTTCCGGGCCGATCATGAAGGGCTTGGGAAACTCGGTCTCCTCCTGGGCCGGGGTGTCGACGAAGCCCGGCGTCACGACCTGGACGAGGATCCCGTGGCGGTGGAGCTCGATGCGCAGGCACTCGGCCATGTTGACGAGGCCCGCCTTGCTCGCCCCGTAGGCCGAGGCGGTCGGCATGCCGCCGAAGGCGGTGGCCGAGGAGACGATGGCGATCTGGCCCCTGCCCCGCTTCACCATGCGCGGGGCGAGCGCGCAGACGCAGGCCGCCGTGCCGTTCAGATTGACCGCGAAGGTCGCCGCGTAGTCGGCGTAGTCCGGCGCCTCGGCGCGGATCGGCCGGTAGATGCCGGCATTGAGCACGGCGAGCGCGATCGGCCCGTGCTGCGCCTCGATGCGCGAGACGGTCTCGGCCACGGCCGCCGCGTCGGTGACGTCGAGCGGGGCGGCATGGATCGCGCCCGGACCTTCACCCGCTTCGGCGACGGCGTCGAGATCGGCCTTCGACCGCGCGGAGACGACGACCTGCCAGCCCTGCCGGGCGAGCTGCAGGGCGAGCGCGCGGCCGATGCCGGAACTGCCGCCGGTGATCCAGGCAACGCCGTCGGACTTAACGCAGGGGCGCGGGTTCACGGGTGATCTCCCTTCGCTTGTCGGCAATGCCGATCTCCTCGAAGAAGCGCTCTGAATCACGTTTGACGGCCTCGCGCCTGTCCTCGTCCATGCGGTCGAGCGTCTTGTAGATCATGGCGAGGCGGTGATTGCCGCGCAGCCGGGCCTCGTTCTCGATCAGGAAATTCCAGTAGAGATAGTTGAAGGGACAGGCGGTTTCGCCGGTCCTGGCCTTCACGTCGTAGCGGCAGGAGGCGCAGTAGTCGCTCATCCGGTCGATATAGGCCCCGCTCGCGGCATAGGGCTTGGTCGCCATGATGCCGCCATCGGCGAAGATCGCCATGCCGTGCGTGTTGGGCGCCTCGACCCACTCGTAGGCGTCGGCATAGACGGCGAGATACCATTCGTTGATCTCGTCGGGATGGATGCCGGCGAGCAGGGCGAAATTGCCCGTCACCATCAGGCGCTGGATGTGATGGGCGTAGGCGTGCTTGCGGGTGGTGTCCACGCAGTCGGCGATGCAGGCCATCGCGGTGTCGCCGGTCCAGTAGAAGCCGGGCAGCGGGCGCGTCGCCCCGAGGGCATTGCGCTTGCGGTAGTCCGGCATGAAGCGCCAGTAGATGCCGCGCACGAATTCGCGCCAGCCCAGGATCTGGCGGATGAAGCCCTCCACCGCGTTGATCGGGGCGTGGCCGTCCTCATACGCCTTCTCGGCACGCCGGCACACGGTCAGCGGATCGAGCAGGCCGCAATTGAGATAGATCGAGATCACGGAGTGGAAGAGGAAGGCCTCGCCCCTCGCCATGGCGTCCTGGTAGTCGCCGAAGCGCGGCAGGGCGTGCTCGAGGAACCAGTCGAGCTGGGCTTCGGCATCCTTCGCCGTGACCGCGTAGCCGAACGGTTCGAGATCGCCGAAATGATCGCCGAAGCGGGATCTCACCGTCTCGATGACCTCGACGGTGATCGCGTCGGGCTCGATGACGGGGCGTTCGGGGATGTCGACATTCCCGGGCAGCGGCTCGCGGTTCTCCTTGTCGTAATTCCACTGCCCGCCGGCCGGCTCGCCGTCCTCCATGAGCAGGCCGGTCTCCTTCCTGAGATCGCGGTAGAAATACTCCATGGTCAGGCGCTTGCGGCCCGAGGCCCAGGCGTCGAAGCGCTCCCTCGTGGCGATGAAGCGGTCGTCGCGGCGGATCTCGACGGCGAGGCCGAGATCGTCCTGCCAGGCCTTCATCTCCTGCAGCAGGCGCCACTCGCCGGGCTCGACCACCACCAGGCGCTCGAACGGGCCGCGCTCGTTGAGGGCGCGCTGCACCTCGCCCTTCAGCGCGTTGGCGTTGGAGGGATCGTCGATCTTCGTGTAGCGGACCTCGAACCCGTCTTCGCGCAACGAATCGGCAAAATGGCGCATCGCGCTGAAGATGAAGGCGATCTTCTTCCTGTGATGGCGCACGTAGCTGGCTTCCTCGCCGACCTCGGCCATCAGGACGAGATCGCCCTCCTCCCGGTCGCGCAGGCTGGCGAGGCCGCGCGTGAGCTGGTCGCCGAGGACGAGGCGGAGCGTGGCCATCAGCTGGACGGGCCTTCCACGGGATCGAAGCGGCGCACATAGCGGATGTCCTGACCGCGCGCGCGGAAGGCGCAGCCGGCCCAGCGTCCGGTCTCGTCGTACCACAGATCGAGTTCGAGGCTCGAGCTGAGGCGGTAGCGGTGCGCCGGGATCGTCGTTCCGTCCGCCTCGATCTCCTCGCGCCCGACATAGTCGACGACCGCCTCGAGCGGGGTGCCGAACTCGGTGTTGAGCAGCGTGAGGGTTCCGGCCGGGTAGCCGTGCCAGTGCGAGGACGGCAGGGTGCCTCCCGGATAGGAGGTCTCGAACGCTCCCTGTTGCGGACTTTCGCCCTCGACCCGCAGCGCGCCCTCGTGCAGCGCGGCGGAGATCTCGTAGACCTCCCCGTCCTTCAGCGTGCGCGCGGCGAGCGAGACCAGGTCCTCCTCGCGCCAGACCTCGGTGGAGTCGTGCTCGTAGCGGAACACGGTGATCGGCCCGAAGCCGGCGCGCAGGCGGATGGCGATCTCCACGGTGAGATCGCCGTCGCCGTCACGGGAGAATTGCAGTTCGTGGACGCCGAACTCGCTGCCCTCGCGATAGACGTCGAACACGATGCGCTCGCCGTCGGCGGGGCGGTATCCGGCCTCGCGGGGGCCATCGCCCTCCCGGGCGAAGGCGGGCCCGGCAAGACCGAGCAGGGATGCGGCGAAAACGGCGCGGAGCATGACCTATCCTCTCGTGCGGACCGACTTGCGTCCCCCGTCAACGGGGAAGACGTGTCCGGTGATCCAGCCGGAGTCCCGGCTCAGGAGGAATTGCGCCATCGCGGCCACATCGTCGGCCTCGCCGATGCGCTGGATGGGGTGCATCTGGGCGAGCCCCTCGCGCATCTTCTCGCTGGTGAGCACCTTCTGCGCGATGCCGGTATCGAGCACGCTCGGCGCGATCGCGTTGATGCGCGCCTTCGGCGCCCACTCCGCCGCCACCGCGCGGGTCAGGCCCTCCACCGCGCCCTTGGCCGCGGAGATGAGCGCGTGGCTCATGAAGCCCTGCTGGACCGCGACCGTGGAGAACAGCACGGCAGCGCCCCGGTTCTCCTTGAGCGGCTTCTCGGCGAGGCGCAGGGCCTCCGCCGCGCTCGCGGCATTGAGGTCGAAGACCTTGTGGAAGCTGTCGCGATCGGTCTTCCTCAGCGGGGCGAGATCGATCGAGCCGACCGCGAAGACGAGACCGGAGAGATCGCCGTCCGCGTTGGCCGCCTCGACCGCGGCCTCGATCTCGCCGGTGTCGAGCACGTCGCAGGTCGTCGAGCGCGCGCCGGTCTCCTCGGCGAGCGTCGAGAGCGCCTCCTCGTCGCGCCCGGTGAGGAACAGGGACTCGCCGGCCTCGCAAAGCCGGCGGGCGAGCGCGGAACCGACACCGCCGGTGGCGCCGAAGATGAGCGTGGTCATGGGGAGTATCCGTCTTGCTGCGGGTTCAGGAACGTCTGGCGAGAAAGCGGTCGTAGAGGGCGATCAGCGGGTTCTCGAACTTCATCCGCCCGAGGCTGACGATGAGACAGATGCAGGTCTCCTCGCCCTCCACGCGCGGGGTGTGGGTCTCGCCCGGCCCGCCGGTGCACACATCGCCGCGCCGGTAGAGCGCGCGCTCGTCGGAGAAGGCGCCCGACAGGACGAGCGTGTATTCCTCCCCGCCGTGATCGTGGCGCGGGATCGTGCGGCCCGGCTCCAGCCGGATCAGGGCGGCCTCGACGCCGGGTTCGCACAGGGTCTCGAGGCGGATCTCGCCGCGCCCGCCGGCGCGCTTGCGCCAGCCGAGCGCGCCGTTCCCGCTCAGATGGGCCCGCAGCGCGCCGGGCAGCGCGTCGTCCGGCGCGCGCCGCGGCGCCGCGACCGGGACATCCTGAGGCGCGCCTTCCAGGCGGGCCAGCAGGCGCGAGCGGGCTTCGGGATCGAGCCGCGCAGGCGATTCGCCCTCGAGCAGCGCGCCGAGCGCGGCCTCCGCGAGGCCCAGCCGCCGGGCCGCCTCCGGCCTCAGCTCGGCCTGGGCGAGCGCGAGCGCGCTCAGCGCGGCCGGGGCCGCGCCGGAGGCATGGTCGAGGAGGAGGCCGTCGTCGATCAGGGTCATGGGGCTCGCCGGCTTGTCTGCAGGTGCATACGCGCCGGCCCGCCGGGCGGATCACGAGGACGTGCAGCATCAGCGCGGCACATTGCAGGCGGGCGCCCGCCGCCCTAGCTTTGCGCGGCCTGCAGGAAGGAGAGTGCCATGAGCCGCCCCGATACCGTTCCCTCCGTCATCGACCTCATCGGCAACACCCCGCTGATCCGGCTGAAGAAGGCCTCCGAGATCACCGGCTGCGAGATCTACGGCAAGGCCGAGTTCCTCAATCCGGGCGGCTCGGTGAAGGATCGCGCCGCGATCGGGATCATCCGCGACGCCGAGAGGAAGGGCCTGCTGAAGCCCGGCGGCACGATCGTGGAAGGCACGGCCGGCAATACCGGCATCGGGCTCGCCATGGTGGCAAGCGCGCTCGGCTACCGCACCGTGATCGTCTTCCCGCGCACACAGAGCAAGGAGAAGCGCGATGCGATCCGGCTGATGGGCGCGGAGCTGATCGAGGTCGACGCGGTCCCCTACGCCAACCCGAACCATTATGCGCGCTATTCCGGGCGCCTCGCCGAGGAGCTCAACGAGACCGAGCCCAACGGCGCGATCTGGGCGAACCAGTTCGACAATGTCGCCAACCGCCAGGCCCATTACGAGACCACGGGGCCGGAGATCTGGGACCAGCTCGGCGGCAGGCTCGACGGCTTCATCTGCGCGGTTGGCTCGGGCGGCACGCTCGCGGGCGTGTCGATGGCGATGAAGGAGCGCAGCCGCGACGTCACGATCGGTCTCGCCGATCCCGGCGGCGCCGCGCTCTACGGCTATTACGCCCACGGCGAGCTCAAGGCGGACGGCACGTCCATCACCGAAGGCATCGGCCAGAGCCGCATCACGGCGAATCTGGAAGGCATCGAGGTCGACGAGGCCTTCCGCATTCCCGACGAGGAGGCGCTGGAAATCCTGTTCGACCTCGTCCGCGAGGAAGGCCTGTGCCTGGGAGGCTCGGCCGGCATCAACATCGCCGGCGCCATCCGCCTCGCGCGCAAGCTCGGGCCCGGCAAGACCATCGTCACCGTGCTGTGCGATCACGGCTCGCGCTACCAGTCCAAGCTCTACAACCCGGAATTCCTCAAGCAGAAGGGGCTGCCGGTGCCGGGGTGGATGGAGGGCTAGCCTCTTCCGGGACGAAACGCTTTCACCCCGGCAGGACCCGAGATCACCTGAAAGGCGGCGCGTACATCAGCCCGCCCTGCGTCCACTGGGCATTGAGGCCGCGGCGCAGGTTCAGCGGGCTGTCGCGGCCGAGATGGCGCGCGAACAATTCGCCGTAATTGCCGACGCTGGCGATGGCCCTCAGGGCGAACTCGTCGTCGAGATCGACCGCGTCCCCGATGGCGCCCTCCCCGCCGAGCAGGCGGCGAATCTCCGGGTTCGGGCTTTCCTGCGCGAGGGCGGCGGCGTTTTCCGCCGTCACGCCGTACTCCTCCGCGGCGATGAGCGCGAAGAGCACCCAGCGTACCGCCTCGGCGAAGCCGGGATCGCCGCTCCTGACCACCGGGCCGAGCGGCTCCTTGGAGATCACCTCGGGCAGGAGGACGTGGGCGGTCTGGTCCTCGAGCGCCAGGCGCAGGCCCGCGAGCGAGGAGATGTCGTTGGTGTAGGCGTCGCACTCGCCGGCCTGGTAGCGCGTCAGCCCCTCCTCGGCGGTGTCGACCTCCACGAGGGTGAAGGTGACGGCATAGGTCTGCGCGTAGTCGGTCAGATTGAGCGCCGTCGTGGTGTCGCGCTGCACGCAGATGCGCGCCCCGTCGAGCTCGCGCACGCTGGACACGCCGAGATCGGCCGGGACCAGGAAGCCCTGCCCGTCAAAGTAATAGATCCCGGCGAAGGTGACCGGCATCTCCGCGTCGCGCGCGAAGGTCCAGCTGGTATTGCGCACCAGCACGTCGACCCGGCCGTCGATCAGGGCCTCGAAGCGCTCGCTCGTGGTCAGAGGCACGAAACGCACGCGCCGCTCGCTGCCGAGGAAGGCGGCGGCGTAGGCGCGGCACAGATCGGCCTCGAACCCCGTCCAGCGCGCATCCTCGCCGCGCGTGGCGAAGCCGGGCAGGCCCTCGTCGACGCCGCAGTGAAGCTGGCCCCGGTCGCGGATCTCGGCGAGCGTGGTGGCGCGTTCTTCTAGTTCGCTCTGCGATACGCTAAAGCCCAGCGCAAAGGTGACGGCCCCGCGCGTGAGGTTGCGCAGGCGGAACAGGTCGATCAGCGAGAATGGCGACACGGGGGCCCTGCCCTTGGTCAGCGCGTTTGCGTAAGGTCTTTCAAGGTTTACCGGAGAGGGAAGGATTCGTCGACATGAAACGGGATACGCGTCTCATCCATGCGGGGCGGCCCGCCCGTGCGGCCGGGCCGGTGAACGCGCCGGTGGAACGCGCCTCGACCGTGCTCGCGGCCAGCTCGGCCGAACTCTATGCCCCCTCGCAGGGCCAGCGCACCTATGCGCGCGGCGGTCTCAGCCCCAACACGGCGCTGACCGAGGCGCTCGAGGGGCTCTACGGGGCCGACGGCGTGAGCCTCGCCCCCTCCGGGCTCGCGGGCGTGGTTCTGGCGATCCGCAGCGCCATCGAGGAGCCCGGCGACGCGCTGATCGTGGACAGCGTCTACAAGCCGGTGCGCCGGTTCTGCGACGAGGAGCTGCCGCGCCTGGGCGTGACGCCGCGCTATTACGATCCGCGTGCGGGCGCGGGCATCGCCGACCTCATCGGCGAGGAAACCCGGATGATCCTGCTGGAATCGCCGGGCTCGCTGACCTTCGAGGTGCAGGACGTGCCGGCCATCGCGAAGGCGGCGAAGGCGCGCGGGGTGGCCACGGTGATCGACGACACCTGGAGCGCCGGCTACCTGATGAACCCCCTCGATCTCGGAGTAGATTACGCGGCGCAGTCGCTGACCAAGTATGTCGGCGGGCATTCCGATCTTCTGATGGGCTGCGTCGCGGCGCGCGGGGAGAATGCCCGGCGCGTGGCCGCGCACGCCCAGCTCTACGGCGCGCACGTGTCTCCCGACGATGCCTTCATGGCGCTGCGCGGGCTGCGCACACTGTCGGTGCGCCTGGAGCGGTGCGGAAGGTCCGGGCTGGATCTGGCAAGGCGGCTCGAGGCGCATCCGGCCGTCGCGCGCGTGCTTCATCCGGCGCTCGAATCATCCCCGGACAACGCGCTGTTCAAGAAGCAGTTCTCCGCGCCGGCGGGGTGCTTCTCGGTGGTGCTGAAGGATCGCGGCCCGCGCGAGGGCGAGGCCGTGGCCGATGCGCTGGAGCTGTTCGGGCTCGGCTTTTCCTGGGGCGGGTACGAGAGCCTCGTCCTGCCCTGCGACCGCCAGCTGGTGCGCACCGCGGTCCCCTGGCGCGAGCGCGGTGCGCTGCTGCGCTTTTCCATCGGGCTGGAGGATGTCGAGGACCTGTGGGCCGATCTCGAGCGCGCGCTCGGCGCCTAGCCCAGCATCAGGGCGGCGATCAGGAGAGCGGCGAAGGCCGCGAAGGCGGCGAGCCCGATCCAGGCATAGGGGGTCGGGCGCAGCGCGGGCCGGTCGACGCGGCTGGCGGGCGCATCCATGCGCGGATCGTCCTCGACCGCCGATTTCACCCGTTCCGGTCCGGGCGGCCGGCCGGCGGCCTCGTCGTCGGTGCCGAGCGGGCTCGCGGCCGGCTCGTTCTCCACGACCGGCTCTCCCGGGCGCCTGACATGCTTGCCCTTGCGGACCTGCGCGGTGGTGGGGTCGTCCTTGCCGGCCATGGGACCTGCCTGTCTGCTGCGGCACGCCCGCAGCGAGGGCCTGCCCGTATCGCGTCAGGGACAACGTCTGGACGCCGGCAAGGGTTTCCCCTGAATCGAACCCGTCAGGGTTCGCAAGCGCGACCGCCTGCCCGCCGCGCCGGCGAGGCCCGACCGGGCCGATGCAAGGGGGAATCGGAAAGGATGGCGACCCCGGCAGGACTCGAACCTGCAACCATTCGCTTAGAAGGCGAGCGCTCTATCCGGTTGAGCTACGGGGCCCTGCGGCCGCGGCCGGCTAGTGCGACCAGGGCACCTTCCGGTCGTAGGAGAAATTGGCGGCGTAGGGCTTGATCTTGCGCGGCGTCTCGCGCGCATCGCGCACCTGGAAGGGGATGCCGTAGCGCTGGGCGTAGGCGATCGCCTCTTCCTTGGTCTCGAACTTGAGGTGGATCTGGCGGCGCGTGTCCCCGCCCTGCGACCAGCCCATCAGCGGGTCGGGCCGCTTGGCCTGGGAGGGTTCGAATTCGAGCAGCCAGTGCTGGGACTTGGCGCGGCCGGACTGCATGGCCGTCTTCGAGGGGCGGTAGATTTTCGCGAACATCACTCGTCTCGTCACAGGATCCACACCGGGCCGGCGGGCGCTCGGCCCGGCGGAAGACTGGTCGGGGCGGCGTGATTCGAACACGCGACCCTCTGCTCCCAAAGCAGATGCGCTACCAGGCTGCGCTACGCCCCGAATTGTCGCTGAAGGGTTTAGGCATCAACGCCCGCGCGCGCAAGCGCCTCAGCCCTCTTGCGGCTGCGCCTCGCCGTCCGTGCCGGCGTCCGCGGCGTCCGGGCCGGCGGGCGCCTGCGCGGTGCCGAACCAGGCGTGGCGCACGAGGTCTCCCGGCTCGATTCCGAGCTCGGCGGCGCGCCCGGCATTGATCTCCAGCACGGAGCGGACGGGAACGCCCGACAGCAGCTGGCGTTCCGACAGCGGCTGGGCGTGCGCGATGATCTTCGCGATCGTGCCGTCCTGGCGGATGTAGATGATGTCGAGCGGGATCAGCGTGTTGCGCATCCAGATCGAGACAGGCCGCACGGTGGCGAAATCGAACAGCATGCCCGCGTCCGGGGCGAGCTCCTCGCGCCACATCAGCCCGCGCTGGCGGGCGGGCTCGGTGGCCGCGATCTCGACGGTGAAGCTGACCGGGCCCTCGTCGGTCTCGATGACGACGGTCTCCGGCCCGCCATACTCGACCACGGCGTCGCGGGCGGCCGGGTCGGCGGGCGGCGCGCCGTCGCCGATCTGCGCCGCGACGGGACCGGCAGTGAGGACGAGGGCGAGGCTGAGAGCGATGAAGCGTATCATGGCGGGCAAGCTAGCCGCGCGCGCCGGAGCGCGCAATCGCCTTGTCCAGACCGCGCCCGCAGGTGCAAAAGCTCCCTGCTGCAGCGCACAAAAGGCTTGAAACCGCTGGCCTGGCGGCGTTTCTTCCGCGCCAAATCAGGATACGGAGCCCTCCCATGCGTCTCGACAAGATCATCGCCGGCCAGAACCCGCCCGAGGACATCAACGTGATCGTCGAGGTCCCCGTCGGCGGCCAGCCGGTCAAGTACGAGATGGACAAGGCCTCCGGCACGGTGTTCGTCGACCGCTTCCTGCACACGCCGATGCGCTATCCGTGCAATTACGGCTTCATGCCGCACACCCTGTCCGACGACGGCGACCCGATCGACGTCATGGTGCTCGGCCAGACCGAGCTGGTGCCGGGCTGCGTGGTGCGCGCCCGCCCGATCGGGGTGCTGCTGATGGAGGACGAGAGCGGGCAGGACGAGAAGATCCTCGCCGCGCCGCACCAGAAGCTCACCCCCTTCTACGACGAGATCCGGGACTATAGCGACGTCCACCAGGCCCAGCTCGCGCGCATCACCCACTTCTTCCAGCACTACAAGGATCTCGAACCGCGCAAGTGGGTGAAGATCGGCGGCTGGCACGGGGTCGACCGGGCCCACACGCTGATCCGCGAAGCCCTGGAGCGGGCGCGGGCGACGGCCTGAGTATTTGCTGAACACGTTCAGCAGTACAAGTAGTGGTTTCGCTCTTCACGGGAACGTGTTGGATTTAAAGGGTCGACCGGCACTGGGCCGCTCGGCGTGAACCGCGGTCCAGCACGTATCCTGTGTTTCGAATTATCTATGCCTCACAACCCAGCCGCGGCTTCGGTTCGCTCGAGATGAGCGAGCTGGTTGCGAGTTGGCGGGACAACAATTCGAAGCTCGGCGTGACCTCCTTCCTCCTGCGCCTCGACGCGCATTTCCTGCTGCTGATCGAGGGTCCGCCGCGCACCGTCTCCGCGCTGATGGACCGGATCTGGGACGACGCCCGGCACGGCGATGTGCAGATCCTGCTGACCGGCCACGACAGCAATCACCACAGCGAGGGCCATGCCCTGAGCTATGCCGATCTCGTCAACGGGCACGGGGACGGCGCGGCGCTCGGCGAGATCACCGGCGTGTGCGAGGGCCTGTGCTCGGCCAGCCCCCTCCTCCACGACTGGCTGAGCGCGCACGCGAACGGGCACCCGGCGCTGCAGCCGCGCGCCTGAGGCGCACACGCCCCCGGAAGCCCGGCGAGCCATGCCATACCCTGTTCGGCCGCAGACGGCCTGGCGCGCCGCGGTTCGGGCACGCGCAAAGGGCCGGCGCAACGCGCGGGCTGGCCCGAGGCGGATGGTCCCGGAAGGGGCAGGCTGCCGGTGTGGGGAAAGCGCGAGTGGCAGGCCCTAGGGGAATCGAACCCCTCTTTCCAGGTTGAAAACCTGGCGTCCTAACCGATAGACGAAGGGCCCGCTGTCTCGCGAGGCCCGGTATATATCGGCGCCGATTCCGCGATGCAAGCGGCTCGTGAAGAAAAAGCTGCAAGAGTTCAGCGCGCCGGGGCGAGGTCTTCCAGGTGGAATTCCGCCTTGCGGCCGAAGCGGTTGTCGCTGGCCTTCAGGCGCCCCGCGGCGTGCCACGGCCCCTCTCCGCCCGACAGCAGCGCCTGGCCGATCGGCGCGTCGGCGCAGCGGAAGGCGATGCCGGAGAGCCGCCCGCCGCCCGCGCCCTCGAAGGCGAAGCGCACATGGTCGCTGCCGACCCGCTCGGCATAGGTGCGGCGCAGGTCCGCGAACGCGAATCGCGGCTCGGGATGGCCCGCCCCGTAGGGCGCGGCGAGGGCCAGCGCCTCGCAGAACTCGAAGGTGACGGCCGAGGGCGAGAGCACGCCGTCGAAGCGGGCGGTGCGCGCCTCGTCGGCGCTTTTCCATTCGCCCATGAGGCGCTCGGTCATGAAGGCGCGGAAGTCCTCCAGCCGGTCGGCCGCGATGGTGAGGCCGGCCGCCATGGGGTGGCCGCCCCCGGCGATCAGAAGTCCCGCCTCGTGCGCCGCCGCGACCGCGGCGCCGAGATTGACCCCGGCGACCGAGCGCCCCGAGCCCTTGCCGAGCCCGGCCTCGTCGAGGCCGACGACCAGGGCGGGCCGGTTGAAGCGCTCCTTCAGCCGGCCGGCGACGATGCCGATGACGCCGGGATGCCAGTTCGGCCCGGCCGCGAGCAGGAGCGGTGAGTCCCCGCCGGCGCCGGCCGCCTCGACCTGCGCGATCGCGGCCTCGAGCACGTCGGCCTCGATGGCGCGGCGCTCGGCATTGAGCGCGTCGAGCTCGAGCGCGATGCGGCGCGCCTCGCCCGCATCCTCGGTGGACAGGAGCCGCACGCCGAGATCGGACTTGCCGACGCGCCCGCCGGCATTGATCCGCGGGCCGATCAGGAAGCCGGCATGGTAGGGCGAGGCGGGACCTTCCAGGCCCGCGACCTCGGCCAGCGCAGCCAGGCCGGGCTTGGCCCAGCCGCTCATCACCTTGAGCCCCTGGGCCACGAGCGCGCGGTTGATGCCGGTGAGCGGGACCACGTCGCAGATCGTGCCGAGCGCGGCGAGATCGGCGAGCGCGATGATGTCCGGCTCGTCGCCCCGGAACGCGGCGCGCCGGCGCCCCTCCCGGTTCAGCGCCGCGAGCAGGACGAAGGTCACGCCGGCCGCGGCCATGTGCCCGCAGCCGGATTCGTCGCCGGGCTGGTTCGGATTGACGAGGGCGGCGGCGGGCGGAACCTCCTGCTTCATCATGTGGTGGTCCACGACGACGACGGCGAGGCCGAGCGAGCGGGCGGCCTCGAGCGGTTCGAGCGCGGCCGCGCCGCAATCGAGCGTGACGACGAGTTCGGCCCCCTGCTCCTTCAGCCGGGCGAAGGCGGCCGCGTTCGGGCCGTAGCCCTCCTCGATCCGGTCGGGGATGTAGACCAGCGGGTCGTGGCCGACCGCGCGCAGCCAGCGCACGAGCTGGGCGGCGGAGGTTGCCCCGTCGACATCGTAGTCGGCAAACAGGGCGATGCGCCGCTTCGCCTCGACTGCATCCCAGATCAGGCCGGCCGCCTTGTCCATGTCGGCAAAGCGGGACGGGTCCGGGAAGGCGTCGCGCAGGCGCGGGGCGAGAAAGCCGGGCGCGGCGGCCGCGTCGATTCCGCGCGAGGCCATCAGACGCGCGAGCGCGTCCGGGCAGCCGGTGGCACGCACGATCTCCCCGACGAGCCGGTCGTCGGCCTCGGCGAGCTGCCAGCGCTTTCCGCCCAGCGAACGCTCGACCCCGAACAGAGCGCCGCTGGCGGCCGCTGCGGGTGCGAGCAGCCCGGTCACAGCGGCCGGCGCGTTTCCACGATCCGGCGCGAGCCGGTGACCGAGGAGAGCACGAGGCTTTCGGTGGCGACGTAATCCGGCCCGCGGCGCACGCCGTTGAGCATCAGCCCCTCGGTCACGCCGGTCGCGATGAAGACGCAGTCCTTCGAGGCGAGCTCGGCGTGGGTGTACTTGCGGTCGAGATCGGAAATGCCGGTCTTCTCCGCCCGCTTGCGTTCCTCGTCGGTGCGGAAATGCAGGCGCGCCTGCATCTGGCCGCCGAGACAGCGCAGCGCGGCGGCCGCGAGCACCCCCTCGGGCGCGCCGCCGCGGCCGATATAGATGTCCGGCCCGCCATCGGGATCGGCGCAGGAAATGACCCCGGCGACGTCGCCGTCCGGGATCAGCTCGATGCGCGCGCCGGCCTTGCGGATGTCGGCGATGATGTCTTCGTGACGGTCGCGTTCCAGGACGCAGGCCGTGATGTCGCGTACATCGACGCCCTTTGCGCGCGCGAGCGCCTTGACGTTCTGGGAGGGCGAGGCGTCGAGGTCGATGACGCCTTCGGGATAGCCCGGGCCGATGGCGATCTTGTCCATGTAGGTGTCCGGCGCGTGCAGCAGGCCGCCGCGCGGCGCGATCGCGAGCACCGCGAGCGCATTGGGCATGCCGCGGGCCGTCAGGCCGGTGCCTTCGAGGGGATCGAGCGCGATGTCGATCTCGGGGCCCTCCCCGCTGCCGACCTCCTCGCCGATATAGAGCATGGGCGCCTCGTCGCGCTCGCCCTCGCCGATGACGATGCGTCCGCGCATGGACATGGCATTGAGCCCCTTGCGCATGGCGTCGACCGCGGCCTGGTCGGCGGCGGTCTTGTCGCCGCGGCCGGCCAGGCGCTCTGCGGCGATGGCGGCCAGCTCGGCGGCGTTGAGGGCTTCGAAGGCGAGGCGGTCGAGCGCGCGGCCGTCGGACATGGCGTGTTCCTCTACAGATCGGATGGAGCCCGAATGGGCCGATGATACGAAGATTCTCTGCCGCTGCTTAGCGCGAGCCGCCCTCCGGCGGGGTTCCGCGCTGCAGCGACTCGCGCACGAACGCGCCGGTGTCCACGTCGCGTTCCGCGATCTCCTCGGCGCGCCCGCGCACGTAAGCCCCGGCTTCCATCAGCCTGCGGGTGGTGGCGCGCACCTCGATGATCTCGGCCGCGGGCAGCAGATGCAGCGGGACATGGGCAGGGGGCGCGTGCGCCGCGGCCTCGGCCGCGCGCACGTCGAGCCAGCCCGGCTCGGCAGCCTCATCGGTCGTGCAGGCCGACAGCGCCGCCCCCGCGAGCGCCGCGGCGCCCAGTCCGGCGCGGTGAAAAAATCTCAAATGCGGCCTCCCGTCGATTGGACGCGCTTTGAGCTTTCTATACGCTGCACCTGCGCCCTGTCACCTCCACCGAAGAAGGCAATCATCATGGCAGACAGCGACCGTCCGGAAAAAGACTCCCCCGCCCGCCCGGCGCGCCGGAAACCCTCTGCCTCCAAGCAACCCGGCAAGGCCAGGGCCACCGCGAAGTCCGCAGCGAAGTCCGGCGTGAAATCCGGCGCGAAATCCGGTGCCAAGTCCGCGAGCAAGGCCAGGACGAAGCCGGCCGCCAGGCGCAAGACGGCGACGAAGTCGCCCAAGGCCGCCGTCTCGCCCAGAGCCGAGGCGCCCGAGACCGGAGCGATGCCTCCGGGGGCGGAGATCGCCTCCTCGCCCTTCGCCTATGGCGCGCTGCCCGAGATCCCGGTGGAGGACGTGAAGCGGCTCGAGGAGCTGTCGCGCAATCTCATGCAATCGGCGCTGAAGAGCCAGAAGGTGCTCTCCGACGTGATGAGGAAGTCGCTGGAGGGCGACCAGTCCATGCTCCCGCAGGCCGATCCGCTGCATGCCGGGCCGGAGATGCTGCAGGTGTGGGAGAACATCCTGTCCGATCCCGAGCTGCTGATGCAGTCACAGGCCGATCTCTATCGCGGCTACATGGATCTGTGGTCGGGCACGATGGGCCGGCTCATGAGCGGGGAGGCCAAGCCCGCCGTCGAGCCGGAGAAGGGCGACAAGCGCTGGCGCGCGAAGGAGTGGAGCGAGCATCCGGTCTTCGACGCGATCAAGCAGAGCTACCTGCTCAATCAGCGCTTCCTGATGGGTCTCGTCTCCGGCGTGAAGGGCGTGGACGAGGCCACCAAGCGCAAGGCCGAGTTCGTGACCCGTCAGATCGTCGACGCGATGGCGCCGACGAATTTCGCGCTGACCAACCCCGAGGTGATCCGCGAGACCTACGAGACGCGCGGGGAGAACCTCACGCGCGGCCTCATGAACCTGGTGCGCGATCTCGAACGCGGCCAGGGCCGGCTCGCCCTGTCGCAGACCGACATGGAGGGCTTCGAGGTCGGCAAGGACCTCGCCGCCACGCCGGGCCAGGTGATCTTCAGGAACGAGGTGATGGAGCTGATCCAGTACGCGCCCGCGACGGAGAAGGTGCGAAAGCGCCCCCTGCTCATCGCGCCGCCCTGGATCAACAAGTTCTACATCCTCGACATGCGCGCCAAGAGCTCGATGATCGCCTGGCTCGTGGAACAGGGGTTCACCGTCTTCCTCATCAGCTGGGTCAATCCGGGCCCGGAGCTGAAGGATGCGAGCTTCGAGGACTATATCCGCAAAGGTCTCTTCACGGCGCTCGAAAAGGTCGAGCAGGCCACCGGCGAGACGAAGATCGACACGGTCGGCTACTGCATCGGGGGCACGATGCTCGGCACCGCGCTCGCACTGATGGCGGCCGAGGGCGACACGCGCATTGCGTCCGCGACCTTCTTCGCCGCCCAGCTCGATTTCGAGCTCGCGGGCGATCTGCTCGTCTTCATCGACGACGAGTGGTTCAAGGAGATCGGCCGGCTGATGGACGCCCAGGGCGGGGTGCTGGACGGGCGCACCATGGCGGACACGTTCAACATGCTGCGCTCGAACGACCTCGTCTGGTCCTTCGTGATCAACAACTACCTGCTCGGGCGTCAGCCACAGGCCTTCGACCTCCTGTACTGGAACGCCGACCAGACGCGCATGCCGAAACGGCTTCACCTGTCCTACCTGGAAAACTTCTACAAGAAGAACCGGCTCGCCCGCGGCGAGATGGAGATGGCCGGCCACAGGCTCGACCTGTCCAAGGTGACGATCCCGGTCTTCATGCAGGCGAGCCGTGAGGACCACATCGCTCCGGCCGCCTCGGTCTACAGGTCGGTCAAGCTGTTCGGCGGCAAGGCCCAGTACATGATGGCCGGATCAGGCCATATCGCGGGCGTGGTCAACCATCCCGACGCGAAGAAGTACCAGCACTGGGTCAACGAGGCCCTGCCCGACACGCTCGAGGAGTGGCTCGCCGGCGCCAAGGAGCATCCGGGCTCCTGGTGGCCGCACTGGCGCGCCTGGCTGTTCGACCAGAGCGACACGATGGTCGACGCGCGCGAGCCCGGCGGTGGCAGGCTGAAGCCGATCTGCCCGGCGCCGGGCGAGTATGTGAAGGTGAGGAGCTAGGCGGCGGGCAGGCGCCTTGCCCCGTCCCCGCCGCTCCCTCGCGTCATTCCGGTGAAAGCCGGAACCCGGGGATGATGTCTTCAGGGGGCGCCCGGGTTCCGGAGAGCCGCTTCGCGGCTTCCGGAACGACGAGGTTCGGACCGTGGCCTACCCTACCCCCTCGGCGACCTTGAACTTCGCCTCGGTGGATTTCTCGATGTCCTCCAGCGTCACGCCGGGGGCGAGTTCGGTGAGCAGGAGGCCGTCCTCGACGACGTCGAACACGCCGAGCGTGGTGATGACGCGGTCCACGCATCCCTTGCCGGTCAGCGGCAGGGTGCATTCCTTCAGGAGCTTGCTCTCGCCGGCCTTGTTGGTGTGGTCCATGATGACGACGACGCGCTGCACGCCGGCGACGAGGTCCATTGCCCCGCCCATGCCCTTGACCATCTTTCCGGGGATCATCCAGTTGGCGATGTCGCCCTTTTCCGAGACCTCCATCGCGCCCAGGATGGACAGGTTGATGTGCCCGCCGCGGATCATGGCGAAGCTGTCGGCGGAGCTGAAATAGCTCGTCTTCTTCAGCTCGGTGATGGTCTGCTTGCCGGCATTGATGAGATCGGGATCGACTTCGTCCTCGCGCGGGAACGGGCCCATGCCGAGCATGCCGTTCTCCGACTGCAGGGTCACGTCCATGTCCTCGGGGATGTAGTTGGCGACGAGGGTCGGGATGCCGATCCCCAGATTGACGTAGAAGCCGTCTTCGAGCTCCCTGGCGGCGCGCTCGGCGAGTTGTTCGCGGGTCCAGGCCATGATGTCTGTCTCCTTGTCGCTTACGCGCGCACGGTGCGCTGTTCGATGCGCTTCTCGTGCTCGCCCTTGATGAGGCGCTGCACGAAGATGGCGGGGGTGTGGATGCAGTCCGGATCGAGTTCGCCCGGCTTCACGAGTTCCTCGACCTCGGCGACCGTGACCTTGCCGGCCATGGCCATCATCGGATTGAAGTTCCGGGCGGTCTTGCGATAGACGAGATTGCCCTCGGTATCGCCCTTCCACGCCTTGACGAGCGCGAGGTCGGCGGTGAGCCCGGTCTCGAGGATGTAGGTTTCCCCGTTGAACTCCTTGTGCTCCTTGCCCTCGGCGACCAGCGTGCCGACGCCGGTCTTGGTGTAGAAGCCGGGAATGCCGGCCCCGCCCGCCCGGCAGCGCTCGGCGAGCGTGCCCTGGGGGTTGAACTCGAGCTCGAGCTCGCCGGAGAGATACTGCTTCTCGAACGTCTTGTTCTCGCCCACGTAGGAGGAGATCATCTTCCGGATCTGGCGGGTCTGCAGCAGGAGGCCGAGGCCGAAATCGTCCACCCCGGCATTGTTGGAGATCACGGTGAGATCCTTCACCCCGCTGTCGCGCAGCGCGGTGATGAGATTTTCCGGGATGCCGCACAGGCCGAAGCCGCCGGCCATGATGGTCATGCCGTCGAACAGGAGGCCGTCGAGTGCGGCGGCCGCGTCGGAATGGACTTTCTTCAAGGAAGGCTCTCCCTCGCCGAACAGGTTTTCAACGTGCGTTGAAGATCGAAGCTCGCCGCCGTTATATCGCGCTCATTGGCGAATTCCAGAGGCTTTGTGGGTCAGGCTTCGCTGGAATCCCCGATATTGCGCCCGGCCCGGCGGTCGATCTCCACCGCGAGCGCGCCGCCGAAGAAGACCGCGTAGCTCGCCCAGTAGATCCACAGAAGGAAGACGACCACCGCGCCGAGCGGGCCGTAGAGCGTGGGGTTCACGATGGTGGAGACATAAAGGGTGAACCCCTTGGAGATCAGCAGCCACACGCCCGTCGCGACCCCCGCCCCGGTGAAGCTCGCCCTCCAGCTCGTCTCCCCGGCGCGCTGCATGAGGTAGCGGTAGAGCAGGGCGAGACCCAGCACCATCGTGCCGCCCGCCGTCGTCCACTCGTTGAACACGGGCGAGAAGTCCGGCCGCTCGAAGCCGAGCAGTTCGGCGAGCGGGCGCAGGATCGCCGGCACGGTCAGCACCAGGAGGTTCGCGCCGACCAGGAGCATCCCCCCGGCGAGCACCGCGCCCATGGCCAGAAGGTTGAAGTGCAGGATGTTGCGGATATCGCCCCGGCGCGCGATCTGGTTCAGCCCCGCGATCAGGGCCTTGGCCCCTCGCCCGGCGGCGAACAGGAGGATCGCCACGGCGACGAGGCTCTGCACCGTCAGCGAAAGGCGCGGGGCGGCGGTGAGATTGGCCAGCTGGCGCTGCAGGAATTCATAGGCCGTAGGCGGAAGGACCTCGGCCACCTGCAGGGCGGAGAGCTGGTTCAGCGCATCGGAGGCGGAGAAGATCAGGCCGTAGATCGAGGCCCCGACGAGGACGGCCGGGATCAGGGCGAGCAGCGCGAAGAAGCTGGCGCCGCCGGCGAACAGCATCACCTCGCGCGCCATCATCCGGTTGATCGCCTTCACCGTGACGGCGACCGGGCCGATCTCCATCGCGGTCGACGACAGCGCGCGCACTCTCTGGACCAGGGACTTGTGCATGCACGGATGGCCTGACATGGCACCGGAACGAAGACGCCGGCCGCGGATCGCGGCCGGCGTCTCGCCCGAGGCAGGCACGCCTCGAAACGAAAACACCGGCTGCGCGAGGGACTGACATAAGAGTTGCCGGCGTTTTCGCAAAGCAGCTTGTGCGCGCCTGGCTGAACCGGGGCTGAACGGATGCGCGCGTGCCGGGCAGATCCCTCTTGCCTCCTGCGGCGCGAGGGCGCAGGAATCCGGCGATGATCCTGCGCCCTGAAACTCCGAGCGATTTTCCCGCCGTCCACCGCCTGCACGCCGCGTGTTTCGAGACCGGGGCGGAGGCCGACCTCGTCGATCGCCTGCGGGATGACGGCGACGCGGTCATCTCGCTCGTCGCGGAGATCGAGGGCGCTGTCGCCGGCCACGTCATGTTCTCGCGGATGCGCGCGCCCTTCCCCGCCCTCGGCCTCGCGCCGGTCAGCGTGGCCGCGCCGTGGCGCAGGCGCGCCATTGCAGCACGCCTGATCGAGGCAGGGCTGGACCGGGCGCGCGAGGGGGGCTGGCGCGGCGTCTTCGTGCTTGGCGATCCGGCCTATTATTCAAGGTTCGGATTTTCCGCGGAGGCTGCGGCGGGCTTCGAGTCACCCTATGCCGGTCGCTATCTGATGGCGCTTTCCCTCGACGGCGAAGCCCTGCCCGCAGCGCCGGGCCGCGTGGACTACGCGCCCGCCTTCGACGGCCTCGCCTAGCCCGCGCCGATCGCGCCGGCCTTCCTGAGTGCCTCGATCTCGTCCGCCGAGAAGCCCCAGGCGGCGAGCACCGCCTCGCTGTCCGCGCCGGGCTTCGGGGCCGGACCCTGGATCCTGCCGGGCGTCTTGGAGAAGCGCGGCGCGGGGGCGGCCTGGGTCACGCCCTCCACGGTCTCGAACGCGCCGCGCGCGGCGAGATGGGGATGGTCCGGGGCTTCGGCGGGGCTCATGACGGGAGCGAAGCAGGCGTCGGTGCCTTGCAGGATTTCCGACCACTCATCGCGCGTCTTCGACCGGAAGGTCGTTTCGAGAAGCGTGCGGAGCTCCAGCCAGGTTCTGGAATCGTAGGGGTTTTTCGCCGCAGGATCGTCGGCGATCCCGAGCGTTTCGAACAGGAGCTGGTAGAATTCCGGCTCCAGCGGGCCGATCGAGACGAACCTGCCGTCGGCGCATTCGTAGCAGCCGTAGAAGGGCGCGCCGCCGTCGAGCAGGTTTTCCCCGCGCGCGTCGGACCACATGCCCATGGCCGAGAGCTGGTGGATCGCGCTCATCAGCGAGACGGTGCCGTCCACGATCGCGGCGTCGACGATCTGGCCTTCCCCGGTCTGCTTGGCGTGGTGCAATGCGGCGAGCACGCCGAAGACGAGATAGAGCGAGCCGCCGCCGAAATCGCCCACCACGTTGAGCGGCGGGACGGGCTTGTCCTTCGTGCCGATGGCGTGGAGCGCGCCGGTGAGCGCGATGTAGTTGATGTCGTGGCCGGCCGCGTGGGCGAGCGGGCCGTGCTGGCCCCAGCCGGTCATGCGTCCGTAGACGAGGGCCGGATTGCGTTTCAGCACCACTTCCGGCCCGAGGCCGAGCCGCTCCATGACGCCCGGGCGATAGCCCTCGAGAAGGATATCGGCCTGCTCGAGAAGTTTGAGACAAGCCTCCACGCCTTCGGGCTTTTTCAGGTTCACCCCGAGCGATCTGCGTCCGCGCGCGAGGACTTCGGAAGGCCCCCCGCCCTGGGCGCCGGGCCGGTCGATGCGGACCACGTCGGCGCCGAGATCGGAGAGCAGCATGGCCGCGAAGGGCGCCGGGCCGAGCCCGACGAATTCGACCACTTTAACGCCCCGCAAAGGCCCCTGTGCTTTCATGTCGGTACCGGATGATTCGTGGTGGGATCAAAAAAATAGGGAAGCCGGGTTGTGACACTCAAATATCAAGGACACAATGCCTCCGGTCTGGCACGCGGGGGATGATGGGACGCGCCGCCGATCTCTTGATAGCCGGAGATCTCGATCCGGTCGCCGAGCTCGGCGGACATCTGTCCGGGCTCGGATTCCGCACCCGTCATTGCAGCCTCGGACGCGTCGGCGAGGAGCTTGCCGCCCAGCCCTATGACGCGGTGGTCACGCTCGGCACGCTGACGAGCGAGGTCTCCCATCCCGGCGTCGTCCACGTCCATGTCGGCGACCCCGGCCCGGCGAAGCCCGACGCGATCCTTCGCCCTCCGGCCCACCCGATCCAGATCGCGGCGCGCGCCCGCTCGCTGCTGCGCCTGTCCGTGATCGAACAGGTCGCCGCGCTGCGCCGGCGCGACGCTCAGCTGGCCGGCGCACCGATCCAGCCGGGCAAGGCTGGCAAGGCGCGGTCCTCGATCCTCTATGTCGGAGCGCCCGATCCCGCCTTCATGCGCCTGCAGCACGCCCTTTCGGGAACCGGCGCGGAGGTCATCGCGGCCTTCTCCACGTTCAACGCCTTCGACTACCTGCACGAACGCGCCTTCGACGCGGTGGTGCTGAACACCCATCCCGATCCCGATCTCGCCCACACGGTGTGCTCGGCGATGCGGCGCAATACCCGGCTCTATCACACGCCCGCGCTCCTGCTGACCCGCAGCGAGGTCTATGGCAGCGCCGACGAGGCCTTCGCGCGCGGCGCGTCCGACATCCTGCCCGCCAAGGCGCAGGGGCCGGAACTGCGCGCCCGGGTCATGGCGCTGGCCACCGAGCGTCAGCGCCGGCGCGCCGCCAAGGCACAGCTGGAAGCCTGCCGCCAGCCGGCCCTGCTCGACGAGGGCTCTGACCTGTTCGTCGCCGAATTCGGCCGCGCGCATCTCGGCTCGCTGGTCCAGGCGAGCGCCGATCACGGCTCGCGCCTGTGCCTGGTCGCGCTCTCGGTCGCGACGCCGCCGGCCGCCGGCGATCCGGACGGGGCGACCGCGCTGCATGCGCTCGACCAGTTCGCCTCCATGCTGCGCCACTGCGTGCGCGCGGAGGATCTCGCCGTCCGCCTGGATGCCTCGCGCTTCTACCTTGCCCTGCCGAGCACGCCGGCCGAGGAGGCCGCAAACGTCGCCTCGCGCGTCGCGGCGATCGCGGAATGCACCGCCTACGAGGGCGTTGACCCGCTCAGCCCGTTCCGCGTCGAGGTCCGCC
Organism: Marinicauda algicola; assembly: GCF_017161425.1. Lineage (GTDB taxonomy): Bacteria > Pseudomonadota > Alphaproteobacteria > Caulobacterales > Maricaulaceae > Marinicauda > Marinicauda algicola. The sequence continues at coordinate 921,329 of NZ_CP071057.1, read as the reverse complement.
ACGCGGTGGAGGAATGGCGCGCCGGGGAAAGCGCCGACGCCCTGCACGAGCGCGCCTTCGCCCAGCTGGATACCGGGCGGCTGCGGCTGGTGGCGAGCTGAGGTCTCTCCTCCCCCTAGATGGGAGATGTCCGGCGAATCCGGACGGAGGGGGTGAAGACGCCGGCAACCGGTCCTTGCCGTAATCACACCCCACCCGACCTCGCCTTCGGCGAGGCCTCCCTCCCCATCGAGGGGAGGCAGGGGTGGTCCCCTAAGCCGCCTCCCTCTTCGCCCTCTGTGCCGCATCGGCCAGCGGGGCGAGCAGCTTCTGCACGCCCTTCAGCCGGTCCTTGACCTCGGGGAACTCGCCCCTGAGGACCATGGTGCTGTCCGGGCGGAGCTTGTAGTCGCCGGGGCGCCGGGTCATGAGATCGACGAGCGCGGCAGGGTCGGCAAAGGCGTGGTCGCGGAAGGTGGCGACGGCTCCCTTGGGACCCGCGTCGAGCTTGGCGACGCCCGCGCGCTTGCACAGGGTCTTGATCGCCACGACCTCGAGGAGGCTCTCGACTTCCTCGGGCAGCTTGCCGAAGCGGTCGATGAGCTCGGCGGCGAAGCCCTCGCGTTCGGCCTTGGTCTCGATGCCGGACAGGCGCTTGTAGAGCTGCAGGCGCATGTCGAGATCGGGCACGTAGCTCTCCGGGATGAGCACGGCGGCGCCGACATTGATGTTGGGCGACCAGTCGCGGCTCTCGTTCTCGGCGAGGTCACCGCGCAAGCTCGCGACGGCCTCCTCGAGCATCTGCTGGTAGAGCTCGACCCCGACATCGCGGATATGGCCGGACTGCTCCTCGCCGAGGAGATTGCCGCCGCCGCGAAGATCGAGATCGTGGCTGGCCAGGGTGAAGCCCGCGCCCAGATTGTCGAGCGATTGCAGGACCTGCAGGCGCTTGGTCGCGCCCTCGGTGATCTTCTCGCGCGCCGGCGTCGTCAGATAGGCGTAGGCGCGTGCCTTGGAGCGCCCGACCCGGCCGCGCAGCTGGTAGAGCTGGGCCAGGCCGAACCGGTCGGCGCGGTGGACGATGAGCGTGTTCGCCGTCGGGATGTCGATGCCGGATTCCACGATGGTGGTGGACAGCAGCACGTCGTACCGGCCCTCGTAGAAGGCGGTCATGATGTCTTCCAGACTCGAGGCCGCCATCTGGCCGTGGGCGGTGACGAAGCTCACCTCGGGCACCTGCTCGCGCAGGAATTCGGCGGTGTCTTCCAGATCGGCGATGCGCGGCACGACGAAGAAGCTCTGCCCGCCGCGATAGCGCTCGCGCAGCAGCGCCTCGCGCACGGTGACCGGGTCGAACGGGCTGACATAGGTACGCACGGCGAGACGGTCGACGGGCGGGGTCGCGATGATGGAGAGATCGCGGATGCCGCTCATGGCGAGCTGGAGCGTGCGCGGGATCGGTGTCGCGGTCAGGGTCAGCACGTGGACCTCGGCGCGGAATTCCTTCAGGCGCTCCTTGTGGCGCACGCCGAAATGCTGCTCCTCGTCGACGATGAGAAGGCCGAGGTCCTTGAACCGGACGCCCTTGGCGAGGATGGCGTGGGTCCCGATGACGATGTCGCACGTGCCGTCGGCGACCTCCTTCTTCGTCGCGCTCGCCTGCTTGGGTGTGACCATGCGCGAGAGCTGGCGGATCTGCACTGGCCAGCCCTTGAAACGCTCGGTGAAGGTGTTGACGTGCTGGCGCGCGAGCAGCGTGGTCGGCGCGACGACGGCGACCTGCTTGCCGCTCATCGCGGCCACGAAGGCGGCGCGCAGGGCGACCTCGGTCTTGCCGAAGCCGACATCGCCGACGATGAGCCGGTCCATCGGACGGCCCTTGGAGAAATCCTCCAGCACGTCCTCGATGGCAGAGAGCTGGTCTTCGGTCTCGGCATAGGGGAACTTGGCGCAGAACTCGTCGAAGATGCCGGCCGGGGGATCGAGCACGTCGGCCTCGCGCGCATTGCGCTGCGCGGCGATCTTGATCAGTTCATTGGCCATGTCGCGCAGGCGCTTCTTGGCCTTGGCCTTGCGCGCCTGCCAGGCCGCGCCGCCGAGCCTGTCGAGCTGGGCGGTCTCCACGTCCGAGCCGTAGCGCGAGAGCAGCTCGATATTCTCCACCGGCAGGAACAGCTTGGAGCCGCCGGCATATTCCAGTTCCAGGCAGTCGTGGGGCGCATCCTGCACGGTCAGGGTCTTCAGGCCGAGATAGCGCCCGAGCCCGTGATCGGCGTGCACGACGAGATCGCCGGGCGTGAGACTGCCGGCCTCGGCGATGACGTCGGCGGACTTGCGGCGCTTCTTCGGCCGCGCGAGGCGGTCGCCGAGAATGTCCTGCTCGGAGACGAAGCAGTAGTCCTCGCTCTCGAACCCGCGCTCGAGCGGCAGGACGATGCGCACGACGGTGTTGGAGGAAAGCTTCGCCGCCTCGTGCCAGTCCTTCGCGGCCTCGATCGGTTTCAGACCATGCTCGGCGAGCACGCCGCCGAGGCGCTCGCTCGCGCCTTCCGACCAGCTCGCCAGCAGGACGCGCTTTCCCGCCTTGCGGCGGTTGACGATGTGATCCTTGGCCGCCTCGAACACGTTGCGGTCGGCCTGGCGCTCGGCCGCGAAGGTGCGGCCCTGCTTGCCGGTCAGGGTCACCGCCTCGCCGGAGGTCTCGTGGAAGGGCGTGAAGCGGCGCCACGCGCGGGTTTCCAGCGCGGCGTCCCAATCGGCCTGCGTGAGGTAGAGCGCATCGGGTTCGAGCGCGCGATAGACCGGGGCCGAGAGGGCACCGGGGGCGCGGCTCTCCTGCGCATCGACGCGGGCCTGGTAATAGTCCGCGATCTGCGCAAGACGCTCCTCGCGTGCGTCCTTCACGAGCGGGTCGAGACCGATCAGGGCCCCCTCCCCGACATAGTCGAACACGGTATCGAGACGGGGGTGGAAGAGCGGCAGCCAGTGCTCCGCGCCCACCGGCCTCGCCCCGGCGCTGACGCTGTCATAGATCGGATCGCCCGAGACCCCGCCGCCGAACCGCTTCAGGAAGCCGGAGCGGAAGCGGGAAATGCTGTCCTCGTCGATGAGGATCTCGCTGACCGGCGTGAAGCGGGCCTGCTTGAGCTGCTTCGAGGTGCGCTGGGTCTCCGGATCGAAGCTGCGCACGCTCTCGATCGTGTCGCCGAAGAAATCGAGCCGGATCGGCTCGTCGGCATCGGCCGGAAACACGTCCACCACCCCGCCGCGGATCGCGAAATCGCCGCGCTCGGTCACCGTGGTGGCGCGGGTATAGCCGTTGCGGGTGAGATAGGTCTTCAGCTCCTCGACATCGAGCATGGCGCCGGATCTGGCAAGGATCCCGCCGCCGGTCATGACCTCGCGCGGGGCGCATTTCTGGATCACGCCGTTGATCGTCGCGATGACGATGAGCGCGCTCGTGTCGTCCGGCGCGCGCTCGGCGAGGCGGTGCAGCGCCCCAGCCCGGCGCGCCGCGGTGCGCGGGCTCGGAGAGATGCGGTCATAGGGCTGGCAGTCCCAGGCCGGCAGGCGCAGACGCGCGATGTCGGGCGCGAAGAAGGCGCAGGCCGACGCGAACTCGCTCGCGCGCGCGTCGTCGGAGCAGATGAACAGGCTGACCCCGCCGCGCATCCGCGCGGCGTCGCAGAAGACGAGCGCGTCGAAGCCTTCCGGCGCGCCGCAGACGGTCAGGCCGCCTCTGGCGCGGGCGATGCGGTCGAGATCGTTCAAGGCGGGCTTCCTCGGGGCTCTGGCCGGTGCGCGGGCCGCTGACTCACAGACGAACGCACGAACGCCGTTTTCCTCCCGCGCCGGATGGCGGGGAGGTGCGGGTCGTGTGCCGGGCGCTGGATATAGCCCCGTCCCGGCCCGGCGTGAAGGCGCGCGGGTGCGAGAGACGGGCGCCGGGTGAAGCCCGAATCGCGCTTTGGCGCTATAGTGCGGCACGAGTGCGAAGAGGACGCCCGACTTGCCCCGTTCCGACACCGTCCATGTCTGCCAGTCCTGCGGGGCGGTCCATGCCAAGTGGGCGGGGCGCTGCGATGCGTGCGGCAGCTGGAACTCGCTGGTCGAGGAGACCGGCGCCGAGGCCCCGCTCTCGGCCCAGGCGGGGGTGAGGAAGCGTGCAGCGACCCGGCGCTCGCGCCTCGAACTCGTCGATCTCGGCAGCGCGACGGACGACCCGCCGCGGCTGCAGTCCGCCATCGCGGAGTTCGACCGGGTCGCGGGCGGCGGGCTGGTGCCGGGCTCGGCGGTGCTGGTCGGCGGCGATCCGGGGATCGGCAAGTCGACGCTGCTGCTGCAGGCCGTGGCCAATCTTGCGAAGAGCGGCGCCAAGGCGGTCTATGTCTCCGGCGAGGAGGCGGCCGACCAGGTGCGCCGGCGCGCGAGGCGCCTGGGGCTCGCCGATGCGGCGGTGGCGCTCGCGGCGGAGACCTCGCTGGAAGTGATCCTGGACGGGCTGAAGGCGGAAAAGCCCGACATCGCCGTCATCGATTCCATCCAGACGATGTGGAGCGACCAGCTCGCCGCGGCGCCGGGAACGGTCGTCCAGGTGCGCGCCTGCGCCCAGGAACTCGTGCGCTTCGCCAAGAAGCGCAACACGGCCGTGATCCTCGTCGGTCACGTCACCAAGGAAGGCCAGATCGCCGGCCCGCGCGTCGTGGAGCACATGGTCGACACAGTGCTCTATTTCGAGGGCGAGCGGGCCCACCAGTTCCGGATCCTCCGGGCGGTGAAGAACCGCTTCGGGCCGACCGACGAGATCGGCGTGTTCGAGATGGCCGACAAGGGGCTGCAGGAGGTCGCCAATCCGAGCGCGCTGTTCCTGGACGGACGGGGCGAAGCGGCCTCGGGCGCGGCGGTGTTCGCCGGCATGGAGGGGTCGAGGCCGGTGCTGACCGAAATCCAGGCGCTCGTGGCCCCGGCCGCCTTCGGCACGCCGCGCCGCGCCGTGGTGGGCTGGGATTCGGGACGCCTGGCCATGGTGCTCGCCGTGCTCGAGGCCCGATGCGGGCTTGGCTTCGGCGGGCGCGACGTTTATCTCAACGTCGCCGGCGGGCTGAAGATCTCCGAGCCGGCGGCAGACCTTGCGGTGGCGGCGGCCTTGGTATCCTCACACTTCGACACCCCCCTGCCCGGTGATGGCGTGGTGTTCGGCGAGATCGCCCTGTCCGGCGACGTGCGCCCGGTCGGCCGCGCCGAGGCGCGCCTGAAGGAGGCCGCCAAGCTCGGCTTCAAGCGCGCGATCGCGCCGGCGGGCAGCGAGGGCGGCGCCCTTTCCGTTACCGGTCTTTCGACCGTCCAGGCGCTGGTGCGCCATCTCGACCCGGATTCGCACTGAACCAGAGGAACGACCATGGAAGGTCTCGCCGGCTTCGACCTCTTCGCCCTGATGGTGCTGTTCGTCTCCGGCGTCATGGCGCTGATGCGCGGCTTCGTGCGCGAGGCGCTGACGATCACCGCCTTCGTGGGAGCCGCCCTCGCCGCGCTGTGGAGCCAGCCCGTGATGGGCGCGGTGGCGCGCGAGTTCATCGCGTCGCCCCTGATCGCCAACCTGATCGCGATGGCCCTCGTCTTCCTCATCGTCTATCTCGCCATCTCCTTCGTGACCTCCTCGCTGTCGCGCAGCGTGAAGGAGGGCGAGGAGGTAAGCACGATCGACCGCACGCTCGGCTTCGTCTTCGGCGTGGTGCGCGGCATCCTCCTGCTCGGCCTCATCGTGCTGGTGTTCAAGAACACCCTGCCCGGCGCCCAGCCCGAATGGCTGCGCGGGGCGCGGGTCTATCCGCTCGCCGAAGCGACCGCCCGCCTGCTGCAGTCCCTCGCCCCGGAAGGAACCTGGGCCGGCGGCACTGCGGGCGAGCAGCGCGAGAACCTTGACGACGACCCCATCGGTCGCCTTATCGAGCGCACAAACGAGGACCCGAACGGATGAATTTTCCCTCCCTCACCTACGACGCGGCCACGGACAGGCCCGTCGAGGAATGCGGCGTCTTTGCCGTACGCGGCGTCGACGATGCGGCGGTGCTCGTCGCATTGGGCCTGCACGCCCTGCAGCATCGCGGCCAGGAGGCGTGCGGCATCACCAGCTATGACGGGCTCGGCTTCCATTCCGAGCGCCGCCTGGGCCTGGTCGGGGAGCATTTCACCGATCCGGAGACGCTTCAGGGCCTGAAAGGCACGATGGCCATCGGCCACAACCGCTATTCGACCTCGGGCTCGGGCGCGCTCCGCAACGTCCAGCCGCTCTATGCCGACGTGAGGGGCGGCGGCGTGGCGGTCGCCCACAACGGCAACCTGACCAATGCCCGCGCGATCCGCGAGGAGCTCGTGGCCTCCGGCGCGATCTTCCAGTCGACCTCGGACACCGAGGTGATCATCCAGCTCGCCGCGCGCTCGCGGAAGACCAATTCGGCCGACCGCCTCCTGCAGGCGCTGCGCCAGATCGAGGGCGCCTTCGCGCTCGTGGCGCTGACCAACGACAAGCTGATCGGCGCGCGCGACCCGCTGGGCATCCGGCCCCTCGTCATGGGCGAGCTCGACGGCGCGGTGATCTTCGCCAGCGAGACCTGCGCGCTCGACATGATCGGGGCGCGCTTCATCCGCGAGGTCGAGCCGGGCGAAGCGATCATCGTGTCGGACAACGGCATCGAGAGCCGGCGCTACGCGCCCCACCAGAAGCCGCGCCCCTGCGCCTTCGAGTACATCTATTTCGCCCGGCCCGACTCCCTCATCGCCGGACGCTCGGTGTACGAGGCGAGGAAGCGCATGGGCATCCGCCTCGCCCAGGAGACCCCGGCCGACATCGACGTGGTCGTGCCCGTGCCCGATTCCGGCATGACGAGCGCGCTCGGCTATGCCGAGGAGATCGGCAAGCCCTTCGATCTCGGGATCATCCGCTCCCACTTCGTGGGCCGCACCTTCATCCAGCCCACGCAGGCCAAGCGCGACCTCTCGGTGCGCAGGAAGCACGCCGCCAACCCGGCCGTGCTGAAAGGCAAGCGGGTGCTGCTGGTCGACGATTCCATCGTGCGCGGCACGACCTCGAAGAAGATCGTGCGCATGGTGCGCGAAGCTGGCGCCAAGGAAGTCCATTTCCGCTCCGCCTGCCCGGCGATCACGCACCCGGACTTCTACGGCATCGACATGCCGATGCGCGAGGAGCTGATGGCGGCGAGCCACGATCCCGAACGCATGCGCGAGATGCTGGAATGCGACTCGCTCGGCTTCCTCTCGGTGGAAGGCCTCTACTGGGCGATCTGCAACGAGAAGCGCAATGACGCGCAGCCCCAGCTCGCCGATCACTACTTCACCGGCGAATACCCGACGCGCCTGATCGACCGCGACCGCGCGATCTCGGCGAAGGATCACCAACTTTCCCTCCTGGTGGACGCATGAGCGAAAAACGACTGGATGGCCGCGTGGCCCTCGTGACCGGGGCCTCGCGGGGCCTCGGCTTTGCCGCCGCCAAGGCGCTCGCCGCCGAGGGCGCGCAGATCATCGCCACCGCCCGCACAACGGGCGGGCTGGAACAGCTCGACGACGAGATCCGCGAGGCGGGCGGCCAGTGCACGCTCGTTCCGCTCGACCTGATGGATCCTGAAGGCATCGAGAAGCTCGCCGAGATCGTCGCGAACCGCTGGGGCAGGCTCGACATACTCGTCTGCAATGCCGGCGTGCTCGGCCAGATCACTCCGGCCCACCAGATCACGGCGAAGACCTGGAACGAGGTGCTGGGCGTGAACACGATCGCGCCTGCGCGCTTCATCCGCGCCTTCGAACCGCTGCTGAGGAAATCCGACGCCGGGCGGGCGATCTTCGTCACATCCGGAGTCGGCAGCCAGCGCGCGAAGATCTACTGGGCCGCCTACGGCGCCTCGAAGGCCGCGCTCGACAACCTGGTGCAGAGCTGGGCGAAGGAACTCGCCGACAGCGACATGCGCGCCAATCTGCTCGATCCGGGGCCGACGCGCACCCGCATGCGCGCCAAGGCCGCCCCCGGCGAGGATCCCGAGACGCTGCCCCATCCCGACGAGGTCGCGCCGCTGTTCGTCGAACTCGCTCTGCCGGGCGAGACGCGCAACGGGGAAATCGTGCGCTTCGGGCGCTAAAGGTCGAACGCCATCCGAGACCGGAGCGCCCCGGCCGATCCGCCGGGGCGTATTCGTTTCAGTCCTTCGCGTACGGGTTCTTGCCGCCCTTCACGATCAGCCTGATCGGCACGCCGGGAAGGTCGAAGGCCTCGCGCAGGCCGTTGATCAGATAGCGCTTGTAGCTGTCGGGCATGTGGGCGGCGCGCGAGCACATCAGGACGAAGGTCGGCGGGCGGCCCTTGGTCTGGGCCATGTAGCGCGGCTTGACGCGGCGCCCGTCGACGGCGGGCGGGGGGTGACGCTGGGTCATCTCCTTAAGCCAGTCGTTGAGGTCGCGCGTCTTCACCTTGGCGCGCCAGTTGCGGTGCAGCTGGTCGACCGCCGGCATGATCTGGTCGAGCCCGCGTCCGGTGAGGCCGGAGACCGGCAATAGCGGTGCACCCTTGACCTGGGGCAGGAGGCGTTCGAACTCCTCGCGCATCACCTGAAGCGTCTTCTGCTTGTCGGTCACCGTGTCCCATTTCGACAGGAGCACGATGAGACCGCGGCCCTCGTCTGCGACGCGGCTGGCAATGGTCAGGTCCTGCTTCTCGAACGGGCGCTCGGCATCGACGAGCAGCAGCACCACCTCGGCGAACTTGATAGCGCGCAGCGTGTCGGCCGCGCTCATGCGTTCCAGCCGGTCCTCGACCTTGCCGCGCTTGCGCAGGCCCGCCGTGTCGTGCAGGCGCACGCGGCGCCCGTTCCACTCCCATTCGACCGCGATCGCGTCGCGCGTCAGGCCCGCCTCCGGGCCTGTGATCAGACGCTCCTCGCCGATCAGCGCGTTCACGAGCGTCGACTTGCCCACGTTCGGGCGGCCGACGACGGCGATGCGCAGGGGCGGGTTGTCGTCCTCCTCCTCATCGAGATTGGGATCCTCGTCATCGAGAACCAGGTCCTCGCCCGGGCCCTCCCCGGCGATTCCGGCATCCTCGAGCGCGTCGAGCACCGCGCGGTAGAGATCGGCCATGCCCTCCCCGTGCGCGGCCGAGATCGGCACCGGCTCGCCGAGTCCCAGATTCCATGCCTCGAGCGCGCCGGCATCGCCCTGCTTGCCCTCGCACTTGTTGACCGCGAGGATCACCGGCCTGTCGGACTTGCGCAGCAATGCGGCGAAGCGTTCGTCGAGCGCCGTCACGCCCTCGCGCCCGTCAATCAGGAAGATGCAGACATCGGCATGCTTCAGCGCCGCCTCGGTCTGGGCGCGCATGCGGGCCTCGATACCGTCTTTGGCATCCTCGTAGCCGGCCGTGTCGATCAGGCGCAGGTCGAGATCGCCGAGGCGCCCGCGCGCCTCGCGCCGGTCGCGGGTGACGCCCGGGCGATCGTCGACGATCGCGAGCGGCTTGCCCGCGAGGCGGTTGAAGAGGGTGGACTTGCCGACATTGGGCCGGCCGACCACCGCGATCGTCGGCGGTCTGGTCATGGATTTCCCTGCCCTTACAGGCTCCGCGGCGGGATCGCTTCGCTTCGAGGCGCTCCCGCTGCGGGTTTATCTATGGATGCGTGATCGAACCGGTGAAATGGTGCCCATTTCACCCTCGGCCACGCTCTAGCGGTAGGCGGAGAGCCGGCCTTCGTCGGTGACGACATAGACCGTCTCGTCCGCGATGATCGGCGCCACATAGACCGGTCCGTCAAGGTCGCGATCACCGATGCGCTCTCCCGTCGAGGCGTCGAGCAGGACGAGCTCGCCTCGCGAGGAGGCGAGCACCAGCCGGCCTCCGGCCATGATCGGCCCCGCCCAGGCGATGCGGTTCCGGCGCTTGTCAGGATTGCGGAACGCCTGCAGCGGCGTGATCCAGCGGATCTGCCCGCTCTCGCGGTCGAGCGCCACGACCTCGCCATCGGTACTGACGATGAAGAGGAAGTCGCCGGCCACCCACGGCGTATGCAGCGTGCCGATCTCCTGCGTCCAGACACGCTCGCCGGTGCGCAGGTCGAAAGCCGCGAAAAGTCCCGAATGGCTCGCCGCGTAGACGCGGTCATTGACCACGACCGGGCTGCCGGCAATGTCGTTGATCGTGGAGAGCGGCGTGAGCCCGCCGGCGCGGGTGAGCGAATCCGACCAGAGCACGGTGCCGTTCTGGACACGCAGCGCGACGATTTCGCCGGAGGTGTAGGGCACGATCACGACCTCGCCGAACACGGCCGGGCTCGGCGCGGTCAGCAGGCGCGCGCTCTCGGAAATGCCGCGATGGGTCCAGAGCACATCGCCGGTCGTCGCGTCGATCGCCATCAGCTCGTTGTCGTCGGTCGTGACGAACACGCGCCCGTCGGTCACCGTCGGTGCGGAGTGGAAGGGCGTGAAGGCGGTCTGGCGCCAGACTTCCTCGCCGGTCGAGGCATCGAGCGCGGCGATGAACTCGGCGCCCCGGTGAACATAGACCCGTCCGCCATCGACCGCGATGCCGCCGCCGAAGCTCATCCGGTCGGGCGAAGCATCGCCGCCCCCGATGAACGGGATCGGCACGAAGAAGCCGCCGCCGTCGCCGTCATCGGTGCGCCGCCGGATCGTGCGGGCCCAGATCTCGTTGCCGTTCGAGGCGTCGTGGGCAGCCACCCGTCCGTCGCCGCCGACGGTGTAGATCACACCGTCGAGGACCACGGGGCGGGCATTGAGACGCTGACTGTGGCCCGATCCCTCGCCGATGCGCGTGCGCCAGACCCGGTTCAGGTCGCCGCTCGCCCCGGTGTGCTGCATCGCATGGCTCGGATAGCCGTCCGGCTGCGACCAGCGGTCGTTGACGTAGCTCGTGGGCAGGTCGATGGGCTGGCCGAAATCCGGCGAGTGCTCCAGCGTCTGCTCGAAGGCGAGCACCGAGACGCGCTCGGACTGGGCCGGCGCATCGGGATCGTCGGTTTCCTCCCCGGCGAACGGGTTCAGACGCTGCAGGCGTTCACCCGCCCCGCAGCCCGAAAGGGTGAGCGCGCAGACGGCAAGTGCCGCCACAAGGCCATAGCGGCTCGCGTATGCCATCAATTCCCCTCCTGTGCCGGCGCGCCTTCGGCAGCCCCGGTCTCGTCCGCTGTCCCCGCCGCCGCGCCCTCGCGCTGCGGCGCATGCTGTTCGATCAGGGCGAGCGCCTCCGCGGTGCGCGCCTGCAGGGCCGGCGGGGCGTCGAGCGCGAAGCTGATCTGCTCGTAATGGCGCCTTGCGTCGTCCCAGCGCTCCGCCTCAAGGGCGGCAGCGCCCATGAGTTCGCGTGCCAGCGGGGCGAGCGGGCCGCCATTCTCGATCAGCGGCTCGGCGCGCAGGACGACGTCGTCGTAGGAGAGCTGCCCGAACTCGACCAGCAGGGCCTTGTAGCGGGCGACGTCGCGCGTGAGCCGGTCCGGCGCGGTCGAGGCGGCCTGGGAATAGAGGCGCGCGGCCTCCGTGCGCTCACCCTGTTCGAGGGCGATGGCCCCCTGCTGCATGAGCGCCAGCGTCTCGTACCCGCGAGGGGACTCCGCAGCGAGGGTTTCCAGGTGCGCCTGCGCGGTGGCCAGTTCGCCATTGCCATAGGCCGCTGCCGCCTCGAGCATGCGCCCGCCTGCTGCCTCCGCAGAGCGCGTCTGCGCCGCGCTGTACCACTGATAGCCGGCCACGCCGGCGATCACGGCGACCGCGGCGCCGAGCACCCACGGCCCCCACTTACGGAAGATCTCCTGATAGCGTTCCTTGCGGAGTTCTTCTTCGACTTCGTCGAAAACGTCGGCCAAATCGGCGCTCCGAAACTTCAATACCTCAAACGTGGCGCGACCCTAGCCGCGCCGGACGGGCCGGGCAATACGGGCGTGCTGCTCAACCGCGCTTCGCGCCGTAGACATGATCGCCGCCGGGGAAGGTGCGCGCGCGCACCGCCTCGGCATAGGCCTTGACCGCGTCCTCGGTGAGAGCGCGCATGTCGGCGAATTTCCTGACGAATTTCGGCACGCGGCCGGTCTGCCCGAGCATGTCGTTGGTGACGAGGATCTGCCCGTCGCACCGGGCCGAGGCGCCGATGCCGATGGTCGGAGCGCTCACCGTGTCGGTGATTTCCTCGGCGAGATCCTGGGCGACGCCCTCGACCACGATGGCGAAGGCGCCCGCCGCGTCGGCGGCGCGGGCCTCATCGAGCACGCGCGCGCGCTCGGCCTCGGTCTTGCCCTTCGCCTTGAACCCGCCATCGGCGAGCGCGGCCTGCGGGCGAAGACCGACATGGCCGATCACCGGGATGCCGCGTTCGGCGAGGAAACGGATCGTGTCGCCGGCATAGACCCCGCTCTCCAGCTTCACCGCCTGCGCCCCGGTCTCGGCGAGCACGCGGGCCGCGTTCTCGAACGCCTGCTCGCGGCTCTTCTCGTAGCTGCCGAAGGGCATGTCGATGGCGACCAGCGCCCGGCTCGAACCGCGCATCACCGCGCGGCCGTGCAGGATCATCATCTCCAGCGTCACCCCGATCGTGTTGGGAAGCCCGTGCACGACCATGCCGAGCGAATCGCCCACCAGCAGCAGGTCGCAATGGGGATCGAGCAGCGCCGCGGTCGGCGCGTCATAGGCCGTGAGGCAGACGAGCGGCTCGCCGCCCTTGCGGGCGCGGATCGAGGGCGGGGTCTGGCGCTGGGCCGGGCTTTGCGACTGGGCTGACATGGGGCGGGCCTTGGCTGGGGCTGGAAATTCGCCCGCACCTTAGCGCCATTTCGCAACTGCACAAATGCGCGCCGGCCGCGCGCAGGCTAGAGCGAGGACCGTCGCGGCAGCACGGCGGCGAAGCCGAGCGCCATCGCGGCCATGATGAGGCTCACGAGCAGCTCGGGTGCGAGCGAGGCGCCGGGCAGCTGGGCGAACATCGAGACGGCGGCATCGGCCTGCGGACCGAGAAGGCGCTGCAGCTGGCTGCCCGCGATCAGGGCTCCCGCCGCGCCCGCGGCACCGAGCGCGAGGACGCGAAACCGCTCCGGACGCGACAGGCGCGCCGTGACCTCCCGTGTGAAGCGCTCGACCTCGCCGGCATGGCGATAGGGCCGGGCCGCTTCGTCGAACATCGCGCTCAGGCGATCGTCGAAGGGATCGTGATGGGTCTTGCTCATGCCGCCATCTCTCTATGCTCGAACCAGGCCTTCAGCTTGTCGCGCCCGCGATTGACGTGGGACTTCACCGTGCCGAGCGGAAGGCCGGTGATCTCCGCCGCTTCGGAATGGGTCAGGCCGTTGGCATAGCACAACACCACGCAGACCCGCTCGTCCTCCTTCAGCGTCGCGAGCGCCCGGTCGAGATCGAGCGACTGGCCGGCCATGGCCGGCGGCGCGCCCGTCTCCTCCGGTTCGCGCGCCAGCGCCTCGGCGGTGCGCGCCGCGGAGCGCTGCTTGCGCGCATGCATCAGGAACTCGGTGTAGGCGATGCGGCAGAGCCAGGCCTTGAAACTGCCATCGCCCTTGAATCCGTCGATCTTGTTGAACGCCCTGATGAACGCGTCCTGGGCGAGATCGTCGGCGAGGGCCGCGTTGCGGCACATGCGCATCAGCATCGCCCGGACCAGGGCCTGGTGGCGGCGCACGAGTTCGCCGAACGCGTCGCGATCGCGCGCCGCCAGGACCAGGGCCACAAGGTCTTCGTCCGATGCCTTCACGATGCGCCCCCGGCTCGCGGCACTACTCGGCCCGCCGCTTCTCGCGATTGAACCAGCCGAACGCCAGCAGGACCAGGCCGATGAATCCCGGGAAGGAGGCCACCGCCGTCATGATCGGGAACACCTCGTCGGCCTCGCCCGGCTCGACCGAGCCGATCGCCCATCCCAGAACCACGAAGGACAGCGCGATCGCGAGCATGATCGCCCCGGCCTTCAGATCGCCGCCGCCGGTCTTGCGGGGCATGCCGAGCGCGCGGATCGTCTCCGGCGTCAGCTGCTGGCCGCTCCTGGCGGCCTCCTGAACAGTATCGAGCACCGCGCGGCGGTTCTTCGATCCGAAATGCATCGTCAGCCAGACGATCGCGACGACCATCGCGAACAGGCCGAGCGGCACGAGCAAACCTTCATCCATTTTGAGTCTCCATCTTCTTGCCGTCGCGTCCGACCAACCGATTTTTCAGACGCTCGAACAGTCAGATGCCGGGCGGCGGGGCTTCGGATGCAAACCCGATCACCGCGACGCCGAAGAGCTGCATGTGGAACCAGGCGAGGCCGGCCGCGAAGGCGAGACCGACGAGCACGGCCGTCATGTCCGCGCGCCAGGTGCCCGGGTTCTCGAACTCGCCGCCGCGCACATAGGCCTCGATCAGGGTGACGAGCGACCAGACCGCGAAGCTTCCGAACAGGACGATATTGGCAAGCTCGCCGTTGGCCAGGAGGTGCGTGCCCGACCAGACGAGTATGCCCAGCGTCATGGGATGGCGCACGATCGCGCGGATATGGCTCGGCACGTAGGCCGAGACCACCAGCACGAGCGAGACCGGAATCGCGAACAGCGCCAGCGTGCGCGTCCAGGCCGGCGGGGTCCAGACCGTCTCGCTGGGATGGGAGAGGATGTGGCCGTAGACGATGAGCGCGAGCCCGACCGCGGAGAGGATGGAGTAGAGGATCGCGAACATCCCCTCGCCCATCGCGCGCGCCACGACGCCGCGCAGTCCCACCAGACGGATCGAGTGCACCCCGAGAAAGATCGCAAGTCCGACGATGAGTACGCCCATGAAGCCCTCCTTCACCTCGCGCGCAGTCTAGAGCGACTCTGCCCCGCGTGGCGATGGGCAGCCGGGGCGTGCAACGGGGAAGCGGTGCGATTTTCCGGCAGGTGGTGGCTTCGCGTCCGCACCGGCGCTCTTCCTGCTGCGCCACGCGCCGGCCGGGTTCGCGGTCGGGGCCGTTCTCCTCGCGGTTCCGCCGCGGATTGGGCCCTGGCCGCTTGGACGGGACCTCGTCGACGAGGCCGTTTGCGCCCCGCACCTTGCTGATGATGCGCGTGGCGACGCGGCGGGGGAAGCCGCGGGGAGTGTTGGGCCGTCATGCACTCCACGCTCGTGAGCACGCGGGCGGTACCGGATTTTCGCTTCCAGATCGCTTAAGGGTTGCGCTTTCATATTTTCCTATTTAGGAAAGTATGAATGGAAAAGGCGTTTAAAGCTCTGGCGTCCACGCCCCGTCGGCGGATTCTCAACCACCTCGCCGCTGGACCGATGACGGTGAGCGAAATCGCCGCCAAATTCGACATGGCGATGCCGTCGATTTCCAAGCACATTTCGGTCCTGCACGATGCGGGACTGCTGCACCGTCAGAAGCGCGGACAGGAAGTGATCTACTCGATCGCGGCCGATAGCCTGGCAAACAGTCTTTATGCCTTCCTGACCCCGTTCTGCCCCGAGGCGCGTGCGCTGGCCGCCGAACGCAAGCTGAAAAACCTCGAGGAGGAGGACGCGCCGTGAGTGCAACGCAAGGCGAAGCGGCCAGCGGGGCCTTCAAGGTCAATTCGCTTTCCGGCCTCGACGAAGCCGATGCAGGAAGCGGCCGGCTAGTGTGGGACACGCCCCGTTCTATCTGGAACATGTCCTTCATCCTGGCGGCGATGGTTCTGGGACCGCTCTTCTTCACCTGGAGCGCCTTCGCGGTCTTCCTGGTCCTGTCCGGATTCACCTTGTGCGTCGGCCACTCGGTCGGATTCCACCGCCGCCTGATCCATCACACCTTCGACTGTCCCAAATGGCTCGAACGGGTGATGGTCTATGTTGGCGTTTTGGTGGGCATGGGCGGACCATTGTGGACCGTGGGCCTCCACGACATCCGCGACTGGGCGCAACGGCAGGAGAATTGCCACTGGTTCCTGCGACATGGAAAGCCAGCATTGGCGGACGGCTTCTACTACCTCAACTTTCGGCTGATCTTTGACAAGCCGCCGAAATTCGATGCCGGGCCCGGTATCAGCGACGATCCCTTCTACCGCTTTCTGGAGAAGACATGGATGTTGCACCAGATCCCGGTCGCCCTCCTACTCTTCTGGCTGGGCGGATGGTCTTGGGTGGTGTGGGGCGTGGTCGTACGGGTTGCGGTCTGCTTCACCATGCACTGGTACATCGCCCACGTCGCACATCGGCACGGGCAACAGGACTGGTTTGTCGAGGACGCGTCGGTGCAGGGCTATAACATCGCCTGGCTGGCAATTCCGACAATGGGCGAGAGCTGGCACTGCAACCATCATGCTTTCCCGGCCTCGGCGCGTCACGGACTCTACCCGGGTCAGATCGATTGGGGCTACGACTTCGTCCGGGTGCTTGCATGGCTGGGGCTCGCGAAAAACATTCAGCTGCCTGCCAACCTACCGCCGCGGTCGGCAATCACACCGCTTACCGACCGGGCGTTGAGCATTGCGGCACCGGGACAGGCCGAGCTTTCAGGTGCTTGGCAGCGCAACGGGTCGCCCCACAGTTGCGAGCCAAGGAACGCTCCGCGTCTTAACTAATAATGCGGCGGCTTCTCGCTGGCCGGACCGGGAAGCCCCGCTTCCAGCTCGGCGATGCGCGAGTCCGAGGCCTGAAGCCGCGCCTTCAGCCGCTCGATATCCTTCTGCTGCAGTGCCAGCGCCTCGGACAGGTCCTCGATCACGCGCTCCTGTTCGGCGAGATGGGCTTCGATCCGGTCGAGGCGGGGTTCGGTCATGGGATTTCTCTCTCGCTGCCTTGCCGCAGTTAGGCCGGAGCCGGGCTAATCGGCCTGGAGGGGCGCAGCGCTCATGCCCCAGATCGTGAGTGTTCCCGTGTTCCAGTCCACCTGGACTGCGTCTCCGGTCTCAACAAGGCTCATACGATCGGTGCTGGTCGGCACGACGCGATACCGAGAGCCGCGTGCAGTGATCAACTCGAATTCCGACCCTCGGCGTTTCAATTCGATTTCGAAACCGGCCGGCGCCACACCGTATCGCCCGGCAGTCGCCTCGAGCCGTGCTTCGCTCCAGGCGGCCGCCGACAGGCGGGGCGACTCCCCGAAGCCGGGCCAGCCGTAACTGCGCCCATAGGTGCGCAGGACATCGTCGATGAGATGATGGCCAGCCTGTCCGTTGGTCATGATGACGATCCCATCACCCGTTTCCGGGTAAGCGACAAGGTAGGCCCGGTAGCCGAGCGACCATCCGGCGTGGGACAGGCGGCGGGCCTCGCCCTCGCCGTCGACGCCGAAGCCCAGTCCCATGCCCTGGACCACGGGCTGTGCCATCAGGCGCGCAGATTCCGGCGATACCACACCCCCGGCCTCTCCTCGATAACTGCGCATGTAGGACAGGAGCAGGTTCGCAAGCTCGGTCGGCGAAGACCACAGGCCGGCGGCTGCCGCCTGGGGGTACTCCGCCCATCCGCCTTCAACTGGCGCGCCGGTCCAGTCATGGCCGAACGACGCGCCGTCGGCATGCTCGCGCAACGCATAGCTGGAATCCGTCATGCCGGCAGGGTCGAACACGCGCTGGCGCAAATATGACTCGAACGGCTGGCCGGTCACGTCCTGGATCAAGGCTTGCAGCACCATGTAGCCGCCGCCGGAGTACGCATAGGCCCCCTTTGGCGAAACGGGTGACACCGGGTCGCCGTAGGACTCCGGTGCGCCGTCGAGGATCTGCGTCAACGAGGGCGGCGGCGTTCCACGCTCCAGCCCCGGATAGGATCGTGGACCAAGACCGGACGTGTGGGAAAGCAAGTCCCTGACCGTTACCGGCTCGCCGGGATTCAATTCAGGAATGCGCCAACTTTCGAGATAGCTGTTCGCTGGTGCGTCCAGGTCGACCAAGCCGTCGTCCACCAGGCTCATCACCGCGAACGCAGCGACGGGTTTGCTGATCGAGGCTGCCTGAAACTGCGTGTCCGGCGTCGCGGGTGTCGAGCCACCATTTGCAAGCGTCCCGACCACGGAGCGCTCCACGAGCTCGAAATCCTCGATCCGCGCCAGACTAACTGCCACGACACCGTAGCGTCGCATGCGCATTTCCAGCGTCGGTCCCGGGTCGCCGTCAAGTTCGACAGCGGGAACGATCACGAGGGCTTCGTCCAGGCTCACAGGCTCATCAGCGATCGCCTTCTCGACGAATGGTCCCGCGAGAATTCCGGCCAGAACGGCAAACAGCCCGGTGACGATGCCCGGCAACCTCACTTCCCTACTCCCACTCGATGATGAAAGAACTGAAATTATAGTTTTGAATCAACGCTTTGCAAAAAAACCTGTGGAAAACTACCGTCGCCGATTCCGGCAATATCGTTCCGTAGGCAAATTGAATGATGCACGCATGACGCGTCGTTGCAGTTGCCACGATTCCAGTGCACAGCCTGACCTTAGCCGAATTACGGTGTCGGCTCCAGCTTGCGATCGCATCATGGCCGGACTGCTCTTATCACCGGCTCGACGAATGCCAATCAATGTGTTACATAACCTCGGACAGAAATGCATCTTGTCCGAGAATATGAAACACGCCTCTTCACACCCCGTCACCCAGCAGGACAGGCTCCTCGCCTATCTCCGCGATCACGACATCGCCCGCGCTTTCGAGCTGCGGGAGATCGGCGTCAGCGCCACCGCGATCTCAAGGGCGGTGGAAGCCGGCAACGTGGTCCGGATTGGTCGCGGCCTCTATCAGGCAGCCGATGCGGAAGCAGACCTCAACACCAATCTGGCGGAAGTCGCCAAGCGGGCACCGCGGTCGGTCATCTGCCTTCTCTCCGCACTGGCCTTTCATGGTCTAACAGACCAACTCCCCCGCAAGGTCTGGTTTGCGATTGGCGCGAAGGACTGGGAGCCGTCGATCGCCTATCCGCCCGTGCGCGTCGTCAGGTTCCGCGAGCCCTATTTTTCGGACGGCATCGAGACACACAGGATCGGCGGAACGCAGGTGCGCATCTATTCCGTGCCAAAATCGATTGCAGATGCTTTCCGCAATCCGAAACTGGTCGATCGGTCGGTTGCGATCGAGGCGCTCAAGGCGGCCCTCGATCAACGCAAGGCCACGCCGGCCGTCCTGATGCAGGCCGCTGCGGACTATGGCGCCGCCAGGATCATGCGCCCCTATCTGGAGGCGCTGACCTCGAATGGCTAAGTCACCAACGAACATCGCAACTTCGGTTCGCCAGCGCCTCCTGAACCTTGCCCGGTCAGAGGGCCGCGACTTCCAGACGCTGCTTGTGGCGTTTGGCCTGGAACGGCTGATCTTTCGCCTCTCCAAATCTCCGCACCGTGACAAGTTTGTCCTGAAGGGCGGAATGCTGGTCACCCTCTGGACCACCGATCCCGGCCGCTTCACACGCGACATTGATTTCCTCGCGTTCGGCGAAACCGGCGATGCAGCGCTGACCACCATTTTTGCGGAAATCTTGGCACTCGACGCCGGCGACGGTCTTGAGTTCAGCATCGACACCATCACCACGACAGACATACGCGAAGATCAGGTCTATGGCGGCAAACGACTGCGAACGGTGGCCCATCTCGGCAAGACAGAAATTCCGATCACCATTGATCTTGGCTTCGGTGACGCCCTGCCCGATCCACACTATGAGATCGAATACGGATCGATCCTCGATTTCGAAGCCGCACGCATACGCGCCTATTCACCTGCCACGGTGATCGCCGAGAAGTTCCAGGCGGTCGTCGCGCTCGGTCTCATCAACGGCCGCATGAAAGACTTCTACGATCTCTGGGCCATCCCGAAGGCGACCGAAATTGATCCGGCAGACCTGCGTGCAGCCATCGCGGCCACGTTCGAACGCCGAAACACACCTGTCCCGACGGAGGCGCCCCAAGGTCTCTCCGTTGCATTCGCTGAAGATGCGGCGAAGGCCAGGCAATGGCTGACCTACGCTGAAGGTACGGAACTCAAAGGCGTCCCGCTAGGCACGGTCTTGGCCGATATCTGGACCTATCTGAGAGCAGCCCTCGACATAAACTGAAGTCGATGGCTCAGCGTCGGTGTAAAGATTCCTCAGTGTCCTCTTCGTGGCCCGCTAAAGCACCCTTGAGGGTTACGAAGGTTACACTCCACCCGCCCCTCGTCGAGCAGGCCTTAGTCGGTCTCCGGTCGAAGCACGCATTCAATGCAGCGTCACCAAACCGACCTGACCATCAAGCGGGAACAGAAAGGCCTCCGACCAAAGACTGGTCGTCGTGTAGACGCGTTCAGCGAAATGTTGTCGATCGTCTGACATTGTCTCGGCCAGTAAGCCCATCCAGCACAGCGGCTGAAGCACCTGTGACCAGATCATTCCCGGCGTGCGGTCATAGGGCTGTCCGGCGTCCGGTGGACCATAGAGGATTTCCCGAAGCGCGCCGCATGTCACGCCGTTCGCCGCCTCCGTATTCAGTACACCGAGAAACACATCCCAGTTGCCAAGCCTCGGCTCGGGCATCCGGGACGAGGCGGCATGATCGATTTCGAACAGCCAGAACGGCGCCATCAGGTTGAAGAGATCGCCGGACTTGCCAGCAACCTCCCTGCCCGCCTTGGTGAGCCGACAGGTCAGCTTGTAATGCCGGATCAGCTTCAGTTTCAGCAAAACGAAATGCAGGGCTTCGAGCGGCGGGAAATCGTACTCATTCAGCACCTTGTCGACGAGGAACAGCTTGTCCTCTTCCCAGCCTGGCCAGTCGAACTCGGCAGCCGCCCAGTGCACGAACTTGCGTTGAAACGCCTTACCCTTCGTCAGGCCGATCGCATCATGTTCGGCCAGATAGGCCAGAAGCTTTTGCGCTGCGCCAATCATGGGCGCACCGGCAAGTGCAGGCTCATCATTCTTCACGGGCTGGAGCAGGAACGTCATCGCAAATTCATCGTCAGGCTTGTTCGCCAAACAGGGTAACGACTGTAGATATGTACAATTCAGCGAGACACCTTCTTTAATATCCCCGCTGGGGAAGGAAGGTGGTTTCAATGAACAGCGATCAGCGAGAGATTCAACGCAAACTTCGGGTTTTGCAGCATGCCGACAGAAACGGTGATGTGAGCAAGACATGTCGGTATTTCGGGATCGGGCGTGCGAGCTTTTATCGATGGCGCAAAGCCTATGCAGACAAGGGTGATGCCGGCCTGCTTGTCGCCCGTTCTGTGCCACATAATCATCCCAACAAGATGCCACCTGAGGTCGAAGACAAGATCCTTCATCTTCGACGAACGTATCATCTCGGACCGATCCGGATCGTCTGGTACCTTGAGCGCTATCACGCCATCAAAGTATCCGACGCAGGAGTCTATCGCACCCTCAAGCGTCATGGACTGAACCGCCTGCCTCGGGGGACCCGATTGAGAAAGGTGCACACCCAGCGCTACAACAAGCAGGTGCCGGGCCATCATATCCAGATGGATGTCAAGTTCCTGATCTTCAGAGGAAAACAGGGCCAGAAGGTCAAGCGTTACCAGTACACAGCGATTGACGACGCCACGCGGGTGCGCGCCTTGAAAGTTTACAAGCGCCACACTCAGGCGAGCGCCATCGATTTCGTGGATCACATCGTCGAGAAGTTTCCATTCCGCATCCAACAGATACGCACCGACAATGGTCATGAGTTCCAGGCCAAGTTCCATTGGCATGTCGAGGACAAGGGTATCCGCCACGTTTACATCAAGCCGAGCAGCCCTCAGCTCAACGGCAAAGTGGAGCGCTCACATCGATCAGACCAGCAGGAGTTCTACCAGTTGTTGTCGTACAAAGACGATGTCGATCTGGAAGCCAAGCTCGACGAATGGGAGCGCTTCTATAACTTCGCCAGACCACATGGAGCCTTTGGAGGAAAAACACCTTACGAGGCGCTCCGGGAACGGCTATAATCCTACCGTCAGGTGTCTCGCTGATTGGTCCATATTACATTCCTACTTTAACCCATTGAGCGATCAACGTGTTGCTTTGGTGATGCTCTCCATTATCGTGCACGTCGCTACTTCGCCTCCGGCACAGGACACAATCATATCTTTCAATTCCTTTTTAAGGGCGCGCAATTGCTTCAGACGCTTGTCCACTTCTCCAAGATGGTGACGGGCAACTCGGTCTACTTCCAGGCAATCTGCATTAGGAGTCAATTGAAGGTCAATGAGTTCCCTAATGGCTTCGATTGGAAAGCCGAGATCACGGCATTGCCGAATAAAGAGCAGCCTATTGGACGACGCTTCGTCATAAACTCGCTGTCCACCTGATGTGCGTCCCGGTTCAGGGAGCAGTCCGATAGACTCATAATACCGTATTGTCGTGATTTTTACCCCGGAGAGTTTTGATAACTGCCCAATTGAACGGTTTTGGTCTGGCATTTCATTTTTCCCCTTGAACCTATAGCAGCTATAGGGTGCAACGAACTAAATCAATGAATGAAACAGACAAGTTTGACGGTCGTAACGCCGTTCCATGAAGCTGTTTTCGCTCAAATGTTAGGAGGAGAGGATAGGCTATGGCGGATGATGATTGCTGCGGAGTTGATGAAGAACAGATCCGTTCACCCGGTTATCGCCGAGCCCTATGGATCGTTGTTGCCTTGAATGTGGGCTACGGCGTCATAGAGCTTTTCGGGGGCTTCATGGCCAATTCTCAGGCGCTGAAAGCAGATGCCCTCGATTTTTTAGGCGACGGGTCGATCACATTTCTCGGGCTACTTGCGATCGGTTGGTCGCTGGCCTGGCGGGCGCGGTCTGCATTCATTCAAGGCATCTTTCTCGGCCTGCTCGGGCTTTGGGTGCTCGCCTCTACCGTTCTCAAGACCCTCACGGACACACCTGTTGAAGCCGGCTTAATGGGACTTTTCGCGTTAGTTGCCTTGATCGTGAATCTCATCGCTGTCCTGCCTTTGCTGCCTTATCGCGACGGTGACGCCAATATGCGCGCTGTGTGGCTTTTTTCACGCAATGATGCGATCGGCAATGTGGCTGTTATCATCGCCGCAGGTCTGGTTGCCTTGACGTCTACTCGCTGGCCCGACCTCATCGTGGCCTTCCTGATTGCGGCTTTGTTTCTTCATTCGGCGTGGAACATTTTGCGCGATGCGCGTCGCGATCTAAGTGTCGTCACGTCCCGCAAGACAGACCCGTTGGCGAGTGAGGCAAACCCAGAATGACGCAGCACGTTCGTTGGCTGGGAACCTCTATCGCGGTAGTGATCCTGATCGCCGACCTATCCACAAAAGCCACTATGATACCCTATTTGACCGAGTCCGGCGGCTTGGTTGAGCTGCTCCCGTTTGTAGATTTGAGACTGGGGTATAATCGCGGCGTCAGCTTCGGTCTGCTAAGTTCAAACAGCGAGTGGGCGCCATGGGCACTGGCTTTCATCGCGTTCATCGTGTCTGCTTATTTGGCGATGCGGTTGTGGCGCGCCACGTATAAGCATGATGCAATCTGGGCCGGATTGATCATCGGCGGCGCTCTGGGCAACGCCATTGACCGTCTGATTGACGGCGTTGTTACAGATTTCATTGATATTCATGTTTTAGGATTTCACTGGCCAACCTTCAATCTCGCTGACATCGCCATTGTTCTTGGTTTAGCAATAGTGATGTTGAAAGGTATGAGACCTTCAGAGAAACAGATAGTTGCAAATCAAGATACTATCGGTTGAATAGGTTGGGTGAGCGCTCATATGAAGCTTCCAATCAAACAGGATAGGAGATCGGGATAACCACTCGGTCTGTTAGGTATTGTATGGATTATGTTTCGACGACGAACTGCCCCATCATCCCGGCATCTTCATGTTCGAGTATATGACAATGGTACATGTAAGGTGTATCCGGGTCTGCATAATCTTTAAATGACAACAGCAACCGCACGCGCTCGCGCGGCGCTAGCAGTACAGTATCCTTTAAGCCGGTTTCGTGCTGAGCAGGGGGCCTACCATTGCGGTCCAAAATTCTGAATTGGACATCATGTACGTGAAACTGTCCCCCGTCAGCGACCATGAGACAGATCGGGAAAATTGCTTAAGGAGGATTTCTGGCACATCGTAGCCCGCCAAGGGGACGAAGATGAGACAGAAATCCGGGCCGGAGGGATCGGCCGAAAAACATGTGAAGGAAATCCGCCGCAAGACCCGGCGTAAATTCTCCGCCGAAGAGAAGATCCGCATCGTACTGGAAGGCCTGCGCGGCGAGTATTCGATTGCCGAACTGTGTCGGCGTGAGGGGATCGCTCAGGGGCTGTACTACACCTGGTCGAAGGAGTTTCTCGAAGCTGGCAAGAAGCGCTTGTCGGGCGACACGGAGCGGCAGGCGACATCCGGCGAGGTGAGTGGCCTGAAGCGTGAGATGCGCGATCTGAAGGAGGTCGTTGCCGACCTGACGCTGGAAAACCGCATCCTCAAAAAAAGCGTGATCGGGGATGGGGAGGATATCGAATGAGATACCCCGCGTCCGAGAAGCTGGAGATCATCCGGCTGGTGGAGCAATCGCATCAGCCCGTGAAAAGAACGCTGGAACAGATCGGCGTGTCACGTCCGACCTTCTATCGCTGGTATGACCTTTACCGGCGGTTCGGTGAAGCCGGGCTTGAGGATCGGCGCAGCGGCTCCGGCCGGGTCTGGAACCGCATCCCGAACGAGGTGCGTCAGCAGGTACTGGAAATGGCCCTGGATCAACCGGAACTATCTCCCCGGGAATTGGCGGTGACGTTCACCGATGAGAAGCACTACTTCGTCTCCGAGGCCAGTGTTTACAGGCTTTTGAGGGCGCACAACCTGATCACGAGCCCGGCTTTCATCGTGATGAAAGCGGCTGATGAGTTCAGGGAGAAGACCACCGGGCCGAACCAGCTCTGGCAGACCGACTTCACCTATCTGAAAGTGATCGGCTGGGGATGGTTCTATCTCTCCACCGTGCTTGACGACTTCTCCCGCTACATCATTGCCTGGAAGCTCTGTACCGGCATGGCGACGAGCGATGTGCAGGATACGCTGAACCTGGCGCTTGAGGCTTCCGGACTCGATGAAGTAAACGTGATCCATCGCCCAAGACTACTCTCAGACAACGGACCTTCCTACATCTCTGGCGATCTGGCTGAGTATCTTGCCGACAAGGGAATGAAGCATACGCGCGGCGCGCCGTATCATCCCCAGACGCAAGGAAAGATCGAGCGCTGGCATCAGACGCTGAAGAACCGCATCCTGTTGGAAAACTACTTCCTGCCCGGAGACCTTGAAGCGCAGATCGACGCGTTCGTTGGCTACTACAACCATCAGCGCTATCACGAGAGCCTGAACAATCTCACTCCGGCAGATGTCTATACGGGCCGCGGCCAGACCATCCTGCTCGAACGTGAGAAAATCAAAAGGAGGACGATGAAACTACGGCGCTTGCAGCACGCCCAATCCGCTGCTTAACTCAAACCAGATGCGCCAGACCCTCCTTAAGTCAGGCAGCCTGAAGTCTCAAATTACCTGACGACGGACAGTCTGGGCGTACAAGCCCGTCCTGCATCTTGCCTTACGGTTCAAGTGGGTGACGGTAGCCATAGCCGTCGCACTCACGGCCAGCGTGATCGTGCCCATAAAGCGTATCGGTTCTGAATTCATGCCGGCGCTCTATGAGGGCGAACTTTTGTACATGCCAACAACCCTGCCGGGCGCATCGGCCACGAAGATGCGGGAAATTCTCGGCCAGACCAATCGCGTCATCATGACCGTGCCCGAAGTCGAGCGCGTCTTCGGTAAGGCCGGCCGCGCCGACACCGCGACAGACCCCGCGCCGCTCACCATGATCGAAAGCTGGATCGCCCTGAAGCCGAAGGACCAGTGGCGGTCCGGCATAACGGTAGACGACATCACTGCCGAGCTTGACCAGCGCCTCAATATGCCCGGCCTTGTGAATAGCTGGGGATATCCGATCAAGATCCGCATGGACATGGTCTCGACCGGCATCCGCACGCCCCTCGGGATCAAGGTGACCGGCGACGACCTGACAGAAATCGAGGCGCTGGCCCGCGACATCGAGGCGGTGGTAACAGGCATTCCCGGCACCCGCTCGGCTTTTGCCGACCGGGTTCTCGGCGGGCGCTATCTCGACATCACGCCCGACCGCGCCGAGCTTGCCCGGCGCAATATCGACATGGGCGTGTTCCAGGGCGTCGTACAAACCGCGCTTGGCGGCATGCCGCTGGCGCAATCGGTTGAGGGCCGCGAGCGCTATGACATCATCGCGCGCTATGACCGGCCGTTCCGCGAAAGCCCGGAAGACTTCGAACAGATCCTCGTGCCAACGCCCGCCGGCGCACACATCCCGCTCGGCGAACTGGCGACGATTGCCTATGCCGAGGGCCCGCCCATGATCCGCTCCGAAAATGCCCGGCTGACAGGCTGGGTCTTCGTCGATATCGAAGGCCGCGACATGGGCGGCTATGTTGCTGAAGCGCGCGCCGCTGTGGCTGAGGCGGTCGACCTGCCGGCTGGCTATGCGGTGGAATTTGCGGGGCAATATGAACAGCTGGAAGAGGCCAACGCCCGGCTCGCCATCGCCATCCCGGCAGCGGTCGCTCTGATATTCCTTTTGCTGATGCTGCATTTCGGGCGGCTGGATCGGACGCTGATCATCATGGCGAGTCTGCCCTTCGGGCTGATCGGCGGGCTCTGGGCGGTATGGCTCGCGGGATACAATCTCTCCGTCGCCGTGGCCGTCGGCTTCATCGCGCTCGGCGGGATCGCCGTTGAGACCGCCGTCATCATGCTGCTCTATATCGACAGCGAAGTGCGCAAGGCGCAGCCGCAAACCCGCACTGAACTCTTTGCCGCCATCAGCCGGGGCGCCGCCATGCGCGTGCGTCCGAAACTCATGACCGTACTGACAATCTTTGCGGGCCTCGCGCCGATCTTCCTGACCGATGGCCTCGGCTCAGATGTCATGAGGCGGATCGCCCTGCCAATGATCGGCGGCATGGCGTCCACCCTTCTCCTCACCCTGATCGTCATCCCGGCAATCTATTATATCCGCACAGGGTTCCAGCTTTCCGCGCGCGCCGAAAACAATGAAGACAGCTCAATTTCACTCAAACCTAGCCTCGAAGGAGACACACAATGAAATCTCTTATCCCGATCACAGCAAGCCTGTTCGCCCTCAGCGTGGCCGCGT
The DNA here is from genome assembly GCF_017161425.1 of Marinicauda algicola. Lineage (GTDB taxonomy): Bacteria > Pseudomonadota > Alphaproteobacteria > Caulobacterales > Maricaulaceae > Marinicauda > Marinicauda algicola. The sequence goes on along the minus strand of NZ_CP071057.1, from coordinate 894,169 downwards.
GCGGCAATGCCGACGAGACACCGCCTGGCTCAGAACGTGCGGCCGAAATGCCAACGGAGATGGTCGAAGAGGGCGCCATGGACCAAGCCGATCACGCCATGGGCGATGGCATCGGTCGTGCCACCGGCACCATCCGATCGGTCGGCAGCCAGGGCGATTTTCTGACCATTGAGCACGGCGAATTCGCAGGCGACATCCAGATGGGTGCCATGACGATGGGCTTTGACATCATGGGCGAGGTCGATCTCTCGGGGTTCGCCGAGGGTGACGAAGTCGCCTTCATGGTCAAGCAGGGCCGTGATGGCTCGTACCGGATCATGGCTATCTGCAATACGGCCGAAGAGGGCGCGGACTGTCTTGACGGCATGATGGATCCCTGAGGGCCCGTTTAGAATCATCGAAAATCTGATGCGCGTTCTGGTCAGCCGATCCAGGCATCGCAGCAGGCTGCCCCCACGAGCCTGCCGGTATCAATCAGAATCAGGACCGCCGACGTCACCGGTTGACGCATCAATTCCGTCCAGCCTTGCGGCCACACTGCGCGCATTGCCGAGCTTCTTCGCCACCTGCTGGATGAAATGATCGAAGCGCCTCTGGCCAAGGGCGTGGGCGGCGTCGCGCTCACCTTCCGGGATCGGTTCGGTGCGCGTCAGCCAGTAGAAGACAAAATGGGCGAGCGTTTCGAGGCAGAGCGCTGTGTCCCGCTCAATCTCGCCCTGCCGCCGGTCGAAGGCATCCATGCGGCGAAGAAGCCGTTCCTCCAGCACCAAATTAGCTTCCGGGTCGAAATAACGGTTAAGCGCGTCTTCCACGACTTTGGCCTTGGTCACGCCCGGCATGGATGTGCGCCGTTCGAGCTCGGCATGCAGCTTGTGGGGCAGTCGCAGGTTCACGCGTGGTTTGGGCATCTCAGAACTCCGGCAAGGTATCGTCATCGGCAAGGTCGAGCGCGGCAGCGCGCCGGATCGTCTCAAGCGCCTGATCGCCGGGTGCGTCTCCGGTGTCGTCGAGTTCCGGTTCGGGCGTCTGATCGTGCTCCGGTGTCGCCACCCGTTCCGGCGGATCGAGCACCGGGGCGATATCGCGCCCGCCCTCATCAGCGGCATTCCGGACGGGGACGACCGTGGCTGGTCTGCCCTCAATCATCTCAGTCCATACAGTCACGATGTGCGACGCAATCGCCGCGACCGAAGCCGCAGGCAGAACCCGCCCTGTAAAATTGCGATCCTCGAAATAGCGCAGCTTCTTCGCCAGAATGGGCGGCGTGCCCGATACCATGACCACTTCGTCGGTGGGCGCCATCTGCATGACCTCGCCGGGCGTCATCAATGCGCGCTGGGTTTCCTGCCGGGAGACCATCATGTGCGAGAGCCAGGGCGCGAGGCGGTGGCCCGTATAATTCTTCTGCGACCGGAGCTCCGTCTTGGCGCCCAGCGCCTCGGATATCCGCTTGGCGGTGCGCTCATCATTGGTCGCAAAGGCGATGCGGACATGGCAATTGTCGAGGATCGCATTGTTCGGCCCATAAGCCTTCTCGATCTGGTTCAGCGACTGGGCGATGAGATAGGCCCGCACGCCATAGCCCGCCATGAAAGCGAGCGCGCTCTCGAAGAAGTCGAGCCGTCCGAGCGCCGGAAACTCGTCCAGCATCAGGAGCAGTTTGCGACGTCCCGGATCGGGCAATGATTCGGTCAGTCTGCGTCCGATCTGATTAAGTATGAGCCGCACCAGAGGCTTGGTCCGCGACAGGTCCGACGGCGGCACAACGAGGTAGAGCGAAACGGGCCGCTCCCCCTCGACCAGATCGCTGATCCGCCAGTCGCTCGCCGAGGTCACCGCCGCCACGACCGGGTCGCGGTAAAGCGACAGGAAGCTGAGCGCCGTGGACAGGACGCCAGAGCGCTCATTCTCCGATTTGTTCAACAGTTCCCGCGCCGCCTGGGCGACCACAGGATGCACCGTGCGCGTCCCATCGCCTTCGCGCACATGCTTTGTCTTCAGCATGACCTGCAGCGTCTTCTCGAAGGTCCGCGACGGGTCGGACAGGAAACGCGCGCATCCGGCCAGCGTCTTGTCTTCGTCCGCATAAAGGACATGCAGGATTACACCGACCAGCAGCGCATGCCCTGTCTTTTCCCAATGATTGCGGCGTTCCAGCGAGCCTTCCGGATCAACCAGAATGTCGGCGATGTTCTGCACATCGCGGACCTCGCCCGCGCCCTTGCGCACTTCCATCAGCGGATTGAAGCGCGGCGAACGGGCATCGGTCGGATCAAAGCGCAGGCAGGTTCCGAAGCCTGAGCGCCACCCCGATGTCAGGTCCCAGTTTTCGCCCTTGATGTCATGCACCACGGCGCTGCCGGTCCAGGACAACAAGGTCGGCACAACCAGCCCCACCCCCTTGCCGGACCGGGTCGGCGCAAAGGCGAGCACATGTTCCGGCCCGTCATGGCGCAGATATTGGCCCTTCCAGCGCCCCAGAAACACGCCATCGCCGCCCAGCAGTTTCGCGCGCACAAGATCACGCTTCTCAGCCCAGCGTGCCGAGCCATAGGTCGTGACGCGCTTTTCCCAGCGCGAGCGCCAAACCGATCCGACAACCGCCGCCAGAATGCCGAGCAGTCCGCCACTGGCAGCGATCGCGCCGCCTCGCGCAAACACATCCGGCGCATAGGCCTCATAGGCATACCACCACTGGAAGAGCCGCCAGGGCCGGTAGACCGGCACCTCACCCCAGATGAACCATGGCCGCCCAAGCGCAGGCTGGTAGCCAAACGTATGCGCCACCCATTGCGTCGCGCCCCAAAGGGTCGCCACGATGATGGTCAGGACAATGAGAAACTGACCAATAAGAATTTTCGACGGCGACATGGACAAGGGCTCCCAAACAGAAAACCCCTCCAATGTTCCGCACACGCACCGCCCTGCCCAGTGTGAATGGCGGCAAATGGCGGCATCAGAATGCGCAGGACAGTCTCCTCAATTCAGAGCGTCCGCCTCGCAGGCCATGTCGCATTACACGCGAAAATATCGCCCTACGCGCTGGCAATACTCGGTATAGGCCCCACCGAAGATGCGGGTCAGGTGCGGCTCTTCCACATAGCGGATATAGAGATGGACAAGCCCCGCAAAGACGAGCGTGAAGACCAGCGCAAGGCCTGATCCGCCCGCAAGCGCAGCGCCCAGAAACATCAGCCCGTAACCGAGATACTGGGGATTGCGCGACCGGCGATAAATGCCCTGTTCGATCAGCACATCTTCCTTCAGTCCATAGACCCGGGCCTGATCGCCATAGGCGCGACGACCGAGATAGATGACAAAAGCCCCCAGAAGGAAAACGCCGGTGCCCCCCGTCAGTGACAACGGTCCGGGCGTATAGAGCCCGCCACGGTCAACAAAGGCGAGCGCAAAACTCGCTAGGGCGTGGCCGTGCATGGCGGCACCGGTCCAGATCGCCATTGGCCAGGACACCCGGCCAAGGCGGACAAAGTCGCGCCGCACAAGCAGAGCCATGGGCAGGGCCAGAACGGCGTTCGCGATCATTGCGGCGACGAGCCACTGGGCGGGGTCATTGGGTAAGGCAGACATGCGGCGATCTTTCTTCAGAATTTGACAAGACGCATGCCCTACAGTCTACAGCGACTGTAGAGACAAGAGGGAATTTTCATGCGCGGCAAACCGATGACGATCGGCCGGATCTCCAAAGCGGCCGGGGTAAAAGTGACGACGATCCGGTATTACGAATCCATTGGGCTGATGGGCACGCCCGACCGCAGCGAAAGCGGCCAACGACTTTACGGACCCGACGCAGTCGAACGCCTGTCCTTCATCCGACACGCCCGCGATCTCGGTTTTTCCGTGGACAGCATCCGTGACCTGATTGCGCTGCAGACGACGCCTCAGGCCGATTGCGCCGCCATTGACGCCGCTGCCCGTCGTCAACTCGCCAATGTCGGAGAGCGCATCGCAAGGTTGCGCGCCCTTGAAGGCGAACTTGAACGCATGGTTCGGTCCTGTGAAGGCGGCGCAGTCGCGACCTGCGCGGTACTGGCCAGTCTGGCGGATCATGATCAGTGCGCGAGCGACGACCATGGTCCCCGCGACATTGCCCTGTAATTTTTCTGTTAAGCGCTTGACCCTCCAGCGACTGCAGGTATTAGACAAAATGATCAACGCGAATTTGCCTCATGTTTTGGCAATCATTTTCTGTTAAGGGTCAAGCATGAGTTTCGGATCTGTCTTTTCCTCACTGCGTTTGATGCTGGCTGCGCTTCTGGCGCTGGCCTTCATCGCTGCGCCGCTGGCGGAGACGGCACATGCATCTGAACCGACTGAAGTCTGCCTGACAGATCATCAGAGAGAAGCGGCCCCGCCGGCGGATGACCAGCAGGGACCTGCGCACGATCACAGAGCCCACCATTGCGGCAGTTGCCATCACCATGTCTGGCGTTCGGGCGAAGCCGAGCCATTTACGCTCACTCCGGCGACCTGCCGGTACCGATTCCTGCCGGACGCCGCGATGCTCGACGCGCCGCCTTACGAAATGCTCCGTCCTCCCCGCGCCTGAAATCTCAACCGCCATCATGCCGGGCCGCTCTTATAGCCTCCGGCATGCGTTTCGAGATATCAGCACGAGGACACTCCCCTAATGTCATTTCTGTTTCGGGGCGCACTCGCCGTCCCGGCGCTTGCCCTGGCCGCACTCCTTGCGGCAGGCAGCGCGTCTGCAAGCCCCTGCACGCCGGGTGGTTCAACCGAACCCGGCGCCCTTTCGCCCGAGATACCGGCAAGTCTTGACGCCGTGATCACCGAAATCCGGCGCGCCTCGCCGGATATCCGCGCCGCCGGTCTTGAAGCCCGCGCGCTCAGCGCAGAGGCCGATCAGGCCGGGCGTCGTCTCAACCCGTCCGTCAGTGTCGAGCTTGAGAATTTCTCCGGAAATGGCGCGCTGTCCGGCTTCGACCGCACCGAATCGACCTTCGCTGTCGAGCAGACCTTCCGCCTTGGCAATAAGCGGGTCCTTTCCGAACGCGCCGCCCGCGCCCGCGCGGCGCTTGGCACGGCTGAATGCAGCGTCATCCTGCGCGAAGCTGAACGCGAGGCCGCACTTGCCTATGCCGATCTCGTCGCCGCCATTGAGACGGCGGCGCTGGCTACCGAGGCCGCAGAGCTTGCGACCGAACTCGCTGAGACAGTCGCAAAGCGGGTCGATGCGGGCGCTGCAGCGCCGCCGGAACTCTCCCGCGCCCAGGCCGATGCCGCCAGCCTGCGCGCTGAGGCAGCCTTTGCCGCAGGCGAGGTCGAGACGCGCGCCTATGCGCTCGCCAGCCTGTGGGGGGCGGCAGAACCCGTCTTCGGTCTGCCGACCGCGTTTGAGATCGCGCCATCGCTGGCAGCAGGCGAACCCGGCAGCCACCCACGCCTTGCCGCTGCCGAGGCGGCGGTGCGCGCGCGCGAAGCCGAGCTGGCCCGCGCCCGCGCAGAAGCGATACCGGATGTCACGCTCTCGGGCGGCTTTCGGCGCTTTGAGGAGACGGGCGACAGCGCCTTTGTCGCCGGTATCAGCGTACCCTTGCCCATCTTCGATCGCGGAGGCGACGCCGCCCGCGCCACCAGTCTTCGCGGCGAGGCCGCAGCGGTGTCAGCACGTGCGGTCGATGCGCGCCTGCGCGCCGAACAGCTCGCCGCGACCGCCAGCGTCCGGGCGTCAAATTCGAGACTATCGATCCTCACCGACGAGGCGCTTCCGGAAGCGGAGGCCGCCTATGCCGCCGCCCTTCAGGGCTACGCCATCGGCCGGTTCGACCTCACCACCACACTTCAGGCCCGCGCGGTGCTCATCGAGACCCGGCGCGCCGTCATCGCCGCGCGCCGGGATGCGCGCGTCGCAGACCTCATCCTCCGCAGCCTGATCGGCGCGGCCCCATTCGACGGAGACACCCAATGACCGACACAAAACTGACCGGGCTGGCGCTTGCGCTCGTTCTCACCCTCGCTGGATGCGGTGCAACTGACACGCCGTCCACGCGCCAGGTTGGCGGCGCTGAAGCCCATGACGATCATGGCGACCATGCTCATGAAGACGGAGATGAGGATCATGACGCGCATGGCGGCGAGCACGAAGGTGATGTCGTTCGGCTGGATGCCGCGAGCGCCGCTGAAGCGGGCATTGTCATCGCGACCGCTGAACTGGGGCGCATCGCCGAAACGCTCTCCCTGCCTGCGGAGCTTCGCTTCGATGCGGATCGCGTGGCGCGGGTCGCTGCCCCGGTCAGCGGCCTCGTCTCGCGCCTCGACAAGGGTGAAGGCGATATCGTCCGGCGCGGCGAGCGCCTTGCACTCCTGTCGAGCCGGGAACTCGCCGAACTGAAGGCGGACTTCCTGACCGCCAAATCTGCTGAAAATCTCGCAGCGTCCAATCTCGCGCGCGAGGAGCGCCTGTTCGACGACAAGATCACCTCGGAGGCAGACCTCGATGCGGCCCGCGCCGCTCTTGTGAGCGCGCGCGTTGCCCGTGAGGCGGTGGAGAACAAGCTCCATGCCGTCGGGGTCAGCGACGCTGTCCTCGACAGCCTCTCTGATGCGCCCGACGGCGCCCTCGCGAATGCAGCCATCCTCGCGCCGATCGCCGGAACGGTGATTTCGCGCAGCGTGTCGCTGGGATCGAGCGTGGAAGCCGGCGGCGAGGCGCTGTTCGTGATCGTGGACGAGTCCAGGCTGTGGGCGGATATCGCCATCTACAAGGCCGATGCCGACAAAATTGCGCCGGGTCAGTTGGTCATTCTGCGCACCCGTGACGGCGCTGATGCCGCACGCGGAGAGATCGCCCTCATCCTGCCGGTCATTGACGAGGCCACCCGCACCGGTACAGCGCGGGTCATCATCGACAATCCGGATAGCCGTCTCAGGCCCGGCCAGTTTGTCACCGCCGAAATCGCGATTGGCGAAGGGGGCCGCATTTTGCACGTGCCATCCGATGCCGTCGTCGAGGTCGAGGGACGCGCATCTGTTTTCGTGCCGGTCGAAGGCGGTTTTGCCCCGCGCCCCGTCGAGACGGGATCGTCCCGGGGCGAGCTCACTGAAATTCGTCAAGGGCTGACAGAGGGCGACCGTTTCGTCTCCGAAGGCGCCTTCACGCTGAAAGCGCAGCTTGAAAAAGACGCGTTCGGCGACGGCCACGCACACTAAGGATCCGATCATCATGCTCAATTTCATGCACAGAATTGCAGGTGGACGCCTGCTGGCGGCGATTGCCGTCATCGCCATGACGCTCGGTGGCCTGTTTGCCTTCCGCAGCCTTCCGGTCGATGCCTTCCCCGATCCGTCCCCCGCGCTCGTTCAGGTCTTCACCGAGACCGAAGGCCTCTCGCCCGAAGAGGTTGAGCGTTATGTCACCTTCCCGATCGAGACCGCCATGTCCGGCCTGCCAAAGGTCAGGGAGATGCGCTCCACCTCCAATTTCGGGCTCTCCGTGGTCAATATCTATTTCGAGGACGGCACGGACGTCTATTTCGCCCGTCAGGTGGTCGGCGAACGCCTCGGCGAGGCCGCCGACGCCATCCCGGCAGGATTCGGCACGCCGAAAATGGGCCCCATCTCCACCGGCCTTGGCATCATCATGTATTTCCGCCTCGTCGATGAAACGGGCACGCGCTCGCTGATCGAACTGCGCGAGATCGCCGACTGGATGATCAAATATCCGCTCCAGTCGGTCGAAGGCGTCACCGAAGTGCTCGCACTTGGAGGATTTGAGAAGCAATACCAGGTGCAGCTCGATCCTGACGCCCTGCTGGCGCAGGACCTTCAGGTCAGCGACGTGATCGCCGCCCTCGAAAGCGCCAACCGCACAGCCGGCGCGCAGTATATCGAGATCGGCGCCGAGCAATACACCGTGCGCGGCGTCGGGCTTGCGACAACAATCGCGGATCTTGAGGAAACCCCGGTCAAGACCGTTGACGGGCGCACGATCCGAGTCGGCGATCTCGGCCAGGTCGTGATCGGCGGGGCGGTCCGTCAGGGCATGGCGACCGCCAATGGCGAAGGCGAAACTGTCGCCGGGCTGGTGCTCAAACTCTATGGCAGCAATACCTCAGACGTGATCGCCAACGCCAAGGCCCGCTTCGAAGAGATCAACGCCTCATTACCCGATGGCGTGCGCGTGATCCCCTATTACGATCAGGGCACGCTGGTGGAGAAAGCTGCGGCAACGGTCACGACGGCGCTCTGGCAGGGCGGCCTGCTGGTGGCCATCGTCGTGTTCCTGTTCCTTGGCGGCTGGCGTCCGAGCCTCGTCGTGGTGATGTCGATCCCGTTCTCCGTCGGGTTTGCCTTCATCGCCATGAATGCGCTCGGCATCGGGGCAAATCTGATGACGCTTGGCGGCGTCGCCATCGCCATCGGCATGATGGTCGACGGGGCCATCGTGATCGCCGAGAATGTCGCGCGCGGGTTTCGTGAACGCGGCGCAGGCGAGGATAATCGCACGACCGTCGCCCGCTCCAGCGCCGAAGTGATTGCGCCACTGGTGGCCGCGGTCGCCGTCGTCATCATCGTGTTCCTGCCGCTCTTCTCGTTGCAGGGGACCGAAGGCAAGATATTCCGCCCGCTGGCAGCCTCCGCCGCGCTCGCCATGACCGGATCGCTGATTTATGCCATGCTTATTGCGCCTGCCTTGGCGCTCGGCCTGATGAGGCCGCCGCGCTCAAACGGCGATACAGTTAAGGAAAGCCGGATCACGCGGATGGTGCGCCCGCTGGCAGCCTTCTTCGTTCACAGGCGGAGCGCAGCCCTCGCCCTTGCCACGCTGCTTCTGGTCGCTGGCGGGTTTGCCGCGACACGGCTCGGCTCGGAGTTCACGCCTGCCCTTGAGGAAGGCGATATTCTCCTGCGGGTCACCATGGCCCCATCAATCTCACTGACAGAAGCCAGCGCGACAGCGACCCGCGTCGAAAGGCGACTCCTCGACACCTTCCCCGAAATTGACTCCATCGTCAGCCGGATCGGGCGCGGCGAGGTCGGCGCCCATGCCGATCCGGTCAACAGTATCGAGGCCTTTGTGGCGCTCAAACCGCGCAGCGAATGGCGGGCGGGGCTCAGTCCGGAAGATCTGCGCGACGCGATATCAGACAATCTCGCCAGCTTTCCGGGCATTCGCGTCAATATCGGCCAGCCCATCGCCATGTCGGTCGATGAACTCCTGACCGGAACGAAGGCGCAGCTCGCGGTGAAGATATTCGGGCCGGACACGCAGGTCCTGCTCGAAGGCTCACAGGCGCTTCAATCCATCCTTCAGGAGGTGCCCGGCGCGAGCGACGTCCAGGCCGACCAGATTACCGGCGCGCCGCAACTCGTCGTCTCGCTCGACCGTGCGGCGCTGGGGCGATATGGGCTCAGCGTCGAAGAGGCACTGGACGCGCTGCGCTCTGGCGTCGGCGGGGCAGAGGCCGGTGTGGTCTTCGAGGGCGTGCGGCAATTCCCGGTCGTCGTGCGCTTCGATGAGGCCGATCGCAACACGCCCGCCGCCATCGGACGCATCATCCTTGAATCCTCAAGTGGTGCGCGCATTCCGCTGGAAAGCGTCGCGGAGATCAGCCAAGTCGTCGGTCCCCGGCAGATCACGCGCGAGAATGGCGAGCGGTTCATCACCGTGCAGCTCAATGTTCGCGATCGTGACATTGGCAGCTATGTCGCCGATGCACAGGCTGCGGTGGAGGCAGGGCTCGACCTGCCACCCGGATACCGGGTCGAATGGGGCGGGCAGTATGAACTGCAGCAGCAGGCCAATGCCCGCTTCGCCGTGGTCATCCCGATCACGCTCGGCATCGTCTTCCTCATCCTGCTCCTCACGTTTGGGCGCCTGATGTCAGCGGTTCTGATCCTTCTGAACATTCCGCTGGCGCTGACAGGCGGGGCGCTCGCGCTCTGGGTCGCGGGCCTGCCGGTTTCGGTACCCGCGACGGTGGGCTTCATCGCCCTGTTCGGAATCGCGCTCGGCAACGGCATGGTGCTGGTCAGCTTCATGGATGACTTCGCAAGAGCCGGACGGGGCCGCGATGAGCTTGCCATCGAGGCAGCAGGCCTTCGGGCCCTTCCCGTCCTGATGACCGCGCTGACGACGGCTTTGGGGCTTGCCCCATTGCTCTTTGCAACGGGCGTCGGTGCAGAGGTCCAGCGGCCACTGGCGACGGTGGTCACCGGCGGTCTCATCTCATCCACCGTGCTGACGCTCCTGGTGGTGCCCGCCCTGCATCGCTGGTTTGCGCCAAAACCGGAGGGGCATCACTCCCTGATCGAGGCCCGGCACGAACACCTATCCGACGCTTGACGCCTCAACTTGCCGCGCGCGGCGCAAACAGGATCACCGCCGCACCTGCAAGACAGATCATCGCCCCGATCGCATCCCAGCGGTCGGGGCGCACACCTTCGACAGACCACAGCCAGATCAGCGAACTCAGGATGTAGACCCCGCCATAAGCGGCATAGGCGCGCCCGGCAGCAGCGATGTCCACGAGCGTCAGAAGCCAGGCGAATATTGCCAGGCTCAGAAGGCCCGGAACAACCCAGAGCACCGACTTGCCAAGCCGCAGCCAGGCCCAGAAAGCAAAACACCCGGCAATCTCGGCCACCGCCGCGAAAAGATAGATCAGAAAGGTCGCGCGAATGTCCATGCTCGTCTTCTGGTCTGCTTCGGCGAAACTGACCAGTCGCAAGGACTGTCAACGCCCCAGCCCCCGCTGCCGCCCACCGGGCAGTGTCCAGCTGATCCCGTGTTCCCGCGCCTCAATCACCAGCGAGCGTCCGCGCTGACGCTCTAGGTCAGGCCGCCACGGCACCATGGCGAAGGCTTTCTCATTGCCGATGATCGCCATTCGGCCCTGTGCAAGGTCAGCTGTCCTTTCGAACACGCCCTCGAACCGCTCGCCCGTTTCCAGCGCTGCATACTTCCGACCAGACTGGTTCGTCTCGCCCGCTGCCGCTCGCCGCAGCTCTTCAAGCCGCATGCGACGGCGAACCTCTTCGCTGAGCCGGTCCTGCTCATCCACCAGCAAGCCCTCGCGGCGCAGAAACCCAAGCCGCAAAAGGCGCGCCTCATGCAGCCGCTTTTCGCCTTCACCGATCTCTGTAGGACTGACCTGATCGAGCCAGGTCTCCGCGCGCGCTTCGATCTGCGCCTCCATGGCCATCCAGGAGCGCACCCGAACACGAATGCCGCCGCCCCGCGCCGCCTCATATTCCGCAGCCTGCTCAAGGTAGCGCTCGCCGATTTGCCAGACGCCGTCCATGCCACGCGTCACAATCCCGGCGCGGCGAAGCGCTTCCAGCCTGCGCTTGTGCGCGAGCCGGTAGGCGCTCGATGCTGACGGATCAGCCTCGGCATGCAGCGCGTCGGAATAAAACCCGCCGTTGCGCTCAGCGATCTGCGTAATGACCCGGTCTGAACGCGAGGGAGACCCCTGCTTGCGGGAGACCTCCACAACCGCGCCCCTGGGCGGCACAGGATCATCTCCGGCCGGCACATACCAGGGCGTGCCCTCGAAGTCCTGAAGGAGCAGGAATCTTTTGTCGGTGAGTTCATCCTCTGGTCCGTTCTGGATGACGGTCCCGCGAAGAGGCGGCGCATCATCGAGGCGCTCATCGAAGAAGTGCACCTTTGTCAGATGCGGGCCATGTTCGACACCGGCCGCCAGCGCGCGGATGATGTCGCCGCGCCGCCCCATGGCCGTCAGGGCGCGCTGCCAGTTCGGCTTGAGCTGCCAGACATCAGTCCCGGAGGGTGCCGCCAGATGCAGCCCTTCCAGATGCGCCAGCCTCTGGCGCTGCAGGCTCCGCGTGAACCTCGCCTGAGCCCCGGAGGCCGGAGGCAGTTCAACCCGGTCATTCACCGCTAGTGATGCAAGCTCCCGGTCGAGCCCGGTGAACCGATCCATGGTCACTTCACGCTGCCGGGCTTTCGCGATCTCGACATCACGGCGCGGCCCCAGTTCCTGGGTGAGGCGTTCTTCGGCCCGCGCGCGGAGGCCCTTCATCAGATAGTCGCGCGCGATGACAAGGTCCTGTCCCATCGCGTCCTTGCCACGAATGACAATATGCGTGTGCGGATGGCCTGTATTGTGGTGATCGACGGCGACCCAGTCGAGCCGCGTGCCAAGGTCGCGTTCCATCTCGTTCATCAGCCGCCGCGTCGTCTCTTTCAGATCACCCATCTCGCCCGCATCTTCCGGCGAGACAATGATGCGAAACTGGTGACGGTCATCCTGGCTGCGATCTGCGAAGTCCCGCCCGTCCACGCGCTCACCTTCGCGCCCATAAAGCTCGCCGCCCCTTCCCTCGCGGTCCACCCCGTCGCGCTGGATGTAGTCAAGGTGCCTTCCATAAGCCGCCACTCCGATACCGGTTCGGGCGCGCGCAATGTGCACTTTGACGACGACCCGCCGCATCCGGAAGCGCTCAATGTGTCCGGCGCGTGACAAGGCATGGATTCCCGCTGCGCTCCCGCGTCCGATCCGCGCCCCGGTAAAGCCGGGCCGCGTCGGCTTTCGATGAAGGCCCTTGGCCACCTTCAGAACCCGCGCGCGAAACCGCTTTGAAGACCCCGCACCGACATCGCGCAGCTTGCCGAGCCGGGGGGTGAAGTCCGTGTCATCGACCATGGCGCGTCTCCGCCCACAGGCGCCAAAAAACCTCAATGAATTCAACAAAACCCATGAAAACCGGGCGCCACACTTTCCGGCATGAGACGCCAAAAAAGAGATGTGCAGACAATGGCTTGTGCACCCCCTGGTGCATGAGCTTCAATCTTGCCCGTTCGGGTTCGCTGGCCCATCCCATGCCACCTTTCGCCGCAAATTGCCGCCATATGCCGGAATACGCCGCCATCTCTGATCACCGCCAAGCAAGGATCAGACGCGCCACGCCAACGAGATCATGGATTTCAACGGGTCCGAAATAGCGTCCATCGAGGGAGTCCGGGTGCGCATTCATCAGGAAGAGCTGGTCTTGCCCAAGCACCATACAGCCCTCCCAGGACGGCAAATCCCGCCCCGAAGAGTCTCGCAATCGCGCCTCTCCCCCGACTTTTCCATTGATCAGAAGCTGCGTGTCCCAACGGCAGATTTCATCGCCGGGCAGCCCTGCAATCTGCTTCAATAAAGGCCAATCCCGCCCGACAAATCCTTGGGTCTGAGCCCACTGCGCGTCATCGCTTCTGGCTGAGACGACGACCCATCGGCCAAGGGTGAATGGCTCGTCGCTCAGCCAGTACAGCCCTTGCGGCGCGCTGCCGGTCCGGTTCCAGATCAGCCGATCCTGAGGCGTAAAAACTGCGCCGAACAGGGCGAGCCCGATGCCCAGAAGGCCAACGCCGATCACACGTTTCCGCCGTCTCATGACCGCAGTGGCTCGCCGGTCGAGGCCCATCTCTGGCGGTTAGACCAGTCCACCAGATCAGCTCTCGTGTAGTAGACGCGCCAGCCATGCTTGCGGTAGATCGGCCCGCGTCCCTGATAGCGGTAATGGCTGAGGGTGATGGGCGACAGGTTCAGAAATTCTGCCGCCTCGATAGCGGTCAGAAGCTCGGGCAGCTCCTCACGCTGTGGCGGTTTCCGGTTATCTTTGGCCATGATGTCAGGCTCCTTCTCGTGGCTGTAAAGTCCACGAAAAGGATGCCGCCAGACGCCGCCATTTGTAGCCGCAAAAAGCGCATGCGCAATTTTTCACCTGCCTGTTTACCATTGTTTCTACACGCAAAAACCGCCCCGGAGCTGATCTCCGGAGCGGCTCGCTTGCGATGGATCTGCCCCCTAGTCCCGCGGGTTCCAGAGGATCACGTGGCGGCCTTTCTTGCCTTTCACAGGGGCGAGGTTCGCGTAGATCTTGCGCGGGCCGATCTGCGGGTCTGCGAGGGTGATCGAGACATATTCGCGCCCTGATGCCTTGGCTTTGCGAAGCCATCCGCCGCCGATTTCGGTCGAGGTTTCTCCGGCGAAGATGCGGTAGTCGGGCTGTCCGTCGGCGGCTTTCTCCGCGTTCTTCTCGATGCGGATGGCAGCGGTGAGGTTCATCATTGCAAGAGCGCCTTCGAAGCCGGTTTTGGTTTCGCTGACATATCCGAGTGCGTTGGCCATGGTGATAGTTCCTTTCGTTTCTGATCGTGTCCCGGAGACCCCTTGTCCCCGTCGACGCCGGACCGAAAGGACGGCGCAGGGCGGGCCTGAACCGCTCGCGGGCGAAACGCAGTGGAGCACCGGCCCGGAGAAGAATTTTGATCGGCGAGGAGCCGCAAAGCGGCGGGGAAAATTCTTCGCATGGGCCGGTTTCAAGGCCCGACAGGCGTCGTCCAGGTCACACGGCATGAGACGGGAACAAGGGGTTCGGAGCGCATCAGGTGGAAACGGAAGGAACTGCGCTACCTGCCAGTCGTCATTGTATCAGCGAACATCGACCGGCACGGAAACTGGCTCGGCCAATGCCATTCTCAGCTCCGTGAGAGCGCATCGATAAGTCCGCATTCGAGATCGCCATCGCTTTGGCAGGCCTTTGTCAGCTCCGCCAGACGCCGTTCCAGACGACGCAGATCGGCGATGCGGTTTCGCACATCCGATCGGTGACGTTCTGCAATCTCAAAAGCGTCCGCGCAGCATCCAGGTTCGGTCGCAAGGCCCATCAACGAACGCACATCATCGAGAGGAAAGCCAAGGTCGCGCGCCCGCCGGATGAAGCGCAGGCGCTGGATTGCACCACCGTCATAGAGCCGCCTACCGCCATCGCTGCGGGGAGGTTTCGGAACAAGACCGATCTTTTCATAGTAGCGGATCGTCTCGATATGGACGCCCGTTTCCTCGCTCAATCGCCCGATTCTGAACCCGGTCATGAAATTGCCTCTTGCTTCTGTAGCGGCTACAGATTGTAGGCCATAAAGATGACCGCTGAAACTGACAACGATGTGACTGTGACCAAGGCGTCCCGCGCCAATGGCTGGCTGGCGGGCGGCGGCGTCCTCGGCGGCTTTTTCGCCTTCCTTGGGGCCTCGTGCTGCGTGCTGCCAATCCTGCTTGTAAACCTTGGCGTCAGCAGCGCGCTTGTCGCCAATCTTGGCTTCTTCGCCCGCTACAAGAACGCCTTCATGATCGTTGCAATGCTCCTGCTTGCAGGTGCCATTGTTTTCGCCTTGCGCGGCGGTCGGCGTCCGAAGACGCGGTTCTGGATCAGTGTCTCGGTGGCTGTCCTGCTGCTCGTGGGCGCATGGATATTGCCGTCTTATGAAGGAGCGTTGCTGCGATGGCTGAACCTCAGATGAGCGATGGCTTTGAGCCCTCTTCGACGCTGACCTGTCCCCAATGCGGACATCGGTCCAAGGACCTTATGCCCACTGACGCCTGCCAGTATTTCTATGACTGTAAGGGATGCGGGGCGCTGCTGAAACCGCTTCCAGGAGACTGCTGCGTCTATTGTTCCTTCGGCGATGTGAAATGCCCGCCGATCCAGATGGGTGATTGCTGCGGCGGGTAATGGGCGTTCAGAGGTCGGGTTCGGAGCGCATCAGTTGGAAACGGATGAACCGAAGCTGGCCGCCATTTCGGAAAGCCAAGCGAGACCCAAAGACGAGCGATTTTTTTCGGCGCGGTTCAATCAATGAACCCTCTGCCTGTGCCTAGGCAGCATCAATCAGTGCGCGTAAAACCGCCCGGCGACTGTCACCGGGCGGCTCCGTCATCCGCCTGACGAGGAGACTGAACCGTCAGGCGGCGTGTGGCCGATCGAAGGCTTGCGTCGCGGCTCCATCAATGTCTTCGCCGCGCTCGAACAGCCCCGCGACCCGTGCCCATGCGTCTGCGGGCGGTGAACCTGCCCCCTCGACAAGGCGGGCGGGCGGCACCTGCATCCATGCGGGCCGCCAGTCGGGATTGGGCTCGCATCCATGACCCATGATCCGGTTGCCGATGATTGCTTTCTGGACCTTTGCAGTGTCGCTGGCGCAACTCTCCGCGAGTGACTTCGAGCCGATGTCAGCGACCATGGCATTGATCGCGCGCTTGTCGCGCAACAAGTCGAAGAAGGCTGCGTCTGGTTTCCAGTAGGCGGATAGGTCCGTCTCGCAGACATGCAGCACGGCCTCGACAACCGGCCCACCTGCTTCCAGCGTCTGCGCCATGGTGAAGGCCAGAACCTCCATGACTTTCTCGTCCGACATGGCGAGCAAGGCGGCGAAGATTTCGCAGAGCCGGTAGGCGTCGCCATTGCGCCGCGCCTCGGCCGACACGCCCCGCGCCTCAAACAGGGAAGCGATGCGGGCGCGCTTTTCCTCTATCTCGGCAGCGGCTTTTGATGCCTCAAGGCTCGCGCGCGTGTCCTCCTTGCGGCTTGTGCATTCATGGGCGCGGACTTGCCAGAGCGCGCTGCCGGTCATGGCGTGGGCCACCATCAGGCGCAGCGCGATGGCAGGCTGGCCCGCAAGGCTTGCCGTCGCTGCGCCATGACGATGCAGGAGAATGTATTCCGCCAGCGGGCCGGACATTTCGGGTTTGACGGGCGCGGCAGGCGCATCGTCCTTGCCTGTCTTTGCCGTCTCCTGTCGCCGCGCCTCGGCCTGTGAAATGAAGCCCTCATGGAAGGTCACTGTGCCGTCATGGCGTAGCTCGACATAGACCTTGCCGCCCTGGCGTTTGGTGCGCGTCTGGTGATCCCAGCGATGGAAGAAGGCCCCGCGCTCAAGGCAAATGACATCCTTCCAGCCGTCTGCAATGTAAGTCTCGACGCGGTGCGCCACAGCGGCTGACTGCGCCTTCCAGAAGGCGTCGGGATCGGCAAACACGCCATGCTCGCCGAACAGGTCGGCGGTGATCTGGCCCTCATAGTCTGCAATGTCGAACAGCGCCTTGTCGGTCGTGATGATCGCCCCGCCCGTGATCCATGCCTTACAGTTCCGGCCACGAGGCGCGCGTTCGTCCTCGCTCTCGTAAAGCCGCAACCATTCGGCCTGCTGGTCTGGCGTGGCGAGTGTCAGGACGCGGATCGTCTCGCGGTCGATCTCGTCCTCGGCGTAGAGTTTTCGGATCGGTTCAGCGAGTGAAGCCAGCGCCAGAACGCGGCGCACCAGAAGCTCGGTGACGCCAAAGAAGCCAGCGATCTCGTCCACGCTGCGCCCCTCATCGTGCAGGCGCTTAAAGGCGGTGTACTGCTCCATTTCCGACGCTGGCAAGCGTCCGACATTCTCGATGACGGACGCGGCAATGGCGCTCGCGGCGTCTTCCTCGGTCATGATCGCGCAGGGGACTTGCGGGGTTTCACCCGTCTCCTTCTCGATCTCCTTGAGGGCAAAATAGCGCCGCCGTCCGGCGACGACGCCATAGTGATCGCCTTCCTTGCGCACCAAGAGCGTTTGCCGGACTCCACTCTCGCGGATCGACGGCAGGATGTCGGAGACGTCCGGCTTCTTGCGGCTGTGGCGCATGTTGAGTTTGGAAATCCGAAGCTCGGACAGGGGGATAGTTTTGAGAATGGGCTGGGCCATGATCTGGCTCCTTTTCGATTGAGGGGTTTGTGGATTGGGGGCGCGCCGTCACGCGCGCACCCCGCTGGTTTCCAGCGCCGCGCAAAGGCGGCGGGCGGCGGCGCGCCCTGCGTCCAAGGCTTCGGGCAGAAGCTCCTGCGCGACCTTGGTGAGATAGGCATTGTCGCTACCCGGATAGTTCGCTTCGATGCCCCAAAGGCTGGCGGCATGGGCGTCCAGCGTGACACCCTCCAGCGCCACGGACAGAACGATCCCGCAATAGAACCATTCATCCGTGCGCCATGCTTCCATGACGGCTTCGGCGCGGGCCTGCGCCTCGGCGAAGCGCTGGCGATGGTTCGGACCGGGACCGATAAATCCCGGTGCGTCCTTGTAGAGTGATGGCCAGAATCCGTCCTGGCGCTCGTCGGGCGCATCGGGACAATCATCGCGCACAATCCGCGCGGTGATCTCGAAGCCTGCGACCTCGCAAGAGATGCTGTCGCCCTCGCAGACAAAGTTCTGGAAGCGTTGCGTGAAGGTCATCGTGCGCCCTCCGTGAAGAGTCCGGCAATCGCGATCCAGTGCGGGCCGTAGACGGCATGTTCGCCGCATTCGTCGCATGGATAAGCGCTCGCATCGGGTTCGCAGCACTCGCGCGGGGCGCGGCAGGCCAAGCAGAAGCCTTCTGACCAGTCGTCAGCCTGCTGCAGTTCTTCCAAAGTGAAGCGATAGCGGGTGGTTTCGGGAGTCATGTCCAAGCCCTCCGCTATCGTGACCAGAAAATGTGGACTTCATCGAAGCCCGTCTGGAACACCATGATCTCGCCATTCAGCGCCATGTCGCGGGCAAGGGCCTGCCAGTCGATATAGTAGCGAAGGCTTTCGGGAATCTCGGTTCCCGTGTCCTCGTGCAGCTGTTCGGCAAAGTCCGCCGCGCTGCGATACTTGCCCGCATAGTCCTCGAAGGCGGCGCGCGCCTCGGCGAGATCGTCGCCGAAATGACTCATGAGTTTCGCGCCAAGCTCGCCATGTTCCTCGATGAAATCGGCAAGCGCGCACACGGTTTCGAATGAGGCGTATTCGGAAAGGTTCGCGCCCTCGAAGCCTTCATAATCGTGGATCGCCCATTCTTCGGCGTCGGGCTCCGGTGAGTCCGCCAGCATGGCGCGAACCTGTTCCCAAATCTCGTCAGGGGTGGTCGCCTCGATCCATCGGCCATGCAGGCAGCCGGAATTGTAGGCTGCAAGGCATGCCACGTAGATGCGCGGGCTATCGGGTCGCGCGGGTGCAGCGCTGGCTGCAAGAGGTGCAGCGTTTGCGAGTTGGTCAGTCATGTCAGTCTCCTTCCCCGCCCTCGTTCTTTTCCCGACAGTCGGGTGGGCGGCGAGGAGGTGCTCAGCCGGAGCGCATCAGGGCGGCGCGCAAGGGGAAGCTGTAGGTATGACGCCAAAAGACGATGAGAGATGACAAAGTCCCGCCCCCTTGCGCGACGACCGCGCTCTGGCAGACGCACCGTCCGCCCACCTGACTGATGGGAACAGATATTGAGGCGGAGGGAGGCTGGGGTGGCCATGTGAGCACGCTGAACGCGAGCGACACCCCAACGCCGTTTCCCGGTTGTGCTATTTCCCGATTCTGCCTAATTTTCTCAAACAGGCTGATTTCGGCTCAAGGGGCGGTCATGGAAACCGACATTCTGACCATCAAGGAAGTGGCGGAATATCTGCGCATTACGGAGAAAACCGCCTACCGGCTGGCCTCCGAGCGCAAGATACCAGGCTTCAAGGTCGGCGGCTCCTGGCGGTTCCGCAAGGGTGAGATCGATGCCTGGATTGACGAAGATGCGCGCAAGCGCGCCAAGGGGGACAAGGATACATGACGGCCAGTGCAACACCCGACATCAAATCGCTCAGCGGGTTCGTCTGGTCGATCGCTGAAATCCTGCGTGGGGATTTCAAGCAATCGGAATATGGCAAGGTGATCCTGCCCTTCGTGGTCATGCGGCGACTGGACTGCATCCTGGAGCCGACCAAGACGGCGGTGCTCGCCGCTCACAAATCGCTGCCCAAAGGCGTCGATGAAGAGACGCAGGACATGATCCTGTTTGGAGCGGCCGGCGACGGGATCAAGGTCTACAACACGTCAGAGCTCACCTTCGACAAGCTGCGCGGGCAGGACGCCCGGCAGCTGCATGCCAACCTCATCGACTATATCCGCTGTTTCTCGCCCAATGTGCGTGACATCTTCCTTGAGAAGTTCCTGTTCACCGAACAGCTCAAATGGCTGAATGACGGCAAGATTCTCTGGCAAGTGTTCGAGCGGTTCTGTGAGATCGACCTGCACCCATCCGCCGTCACCAATATCGAGATGGGCTATCTGTTCGAGGAACTGATCCGGCGCTTCTCGGAAATCTCCAATGAGACGGCGGGGGAGCATTTCACGCCGCGCGAGGTGATCCGGCTGATTGTCGAACTTCTGATCGCCAATGACGACACCAAGCTCACCCGGCGCGGCATCATCAGGCAGATTTACGACCCGGCCTGCGGCACGGGCGGCATGCTGGCCCTCGCCGAGGAAGCCTTGAAGCGGTTCAACGATTCGATCCGCGTCGAGCTATTCGGGCAGGAGCTCAACGGCGAATCCTTCGGCATCTGCAAGTCCGATATGCTGGTCACGGGCCACAACCCCGAACAGATCGCCTTCGGCAATACGCTTACCGATGATGCGCACGGGAACCGCAAGTTCCACTACATGCTGTCCAATCCGCCCTATGGCGTGGACTGGAAGAAGTATCAGGACCCGATCAAGGCGGAAGCCGCCAATCAGGGCCATGCCGGGCGGTTCGGCGCGGGCACGCCGCGTATTTCCGACGGCCAGCTCCTCTTCCTGCAACACATGATTTCCAAGATGCGTGACGACGAGGACGGCTCGCGCATCGGCATCGTCATGAATGGATCGCCGCTCTTCACGGGCGGCGCCGGCTCGGGGGAAAGCGAAATCCGCCGCTGGATGCTGGAGAATGACTGGGTCGAGGCGATTGTCGCCCTGCCGACAGACCTTTTCTACAATACCGGCATCCAGACCTATGTATGGCTCCTGACCAATCGCAAGCCGAAGGCGCGCGAGGGCAAGGTCCAGCTGATCGACGCGTCGGGCGAACGCTTCTGGACCGGCATGCGCAAGTCGCTTGGCTCCAAGCGACGGGAAATCCCCGAAACGGCGCGCGACCAGATTGTCCGGCTCTATGCCGATTTCCTCAATGGCGAGAGCGGCGAAGGCGACGTCGCCAAGATCTTCGACACCAGCGATTTCGGCTATCGCGAAATCCGCGTCGAGCGGCCCCTGCGCCTGCGATTCGATGTGACCGAAGAAACGCTCAATGCCCTCAGCGGCCAGAAAGCGTTCGAGAAGCTGGACGCTGCCGAGCAGGACGCCATCCGCAGCACCATCGCCAGCGCCTTTTCCGGTCAGAGTTTCACCGACCGCGCTGTCTTCCTCAAAGCGCTGAACAAGGCGCTGAAAGCCAAGGGCATCAAAGTCGGCTCGCCGGTGATGAAGGCCATAGTCGAGGCGCTTGGCGCGCGGGATGAGACGGCCGAAATCTGCCGCGACAAGGACGGTAATCCGGAGCCGGACACGCAGCTGCGCGACCATGAGCTTGTGCCGCTCAAAGAAGACTGGCGGGATTATTTCGCGCGCGAGGTCAAACCCTTCGCGCCCGACGCCTGGGTCGATCAGAGCTATACCGACGACAGTGACAAACAGGTTGGCCGGGTCGGCTATGAGATCAATTTCAACCGATATTTCTACACCTATACCCCGCCGCGCCCGCTCGAGGAGATCGACGCTGAGCTGAAGACCCTCGAGGCCGACATCGCCGCACTCCTGAAGGAGGTGGTGGCATGAGGTCGCAGAATTTTGATGCTCGAGCTTATTGCCATGTTAACCGGGCTGGGCCATATATCGACGTAATAAGACCCGCCACGCCTCGGACGAAGTTTCGGCTTCGCACTGCGCACCCTGGCGGGTTTCTTCGTTTTAGCGCCTTGTTTTCATTGAAAGCGGGGCGTGCATGAAGTTCACCAAACCCGCCCTTTCCATCGCTGACCAGATCGCGCTGATCGAGCGACGCGGCATGGCTGTGCCGGACCGCGCGCGGGCAGAGCACTATCTGCGCCATATCAGCTATTACAGGCTGCGGGCCTATTGGCTGCCCTTTGAAACCGCCGCCGAGGCCGATGGCGACCATGCGTTCAGAAATGGCGCGAGCTTTGACGACGCCGTCGCCCTCTATGTTTTCGACCGCCAGCTGCGCCTGCATGTCATGGACGCCGTAGAGCGGATCGAGGTCTCGCTGCGCGGCGCCTGGGCGCATCACCTCGCCACCAAGTACGGGCCGCATGGCTATATCGATGGCACCCTGTATGGACGCCAGGATCATTACGCGAAGGCGCTCGCAAGCCTAATCAACGAAATTGTCCCCCGTCAGCGACCATGAGACAGATCGGGAAAATTGCTTAAGGAGGATTTCTGGCACATCGTAGCCCGCCAAGGGGACGAAGATGAGACAGAAATCCGGGCCGGAGGGATCGGCCGAAAAACATGTGAAGGAAATCCGCCGCAAGACCCGGCGTAAATTCTCCGCCGAAGAGAAGATCCGCATCGTACTGGAAGGCCTGCGCGGCGAGTATTCGATTGCCGAACTGTGTCGGCGTGAGGGGATCGCTCAGGGGCTGTACTACACCTGGTCGAAGGAGTTTCTCGAAGCTGGCAAGAAGCGCTTGTCGGGCGACACGGAGCGGCAGGCGACATCCGGCGAGGTGAGTGGCCTGAAGCGTGAGATGCGCGATCTGAAGGAGGTCGTTGCCGACCTGACGCTGGAAAACCGCATCCTCAAAAAAAGCGTGATCGGGGATGGGGAGGATATCGAATGAGATACCCCGCGTCCGAGAAGCTGGAGATCATCCGGCTGGTGGAGCAATCGCATCAGCCCGTGAAAAGAACGCTGGAACAGATCGGCGTGTCACGTCCGACCTTCTATCGCTGGTATGACCTTTACCGGCGGTTCGGTGAAGCCGGGCTTGAGGATCGGCGCAGCGGCTCCGGCCGGGTCTGGAACCGCATCCCGAACGAGGTGCGTCAGCAGGTACTGGAAATGGCCCTGGATCAACCGGAACTATCTCCCCGGGAATTGGCGGTGACGTTCACCGATGAGAAGCACTACTTCGTCTCCGAGGCCAGTGTTTACAGGCTTTTGAGGGCGCACAACCTGATCACGAGCCCGGCTTTCATCGTGATGAAAGCGGCTGATGAGTTCAGGGAGAAGACCACCGGGCCGAACCAGCTCTGGCAGACCGACTTCACCTATCTGAAAGTGATCGGCTGGGGATGGTTCTATCTCTCCACCGTGCTTGACGACTTCTCCCGCTACATCATTGCCTGGAAGCTCTGTACCGGCATGGCGACGAGCGATGTGCAGGATACGCTGAACCTGGCGCTTGAGGCTTCCGGACTCGATGAAGTAAACGTGATCCATCGCCCAAGACTACTCTCAGACAACGGACCTTCCTACATCTCTGGCGATCTGGCTGAGTATCTTGCCGACAAGGGAATGAAGCATACGCGCGGCGCGCCGTATCATCCCCAGACGCAAGGAAAGATCGAGCGCTGGCATCAGACGCTGAAGAACCGCATCCTGTTGGAAAACTACTTCCTGCCCGGAGACCTTGAAGCGCAGATCGACGCGTTCGTTGGCTACTACAACCATCAGCGCTATCACGAGAGCCTGAACAATCTCACTCCGGCAGATGTCTATACGGGCCGCGGCCAGACCATCCTGCTCGAACGTGAGAAAATCAAAAGGAGGACGATGAAACTACGGCGCTTGCAGCACGCCCAATCCGCTGCTTAACTCAAACCAGATGCGCCAGACCCTCCTTAAGTCAGGCAGCCTGAAGTCTCAAATTACCTGACGACGGACACTACAACCATCAGCGCTATCACGAGAGCCTGAACAATCTCACTCCGGCAGATGTCTATACGGGCCGCGGCCAGACCATCCTGCTCGAACGTGAGAAAATCAAAAGGAGGACGATGAAACTACGGCGCTTGCAGCACGCCCAATCCGCTGCTTAACTCAAACCAGATGCGCCAGACCCTCCTTAAGTCAGGCAGCCTGAAGTCTCAAATTACCTGACGACGGACACTGCCATTCAATCGCGGGCGCGAACGGGGCGCAGGCAATCCCGATGTCGCGGACGAATTCCGGGTTGCCTATCTCTACCGCCCCGGCGATTGGGGCGAGGCGATCTTCTCGCGGCGCGTCCTTCTCGAGATTGTCGGCCAGTTTATGCATGTCGAAAAGACAGGCAAAGACGTTGTGATGATCTTCCCGCGCTTCCAGCAACTGGACGCGGTGCGCCGGTTGATCTCCCATGCGGGCGCAAATGGTCCTCGCCGGAACTATCTGATCCAGCACTCGGCGGGTTCGGGCAAATCGAATACGATTGGCTGGCTGGCCCATCAGGCCATCAATCTGCATGACGGGTCGAACACCCCGGTGTTCAACACAGCGATCATCGTGACCGACCGCGTTGTTCTCGACCGCCAGCTTCAGGAAACTGTCGCCCAGTTCGAACAAACCAAGGGCCTTGTCAAAACCATCGACGGGACCTTGAAGCAGCTGAAAGAGGCGATCGCCAAGGGGGCACGGATCATCGTTACGACGATCCAGAAATTCTCAACCGATCATCTCAAGGCGATCTCCGGTCAGGGCGCGCGCACCTTCGCCGTCATCATCGACGAAGCCCATTCCAGCCAGTCCGGCAAATCGGCCCAGGCGATGACGGATGCGCTGACCCGCGATGAAACCTCAAGCGAAGATATCGAGGATCTGATCCTCGACTATCAGAAGTCCCGCGGACCGCAGGCCAATCTCAGCTTCTTCGCCTTCACCGCGACGCCGCGAAACGTGACGCTTGAGCGATTCGGCGTCAAAGGTTCGGACGGGTTGCCGGTCGCTTTCCATGAGTATTCGATGCGTCAGGCCATCGAGGAAGGCTTCATTCTGGACGTCCTCCAGAACTACATGACGTACAAGGCCTATTACCAACTCGAGAAGACGATTGAAGACGATCCGGAACTGAGCGGCCGGCGCGGGCAGCGGAAAGTGGCGCGGTTTGCATCCCTGCATCCGACCGCGATCGGCCAGAAGGTCGAAATCATTGTCGAACATTTCCGCCGCCATGTGATGGGCGAACTTGGCGGTCAGGCAAAGGCCATGATTGTCACCCAAAGCCGCGAGCATGCACTGCGCTATTATTTCGGGATCAAGGCCTATCTCGATGCTGAGAACTATGGCGACCTTCGCGCGCTTGTCGCCTTCTCCGGCGAACTCACCCATGAGGGCGAAACCTATACCGAAGCCGACCTGAACGGATTTAGTGAAACAGAGCTACCGGGACGGTTTGACGGGTTCAAGCCGGACGGCACGCCTTATCCTGACACGTACCAAATCCTGATCGTCGCGGAAAAGTACCAGACTGGGTTCGACCAGCCAAAGCTCTGCGCCATGTATATTGATCGCAAACTTGCCGGATTGCAGGCGGTACAGACACTATCGCGCCTCAACAGGACGAAAGCTGGCAAGGAGAACACCTATATTCTCGATTTCCAGAACACGATGGAGGATATCCAGACCGCGTTCCGGCCTTTTTATGAAGCGACCTCGCTTGAGGCGATGTCGGACCCCAATCAGGTCTACGAACTCGAAGGCCGCCTTTTCAAATTCGGCTATCTCGATCGCGGTGAGATCGACCGCTTCGCAGAGACATTCTATTCAGGCGCACTCAGCGGCAGCGACCGGGCGCGTCTTGAGGGCCTTGTCCGAGAAGCGGTGCAGCGCTTCGAAGCCGATGAGGATGAAGGCCGCCAGGAAGAATTCCGTCAGCTTCTGAAAAGCTATATGCGCTTCTACGGCTTCGTTGCGCAGGTTATCCGGCTCGAGGATACCTCGCTCGAAAAGCTCTACAGCTATGCGTCCTGGCTTTCGCGTTTATTGCCGAACCGTGAAGTGCCGCCCGACATAGAAATCACACAGGACATGCTCCGCCTGCAGGCCTTCAAGGTCGTGCAGAAGGAACAGGGCAGCGCTTCCCTCTCGCCGGGGGACAAGGAAGCGCTAAAGGCGATCAGCGAGTTTGGTGCCAAGCCCTATACCGAAGATGAACAGCGCGAGCTCTCGGAAATCGTGAAGGCTTTCAACGACCGTCATGGTACGGAATTCACCGAGAATGACTTTATTCGTTATGAGCCGACCTATCAGGCCACGCTCGACGACGACATGACAGACATGCTTCGGAACAATGCACCTGATGTAGTCTATTCCGCTTTCTCGCAAGCGTTCTTTCAGGGCGCGATCCGCATGTTCCAGCGTGACAATGACATGCGCGATATCGTGCTCACCGATCCGGCAGCCCGGGACAAGCTGATCCGCTTCTTTTTCAACCGGGCGCTTCGTGAGGTCAAAGGCGACGCAGCCTGATGACCTGAACCATCAGCGTCCGCGACCCCTCTGGCGCCAGCCAGTGGGAAGCGCGGGCGCGCGGTCAGCCGGCGAGGCCCAGCACCACGTTCTTTAGACGAACAACCGGACCCTCATTGAGCCTCGCCGGGCCGGTCGGCGTAGGATGGCTCCTGCGGCTCCGGGGCGAGCGCCGGGCGAAGGTCGGCGATCACCCCGGACCGCCCCGATGCCTCTCAACGGCCCCTACAGCCGGGCGAACAGCCCCGCGCCAAAGGCGCGGGCAGGCCGCAAAAGACTCCGTGCCGCTGAACGCCCTGATCAGGCGGCGGTCTTCGTGATCCCGAACTGCGACCCGAGGAGTTCGACGAGATAGCCGCCATCGCGCAGCGCTTCGGCTTTCAGGATGAGGTAACGCATGCTGTGTTTCAGCGACGGTCCATTCCAGTCCTCGGCCACGCGGTCCTTGCCAAAGATCACTTCTGCGATTTCGCGGCGATTGAGGCCGGCTTCCAGACAGTCCAGCGCGATGAGGCCATTGCGCAGCATCGCCGTTCGTTTGGTCCAGCGCGGCTCTGTCAGGTCCGGCCCATCGCCGATCAGCGCAAGCGCGGCTTTCTGGGCCTTCACCTTGCGCTCGAAGGCATCAAGATCAGAAATGGTGAGGTTCATCCTCACTGGCTCCATCCCGAGAAGGGAGAGACCTGTGCAGCGCACCTGGACGACGCAGCCCTTGCCGCGGATCAGCAGGAATTCGCGACCGATGGAATCGGTGATGTGGGTGATGTTGCAGATCGGTACGGTGCGCTCCCAGATATCGCAGGTCTGGCCGGGGCGAAGCGAGCTGCAATTGACCTCGACCTGATCGGGATAGGCAAGCCGGGTCCAGACGACATCGGCCTCGAATCCGTTCTTTGCAGGATCGGGCATAAAGGCAAAGCCGAGCCGTTCGGCCATGGTCTGAGGCACGCGGGATTTCAGGAGGCGGATGCTGGCGCAGGGCGCCTGCATCTCGGAAATGTCGTCCGGCGTGCGGCTTTCCGCGTAGCGGCGAACCTTATTGCTGCGACGGGCATATTCCCAGGCCCAGCGATCCTCCGAGAGCCGCCACAAATAATCATACTTTGCGGTGAATGCGTCTGTTTCGAGTGTGAATGTTTTCATGGTTGAACTCCCTTCTTACGAGAATTCCGGCAAGAAGTGTGCCAACGCTTGTTTGGCGCTTCTCTCTGACGACCTCAATTAAGATGTCTGAAAACAGTGTTCTAATTGCTTTGCGTCTAAACAACGACCCTTTTTCGTTTCGCTTGTGACACGAAAAACTGCCGCAAACTCTACAGAAAAGCGCATTTGTCATCCTTTACCGCAATATGCCGGAACGCGCCGCCTTGCGCCGCGTTCGGCCTCCATTTGCCGCCATTCACACTCCCGTAGAATTCATCCGTCTGCGATCCTTGGCTTTGTTGAAATGAACAGTCGGAGCCCTGGGATATGTCCCTTCATGCGCACCATACCGAAACAGAAACCCGGCGCAGCACCATGCTGCGCACGGCCTTCTGCCCGGTGGTGCGTGAGGCGCTGGAAGCGCCGGACACGATCGAGGTGATGGCCAATCCGGACGGCTCGGTCTGGATCGAGAAGGCTGGCGTGGGCGTCATCATTTCGCAGCACACACTTGCCCCTTGCGACCGCGAGCGCGTTATCCGCCTGGTCGCCTCCGGGGTGGAAGAGGCCGCTCACGCCAAGTCCCCGATCGTCTCGGCCGAACTCCCCGGCAGCGGCGAGCGGTTTGAAGGGCTTCTCCCACCTGTCTCGACCAGCCCATGCTTTTCGATCCGCAAGCCCGCGACGACGCCGTTCGAACTCGGCGACTATGTCACCCAGGGCGCCTTGGCTCCGGCGCTGGCACAGGCGCTCAGAGACGCTATCGCCAGCAAGGCCAACATCCTCATCGCGGGCGGCACATCGTCCGGCAAGACGACGTTCACCAATGCCTTGCTGGCAGAACCCTCACTCCAAAACGACCGCATTGTCATCCTGGAAGACACGCGCGAGCTGCGCTGCGCCGCGCCCAATGTGGTGCAGCTGCGCACCCATCGCGGCAGCACCAGCCTGCAGGACCTTGTCCGCTCGACCTTAAGGCTACGACCCGACCGGATCATTGTCGGCGAGGTCCGGGGGCCTGAAGCGCTCGACCTCCTCAAGGCCTGGAACACCGGCCATCCGGGCGGGATCACGACGCTTCATGCCAACTCCGCACACGGCGCGCTAACCCGGCTTGAACAGCTCACCCTGGAAGCCACACCGCGCGCGCCCTTCGACCTCATCGCAGAGGCGATTGACGTGGTCGTGTTCATGAGCCGCGCGGGCGGCCAGCGCCGCGTCGAAGAGGCGCTGCGAGTCACAGGTTTTGACGGCGAGGGGTATCAGACCGCCCCGCTCGTCTCCCGTTCCCTGTCCCTCGTCCAACATGGAGAAACCCAATGACCCTCTACACCCACCTCCAGACCGTAAACCGAACGGTGCAGGTCGCGGCCTGTATCGGCCTCGGCCTGATGATCGCCGGTCCCGCCCATGCGGCAGGCTCCGGCATGCCCTGGGAAGGCCCGCTCGATCAGATCCTGACCTCGATCGAGGGACCGGTCGCGCGCATCGTCGCGGTGATCATCATCACGATTACCGGCCTGACGCTGGCCATTGGTGAGACCTCGGGCGGCATGCGCAAGCTGATCCAGATCGTGTTCGGGCTTTCGATCGCGTTTGCCGCGACAAGCTTCTTCCTGACCTTCTTCTCGTTCGGCGGCGGAGCGCTCATCTGATGTCTGCCGACGGCTATGAAATCCCGCTCCACCGGTCCCTGACCGAGCCAATCCTGATGGCGGGCGCGCCAAGAACCGCCGCCATCGCCATCGGGACCCTCGCGGCTGCTGTCGGCCTCGGCCTCCAGCTCTGGATACCGGGCCTTGTGCTCTGGGCGGTGGGGCATTCGGCAGCGGTATTCATGGCGCGGTCTGATCCGGATTTCATGGCCGTCGCAGGCCGCTCGACGCGCCACAAGGAGCATCTGACATGCTGAACCTCAGAGAATATGCCGACGCGCCGACGCTTCTGGCCGACTATCTGCCCTGGGCCTGCATCGTGGCGCCGGGCGTTGTCCTCAACAAGGATGGCAGCTTCCAGACGACGTTCCGCTATCGCGGCCCTGACCTCGAAAGTTCGACGGAAGAAGAACTCGTCTCCGTCATGGCGCGGGTCAATAATGTGCTGCGCCGGTTCGGCTCGGGCTGGGCCCTCTTCTTCGAAGCCCAGCGCCATGAAGTGCATGACTATCCGGAGGCGGAGTTTCCCGATGCGCTGACCTGGCTCACCGATCAGGAACGGTCATTACAGGCGGAAGAAGCCGGAACCCGGTTTGAGAGTTCGTATTATCTGACCCTGCTCTGGCTGCCGCCCGCCGATGCCACCGGCCGCGCCGAGAAGGCCCTGATCCAGCGTGTCGAAACGGAAGACGCCGCGACCTGGCGGCATAGGCTTGAGACCTTCCAGCAGCACGCTGACCGCGTCTTTGATCTGTTGGCCACCTGCCTCGCCGAGATTGCGAAGCTCTCTGACGACGAGACGCTGACTTATCTGCACTCGACGATCTCAACCAAGCGCCACCCGGTCGTGACGCCGGAACTGCCGGTCTTCCTCGACGCCATTCTCGCCGATGAGCCCTTCGCGGGCGGGCTCGAACCGATGATTGGTGAGGCGCATTTGCGCACGCTGACCATTCTCGGCTTTCCGGCCACGACCCTGCCGGGCATTCTCGACGAGCTGAACCGTCAAGGCTTTGCCTATCGTTGGGCGACCCGGTTCATCGCGATGGACAAGGCCGAAGCCGAGAAAGTCCTCGGCAAGAAACGCCGCCACTGGTTCGCCAAGCGCAAATCCATCGGCGCGGTGCTGCGTGAGACCATGTTCAATGAGCAGGCGGCGCTCGTCGACAATGACGCTGACAATAAGGCCGCTGACGCCGATGCGGCGCTGCAGGAACTGGGCAGTGATCTCGTTTCCTACGGCTATGTCACGACCACCATCACCGTTGCTGACCCCGACCGCCGCACGGTGGACGAACATATCCGAATTGCCGAGCGCATCGTGAATGGCCGCGGTTTCACCGCGATCAGGGAAACACTGAACGCGGTCGATGCCTGGCTCGGCTCATTGCCCGGTCATCCTTATGCCAATGTCCGCCAGCCCATTCTGCACACGCTGAACCTTGCCCATATGGTGCCGCTCTCGGCCGTCTGGGCGGGCGAAGACACCAATCGTCACCACAACGCCCCGGCGCTCATTCAGGCGCAGACCGATGGCACGACACCGTTCCGCCTGAACCTGCATATTGGCGATGTCGGCCATACGCTGGTCGTCGGCCCGACCGGCGCGGGCAAGTCTGTTCTGCTCTCGCTCTTAGCCCTGCAATGGAAGCGCTATGAGGGGGCGCAGGTCTTCCTGTTCGACAAGGGCCGCTCGGCCCGCGCCGCGACGCTCTGCATGGGCGGTGCACATATCGATCTCGGCGGTGCCCGCGCGCCAAGTCTCCAGCCGCTGAAAGATATCGACACCGAACATGGCGCAAGCTTTGCCGCCGACTGGCTCGCGGGTCTTTGCACCAATGAAGGCGTCGCGATGACGCCGGACCTCAAGGCAAAGCTCTGGGAAGCGATCCAGTCTCTCAGCTCAGCGCCTGAACCCGAACGCACGCTGACAGGCCTCAGCCTGATGCTGCAGGACGACACGCTCAAATCCGCGCTGCATCCGTTCACGCTGGAAGGTCCGCACGGACGGCTCCTCGATGCCGACCATGAAAGCCTCGCGCTCGCCGACACAGTCTGCTTCGAGATGGAAGAGCTGATGCATGCGAAAGGCGCCGTGGCGCCTGTGATCACCTATCTCTTCCACCGGCTGGAAGCGCGGTTTGATGGCAGGCCAACACTGCTCATCCTCGATGAAGCCTGGCTCTTCCTCGATGATCCCATGTTTGCCGCGCGCATCCGTGAATGGCTGAAGACCCTTCGCAAGAAGAACGTGTCCGTCGTGTTCGCGACGCAAAGCCTTGCCGACATTGCGAACAGCACCATCGCGCCAGCCCTCGTCGAATCCTGCCCCACGCGCATCTTCCTGCCGAACGAGCGCGCGCAGGAACCACAATCCCGCGAGACCTATCAGCGGTTCGGCCTCAACGCGCGCCAGATCGAACTGATCAGCAGGGCCACACCGAAGCGCGACTATTACTACCAGTCGCCCCTCGGGGCCCGTGTCTTCGATCTTGGCCTCGGGCCGATTGCATTGTCCGTCTGCGGCGCGTCATCGCCCGAAGACCAGGCCCGCATGGATCGCATCTGGGCCGAGACGGAAGGCGACGGCTTTTCCGCCTGCTGGCTGATCGAAAAGGGCCTGCCCTGGGCAGCCGAGCTTCTCACCCGCTGGCCCGGCCATGCGCCGGAGCCTGAGGCGCACGCGCCCTTCAATCCCTCCCACATCCTCGCCGCCGAATAGGAGCCCCCGATGAAACGCATACTTGCCTCCGCTTTGATCTGCGCCGCGCCGCTCTCCATCCTCATCGCGCCGCCCGCTTCGGCCCAATGGACGGTGTATGACCCGGCCAATCACATCCAGAACATCTACCAGGCCATCCGCTCGCTTCAGGAGGTCAACCAGCAGATCCAGCAGCTCACCCATGAAATCGAAATGCTGGAAAACATGGCGCGCGATCTGGAAGCACTGCCGGATTCTATCGCTGACGACATCCTGCGCCGTATGCGCCGCATCGAGGAGCTGATGCGCGAGGCCGAAGGCATCGGCTACCGCGTCGAGGAAATCGAGCGCGAGTATGAAGAGGTCTACCCGGAAGACTATGGCGCCGAACCGCCGCGTCAGGCCGTCCTCGTCGAAGAGGCCCGCGCCCGCTGGCGTCAGTCCCGCACGGCTTACCGGGAAAGCCTCACCGTCACGGCGCAGGTCGTCTCAACCGCGCGCGCTGACAGTGACAGCCTCGACCGGCTGATCGCAGACAGCCAGTCCGCCGTCGGCAATCTCCAGGTCGCGCAGGCGGGCAATCAGATCGAGGCCCTGCAGACTGAGCAGCTGATGCAGATGGAAGCGATGATGGCGGCCCATTACCGCGCCGAGGCGCTGGAGCGCGCCCGCCAACTCGCCGAGGCCGAACGTGGCCGCGCCCGTACCCGGGCCTTTCTCGGAGAGTAGCGGGCCATGGACGTGATCGACACCTTCCTCGCGACCTTTATCGCTTACATAGACAGCGGGTTCGGCCTGCTGGCGGGCGATGTCGCTTACCTGTCGACCACGCTCATCGCCATCGACATCACCCTGGCGGGCCTGTTCTGGGCGCTGTCTCAGAACACCGACGTCATCGCGGGGCTCCTCAAAAAGGTGCTCTATGTCGGTTTCTTCGCCTTCGTGATCGGCAACTTTTCGCTCCTTGCAGGCATCGTCTTCGACAGTTTCGCCGAACTCGGCGTGACCGCAGGCGGCGGCACGATGACCGCCGATGATCTCCTGCGCCCCGGCTTCATCGCCAGTGTCGGCCTCGATGCCGGTCAGCCGCTTCTGGAAGAGATCGGCGACATGCTGGGGCCAATCTCTTTCTTCCATAACTTCATCATGATCGCGGTGATGTTCATCGCCTGGGCCATCATCATGGTCGCCTTCTTCGTGCTCGCCGTGCAGCTCTTCATCACGATCCTGGAGTTCAAGCTGACGACGCTGGCCGGGTTCGTGCTCGTGCCGTTCGCGCTCTGGAACAAGACGACGTTTCTGGCTGAACGCGTGCTCGGCAATGTCATCACCTCCGGCATCAAGCTCATGGTGCTCGCCGTCATCATCGGTATCGGCTCGACGCTCTTCTCGTCTGTCACCGACGCATTCCGCACCGGCGATGATGTCACGCTCGCTCAGGTCATGGGCACGGTGCTGGCCGCGATTGTCTTCTTCTGGATGGGCATCTTTGCGCCCGGCATTGCCTCCGGCCTCATTACCGGCGCGCCGCAGCTTAGCGCAGGCTCCGCTGCAGGCGCGGCGGCCGGTGTCGCTGCCGGGACGTATGTCGCCGGGATGGGCGGGCGCGCCGCCGTCGGCGCTGTGGCAGGCGGTGCTTCAAGCGCCGTCAAGGCCGGTGCGAGCATGGCGGGCGCGGCGCGCACCTCCTATACGCTGGGCTCTGTCGCCTCCGGCGCATCCGGCGCGGCGGGTGTCGCCGCAGGCCTTGCCGGTGTCGCCCGCGCTGGCGGGGACGCCATGCGCCGCGCAGCAAGCCGTCCCGCCCAGTCCATGCGTGAGGCCTACCAGCGCGGCAGTCAAGGCGCCTGGCGCGCCACCGGCGGTTCGCCGACCGCATCCATGCAAAACCCTGCCTCCGCATCATCCTCTGCCCAAAGCCCCGGCTGGGCGCGGCGCATGCAGACCAGCCAGCGCATGGGACAGGCAGGGCAGATGGCCGCGCACTCGATCCGCGACGGTGATCGCGGCGCTTCGGGCGCGAACCCCACCCTCAAAGACAAGGACGATTAGACAATGGCTTTCAGGCGATCTTCCTCCAGCTATGGGCCAAGCCCGTTCCCCGAAACGCCTTATCAGAAGGCCGGACAGGTATGGGACGAAAGAATTGGTTCCGCCCGCGTGCAGGCGAAAAACTGGCGGCTCATGGCGATCGGCTGTCTCGGGCTTTGCTTCGTCACCTCCGGCGCGCTGGTCTGGCGCTCGATGCAGTCCACCGTCACGCCCTATGTCGTGGAAGTCGATGAGACCGGCGCGGCCCGCGCCGTTGCTCCGGCGACGGAACGCTATACGCCGACCGATGCCCAGATCGCCCATCACCTTGCCAACTTCATTGAACATGTCCGGGGCCTTTCCGTCGATCCTGTCGTCGTGCGCGAGAACTGGCTGCGTGCCTATGACTTCGTGACTGACCGCGCCGCCACCACGCTCAACGAATACGCCTCGGCCAATGATCCCTTCGCCGATGTCGGCCGCAAGTCCCGCACCGTGGATGTGGTCAGCGTGGTGCGCGTCTCGGACGACAGCTTCCAGGCCCGCTGGATCGAGAAGACCTATGAGAATGGCGCGCTGGTCCGTGCCCAAAGGTTCACCGGCAATTTCACTCTCATCACCCAGCCGCCGACGGACGCAGAGACCCTGCGCGCCAATCCGCTCGGCCTTTATGTCCATGCCCTGAACTGGGGTCAGGACCTTGTCACAGGAGAATGATCCCCATGCTTCGTATTCTGCTTGCCACTTCGGCCCTCGCACTCACCACGGCCTGCGCCACGACGGAACTCGAACCGATTGATCCGGCGGCCTTTGTCGCGGCCACGCCCGTCGAGGACCGCGCCGACTATCCCGTCGAAATCGTCGAAACCGCCGTGGCACTTCCGCTGCCCGGCCAGATGATGCCAATCGGCGCGCGGGTCACCACCAATCCCGATGGCAGCGTCACGCGGACCTATACAAGGACCGTCAGCGCGCCCTCGGTTTCACCGGCAGAAGCGATAAGACAAGGCCGCACCAGCGCGCTGATCGAACCTTCGGTCGATGGATACGTCAACGCGATCCAAGTCTATCCTTATACCGAGGGCGCGCTCTACCGCCTCTATGCCAGTCCCGGTCAGGTCAGCGACATCGCGCTTCAGCCGGGCGAAGAGTTGGTGTCGGTCTCAGCGGGTGACACGGTCCGCTGGGTGGTCGGCGACACGATCTCAGGATCGGGCGCAACGGCCCGCGCCCATGTGCTGGTCAAGCCGATCTCATCCGGCATCCGCACAAACCTGATGATCGCCACCGACCGGCGCACCTATCACCTCGAACTGGAAAGTACCGAAGGCGGCTACATGGCCGCGCTCTCCTGGCGCTATCCGGCTGATGAACTCGCGGGCCTGACCGCCCGCAATGAACGCGCCATCGCACGCGACGCTGGCAGCATTGAACGCGGCCTTACCCTTGAAGGCCTCAACTTCGATTACCGGCTCTCCGGCGACAGCCCCGACTGGAAGCCGGTGCGGGTCTTCGATGATGGCCGTCAGGTGTTCATCCAGATGCCGGAGGACATTGCCACCACGGACATGCCGCCGCTCTTTGTTCTGGGCGCGGATGGCGACGCGGAACTCGTCAACTATCGCGTGCGCGGCAATTATTATGTCGTCGACCGGCTGTTCCGCGCGGCCGAGCTGCGCCTTGGCGAGCGCAATCAGACCGTTGTCCGCATCTCGCGCAATGAGCGCCGTCCGCCGCTGGCCGCGATCTTCGGGGGCTAGGAAGATGTCCGAGCCCATTCCCTTCGACGAGCATGCCGAGCGGCTGAAGATCCGCTCCAGCCCGAAGCCGGTTACACGGATCAATCGCAAGGTCCTGATGGTCGGCGCAGGCATTGGCGTGCTCGCCCTGTTCGCCGCCATGAGCATTGCCCTGAAGCCGCCAACTGCGGTCGACCCCGATGCCCGCCGCGAGCTTTACAACACGACCAACACACGCAAGCCCGAAGGCCTCTCCACACTCCCGACAAGCTATAGCGACATCGCGCCGGTCGAAGACCGCATAGCACGCCTTGGCCCGCCGCTGTCGGGCGATCTCGGCGCGACCATGCTGCGCGCTGAACGCGAGCTTGGCATCGAGCCTGAATACGTGACCCGCTTCGAAGACGATTTCCGCCCGAACCCGGCTGACGAGGCCGAACGCGCCCGGCGCATGCGCGAGGCAGCGCTCGCCGATGAAGCCGCCCGCGCGCCGGTCTTCTTCCGGCTCGACTC
Organism: Marinicauda algicola; assembly: GCF_017161425.1. Lineage (GTDB taxonomy): Bacteria > Pseudomonadota > Alphaproteobacteria > Caulobacterales > Maricaulaceae > Marinicauda > Marinicauda algicola. Next base: position 858,355 of record NZ_CP071057.1, on the reverse strand, counting down.
TCAGAGCGGCATGGCAAGCACCACCGGGGCTCGCCCCGCTTATCGCGACCCAGCACTTGATCTCGGCTCGGAGCTTCTTGCACTCGCGGCCCTGCCGCAAGGCGCACCGTCAGCGTTCGGTCAGCCCGCCGATACCAATCTCCAAAGCCGCAAGCTCGCCTTTGCGAGCGAGGGTTCTGCCAGCGACATCTACAATCCGCATGGGCTGCAGGACCCGGCCTCGCCTTATCAGGTGATGGCGGGCACGCTGATCCCGGCCTCGCTGGTCACCGGCATCAACTCGGACCTGCCCGGCACAATCGTCGCGCAGGTGACGCAGCCCGTTTATGACACCGTGACCGGGCAGTATCTCCTGATCCCGCAAGGCTCACGCCTCATCGGACGCTACCAGTCCGAAGTCTCATTCGGGCAGGACCGGGCTCTGGTGACCTGGGACAGGATCATCTTCCCTGACGGGTCCTCCATCCTCATCTCTGCGCCCGGCGCGGACGCGCAGGGCTTTGCAGGCCTCTCAGACAGAACCGATCATCACTGGGATCGCGTGTTTGTCGCGGCCGGTCTTGCGACCATCCTCGGCGTCGGGGCCGAACTCGGCGCAGACGGAGACGGCGATCTCGAACGCGCCATCCGCCGCGGCACGACGGACACCATCAACCAAGCCGGTCAGCGCGTGGTTGAGCGCAACCTTGGCATCCAGCCGACCATCCGCGTGCGCCCCGGCTGGCCGGTGCGTGTGGTCGTCACCCGCGATCTCATCCTCAGACCCCATCCCCAAGGAGCCACACGATGACCCTTCGTCTCGACAAATTACCCGACCGCACGCCGGTGCGCATGAGCCTCTCGGTTGATCCCGACCTCGCCAGCGCGCTCAGCGACTATGCCGAAATCTACCGCCAGACCTACGGCGCGGAGGAAAAGCCCGAAGCGCTGATCCCGGCCATGATCGAGAGCTTCCTGGCGTCCGACGCCGGGTTCAAGCGGGCGCGACGCGCCCTTCATTCAACCGCCAGCACGGAGACCTAAACCCATGGCACAGATCGGAACATTCACCCTGAAGGAAGGCAGCTATACCGGCACCATCCGCACCATGACCATCAATGTCAAAGCCCAGCTTGTTCCCAACAGTGACAAGGCCTCAGACGGTGCCCCCGACTTCCGCCTCTATGCCGGCGGGGCCGAACTCGGCGCTGCCTGGCGTCAGGAAAGCAAGGATGGCGAAACGCCCTACCTCGCCGTCAAACTCGACGACCCGAGCTTTGCCAGCCCCATGCGCGCGGCCTTCTTCGAGAACGAGAAAGACGGCACCGGCGTGATGGTGTGGAACCGGGCGAAGACGGTGTAATCGGAGTGCGTCATGTTGCATCGCGTAAAGGAGGGCGGGCGCACAGGGCTTAGGGATTTCGCGCGGGACCTGAACCCGCCGCCAAAGGCCCCTGCTCCGGTCACTTCAACCGATCCTGAACGGATCACGCCCGCCGACATCTTCAGGCGCCGAACCGTCAGGCGGCCGGAGCTTCGCAAGCTTGTGCCGCTCTCCGATACGACGATCTACGAACTCGAACAGAAGGGCGAATTTCCGCAGCGGTTCTACCTGACACCCCGATGCGTCGTCTGGCCCCTCGCCGAAGTGCTGGAGTGGATCGACGCCCAAAGGCGCAAGGGTCGCGAAGGCTGCGGACCGCATCCGGATTATCGAATGCGGTGAACTGTCTCAAATATCCCTCATTGCGGACAATGCTGCGTTTCGTAGGCAGCGCGCCCGTTAGCAGACATCCAATCGTTAAGTCGTATTGACTGCGACACCGCCAAAGCATCTTCCGAGCCGCCCACCGCAGGATGAGTTGAACAAGCAGCTGACGAAGGCACAGTGCATCGCTTGGCCCCGTCTTGGACTAGAGGCCGCGAAAGATCAGCCACCGCCTCTTGCAGCTACGGGGTGAGGAGCTCCTGCAACCCGCGATAAGCCGCCGCAAGCTGCTTCACCAGCGCGTCGTAGACATCAAAGAACGGCGCGGCGGCCGGGAGACCAAGGCGGCTCGTGATATCGTCCATCTTGTCCGACGCCGTCCCCGTAGATGTGAGATGCAGGTTTGCCACCCGGAGATCGTAGGTCACGAAGAGCGGCAGCATGAGATTCGAAATTGCGGAACTGCCGGGAAGCGTTTCAAGTAGTGTCTGCAGGCGCTTCAGGCCGCCAAGGCCTTTGGGATCGCCTCCGGCCGCGCTCAGCAACTTCCCGATGGCCTGTGTATCCAGAGATTCGACGTGGATCTTGTTGAGCGCGTCCGCCGCATGCTGTTGGTTCTTCACGCTGTCTGTGAGCGGCCTCGCAAAGTCGAGGGCGATCGCCACCACTTCGGCTTCAAGGTGGGCGAGCGTCGCTCCAAAATGCATCCTGGCAGCTTCGAGGAAGTCCGTCCTTGCCGCGAGTAGGTCGTTTTCCGGTGTTGGATCGGAAAATATGCAGTCGATCTGTCCATCGTAGAATTCGCTGCCGATGGAGTGATCCGATTCCACGTTTTCAGACAGCAGGTAATACTGTTCCGGCACGGGCAATGTCGCGATGTCGCCGAGCCACATCACGACGCGGCCATTTCGGTTGATGCCAAAGCTTATCTGGTTGTCTTCGTCCGTGGTGATCGTGCCGTACGTCCGAGACGCAAACGTCAGGCGATAGCCCGACGCCGTGTCGTATTTCAGCAAGACCCCTCTCTTGAAGAACACAAGTGTGAGAAAACCGTCCCCCTGCCCGCGAAGGCCAGGCAGGTATTCGTAGTCGTCCGCATCATACTGGAACGGCACGTCCGTGAAGGGGTAGCGGTCTTCAAGCTTCCTACGCGTTACGGTGACACCGGCGGATACCTTGGACACGCACTGCTCGTGCAGCCGGATGATCGAGATGCGCGATCGGTCCGGAAGATAGTCCTTCTCGCACGTAGAACACCGAAGTACGGGCAGCCCTTTGATGGCTATCCGCGCCCCTGACACAGTTTCGTCGAAGTCAGCATAAGCGAGATCGAGCCAACCGTCGCAGTCAGAGCACCTCAAGCGCTGCACGTGACCAGGCGGCGGGAAAATGTCTTTGATGTCCACGGTGCCCCCCATAGTTACACCTTCCTACTTAGACCGATGTGTTGCAACATGGGATTGTCCACGACATTCATCCAATCTGACCTGGGATCCACGATTGGCCGTTTGGCGCCATCAGCGCTGCTTCGCGCCGCAATCGCAAACGTCAGCTTTGGCCTACGCTTCATGCCGGTCGTAAAGACTCCTTCTGCGCCCGAACCGGAAGTGACGATCACCCCACCCTCGGATCAGCGGCGTAGACCGCCATGCTCTCCGGGATGATGTTCGGCTTGCGGCTTTCACCCGCAGCCCAGGCATCGATCATGTCGGCCCATTCCTGCATCATGTGGCGGCGCTGGTCTGCATATTCGGCCTTGTTGTAGACCCCACGCGAAGAGCGCCGGTCTTCGTGCGCGAGGCTTTTTTCGATCCAGTCGCGATTGAAACCAAGCTCATTCAGGAGCGTCGAGCCCGTGCGCCGCAGGTCGTGGACGGTGAAAGGCTCCAGCGGAAGCTCCATCTCGCTTGCCAGCTTGTGGGCGCTGTCGGTGATCCGGTTGAAGGTCGCATTCGATATCGGGCGAAACGTGTCATAGCGCGACGGGAAGACGTATTTCGATCCGCCTGCGCAGGTTTTAAGCGCCACCAGAATATCGAGCGCCTGGTTCGACAGATAGACATTGTGGTCGAGGCCGGTCTTCATCCGCTTCTTCGGGATGGTCCAGACCGCATCCTGGAAACTGACTTCATCCCATGTCGCATGGGCGACCTCGGTCTTGCGCTTCATCGTCAGCAGGATGAATTTCACGCCGAGCTTCAGCGTCGGATTGGCGGTGATCTCTTCGAGCACGCGATAGAGGACCCGGATCTCCAGCGGCGTGAGCGAGCGGTCGCGGGGCCGGACACGCGCGATCGACCGGGGATCGACCTCCTCGGCGGGATTCTCGACACGGATGCCGTGCAAATTGGCGAAGGCGTAGATGAGCTTGATGAACTCGCGGGCGTGCAGCGCCGTTGAAGGCGCGCCCCGCTTCTTGATCTTGTCGCAGAGCTGACGGACGTCCTCGCTCGTCACTTCGCGCAAGGTGTAATTGCCCAGCGCCGGGATCAGGTCACGATCGACAATGTGACGACGCATGTCGCGGGTCGAGTCCGACATCTCGCTCTCAGCGAGCCAGCGCTGAGCAAGCTCCCCGAACGTCCCTTCGGATTTCGCTTTGGCCTTGGCCCGCTTCTTTTCCTTGGCGGGTGAGACACCCTCATCCACGAGCTTCTTCGCATCGATCAGCTTCTCGCGCGCAGCCGCCAGCGTGATCCCGTACTTGCCATAACGCCCGATGGTCAGCGTCTCCCGGCGCCCGTTCACACGGTAATCGTAGCGGAAGGTCTTGGTGCCCGTCGGCGCGACGGACACATAGAGACCGTCCCGGTCTGCGACCTTGTAGGGTTTATCCTTTGATTTCAAAGACTTGATTGCAATATCGGTCAGCATGTTGCGCCTCCTTCCCACCAATTTTACCGTCAGGCCGAAATGGCCAATTTTCCACAACAAAAAACTTATTTTTCAATGCGTTATGCCGAAAAAATACCGTCAGGCCGCCAAAATGGGCTGACGGTATTTTGACTTTAGGCAGGAAGAGGCAATTTGTATACCGTCAGGCGATACCGTCAGAATGTTCCGTTGGCCCGCGATAGAAGGCGATAGACACCGAACGAAAATCGGTATCAAGCTATTGTATTTGTTGAATTTATTGATCGTTCGCGATAGTCCGCGAGAGACGCGGAATCATTCCCACTCGATCGTCCCCGGCGGCTTGGAGGTCACGTCGTAGACGACGCGGTTCACGCCACGCACCTCGTTGATGATGCGGGTGGCGACGCGGCCGAGGAAGTCGTGGTCGAAGGGGAAGTAGTCGGCGGTCATGCCGTCCACGCTGGTGACCGCGCGCAGGGCGAGCACGTGGTCGTAGGTGCGCGCGTCGCCCATCACGCCGACGGTCTGGACCGGAAGCAGCACGGCGAAGGCCTGCCAGATCGCGTCGTAGAGGCCGGCATTGCGGATCTCCTCGATATAGATCCGGTCGGCATGGCGCAGGATATCGGCCTTCTCCTTTGTGACGGCACCCGGAATGCGGATAGCCAGGCCCGGTCCCGGGAAGGGATGGCGCCCGACGAAGGCCTCGGGCAGGCCGAGCTCGCGGCCGAGCTCCCTCACCTCGTCCTTGAACAGCTCGCGCAGGGGTTCCACGAGCTTCATGTTCATGCGCTCGGGCAGGCCGCCGACATTGTGGTGGGACTTGATCGTGACCGAGGGGCCGCCGGCGAAGGAGACGCTCTCGATCACGTCCGGATAGAGCGTGCCCTGGGCGAGGAAGTCCGCCCCGCCGGCCATCCTCGCATTCTCCTCGAACACGTCGATGAAGAGCTTGCCGATCGTCTTGCGCTTCGTTTCCGGGTCGCTGACGCCCTCGAGCGCGGAGAGGAAGCGCTCCTCCTCGTAGGCGGCCACCAGCGGGATGTTGTAGTGCTCGCGGAACAGCTCGACGACCTGGTCGGCCTCGCCGTGGCGCATCAGGCCGGTATCGACGAAGACGCAGGTCAGCCGGTCCCCGATCGCCTCGTGCAGCAGCACCGCGGCCACGGAAGAGTCCACCCCGCCCGAAAGCCCGCAGATCACCTTGCCGTCACCGACCTGCTCGCGGATCTTGGCAATCGCCTCGTCCTTGAAGGCGGCCATCGTCCAGTCGCCGTGCATGTTGGCGATCCGGTGCGTGAAATTGCGCAGGATGAGCGCGCCGCGCGGCGTGTTGACGACTTCGGGGTGGAACTGCACGCCGTAGAAGCGCCGGGATTCGTCGGCGATCGCCGCGAAGGGCGCGTGGCGGGTGACCGCGATCGGGTGGAAGCCCTGCGGGATCGCGTTCACGCGGTCGCCATGGCTCATCCAGACGCGCTCGGAATGACCGACCCCGCCGAGCCCCTCGAAGAGCGGGCTCTCGGCGACGATCTCGATATCGGCGCGGCCGAACTCGCGCTCCTGGGCCGGTTCGACGCTGCCGCCGAGCTGGGCGCACATGGTCTGCTCGCCATAGCAGATGCCCAGGACCGGGATGCCCATCTCGAAGACGCGCTGCGGCGCGCGCGGCGTGCCCTCGCCGTGCACGCTCGCCGGCCCGCCCGACAGGATCACGGCCTTCGGCGCGAACTTCTGCAGGAAGGCGTCGTCCACCTTGTTGAAGGGATGGATCTCGCAATAGATCCCGCTCTCGCGAAGCCGGCGCGCGATGAGCTGGGTGACCTGGCTGCCGAAATCGATGACCAGCAGCTTCTCGTGATGTTCGGTGATGTCGGTCGTCATCGCTATTCTTTCTTCTCCATCACGCAGACGTAAAATCCGTCCGTGCCGGTCCTCGCCGGAGTGAGTTGCACCGCGCCGAAGCGGCCCGCGCAGGCGCCGATCTGGATCTCGCCCTCTTCGGTGAGCAGCCCTGTCGACGCCATCGCCTCGACCGCCGCAACGGGTTCGAAATCGCGGTGCGCGTCGAGGAATTCGGCGGCGCGGTCCTCGTTCTCCTGCGGCAGGATGGAGCAGGTCACGTAGACGAGCCGCCCGCCGGGCTTGACGTATCTGCTTGCATTTTCAAGGACGAGCGTCTGTTCCTTGATGCGCTTGTCGAGGGCTTCGGGCTTCAGGCGCCACTTGGAATCCGGGCGCCGGCGCCAGGTGCCCGAGCCGGTGCACGGCGCATCGACGAAGACGACATCCATCCTGTCCGCCAGGCCCGAGAGGGCGTCGGCCTCGCTGCCGTCATGGACCTGGGCATTGCGCACGCCGGCGCGCTGAAGGCGCGGCCAGATGGCGCGCAGGCGCCGCCAGTCATAGTCCCAGGCGTGGATCTGGCCGGTATTGTTCAGCAGCGCGGCGAGCGCCAGCGTCTTGCCGCCCGCGCCGGCGCAATAATCCAGGATCTGCGAACCCGGTGCTGCCCCGGCGGCGAGCGCGGCGATCTGGGACCCGAGATCCTGCACCTCGACCCAGCCCTTGCCGTAGGCGGGAATGGCGTCGGCGGGCGGGGACTTGGCCTTCGGGTCGGTCTCCGGAATGCGGATGGCGTTCTTGACCAGCTCGCTGGCTTGCGCGTCCTTCAGCTTCGCCACGACCGCGGCGAGCGCCTTGTCCGGCTCGGCCTTCAGTACGTTGACGCGCAGGTCGACCGGCGCGCGTCCCGCCATGGCCTGGCCCTCGATCACCGCATCCTCGCCGAAGGCACGCGTGAAGCTTTCCTCCAGCCATTCCGGGATGTCGGCGCGCACGGGCAGCGGCGCATCGGCCATGTCGCGCGACAGCGCGGCACGCTCGGCCTCGCCCAGCGCTTCGGGCGCGTGCTCGTCGCCCTCGAAGGTGCGCGCGATGTCGTCCGGCGTCAGCGCCCAGCCGCGCGCGAGCGTGCCGAGCACGATGGCCCTGGGCGTATCCTCGCCCATCAGGAAGGCCGCCGAGGCCTTCGAGCGCAGCGCGTCCATGACGAGACCGGAAATCCAGGCGCGGTCGCCGGAGCCGGCGAAGCGGTGTGCCTTGCCCCAGTCGCGCAGGGCGTCCTTGACCGGCTGATGCCGGTTCAGCACCGCGTCGACGACCTCGATCGCGGCCTGGATACGTCCGCCGTCCCGCATCTATTGCGGCGTCGGATAGTTCGGCGCTTCACGGGTGATCGCCACATCGTGGACATGGCTTTCGCGAAGGCCGGCATTGGTGATGCGCACGAAGACGGCCTTCTCCTGGAAGTCCTTGATCGAGTTCGCGCCGGTATAGCCCATGGCCGCGCGAAGCCCGCCGACCATCTGGTGCAGGATGGGACCGGCCGGGCCCTTGTAGGGGACCTGACCCTCGATGCCTTCGGGCACCAGCTTCATCTTGTCGGAGACTTCCTTCTGGAAATAGCGGTCGGCCGAGCCGCGCGCCATCGCGCCGACGCTGCCCATGCCGCGATAGGCCTTGTAGGACCGGCCCTGGTAGAGGAAGACCTCGCCGGGCGCTTCCTCGGTGCCGGCGAGCATCGAGCCCATCATCACGCAATCGGCCCCGGCCGCGATCGCCTTGGCGAGATCGCCGGAATACTTGATCCCGCCATCGGCGATGATCGTGCCGTCATAGCCCTCGGCCGCGCGCCGCGCGTCCATGATGGCGGTGAGCTGGGGCACGCCGACGCCCGCCACGATGCGGGTGGTGCAGATCGAGCCCGGTCCGATGCCGACCTTCACGCAGTCCGCGCCGGCGTCGTACAGGGCCTTCGCACCGTCATAGGTCGCCACGTTGCCGGCGACGACCTGGGTCCGGTTGGAGGCCTTCTTGATGCGGAGCACCTGGTCGAGCACCGATCTCGACATGCCGTGGGCGGTATCGATGACGATGACGTCGACGCCGGCGTCCATCAGCGCCTCGGCGCGGGCGAAGCCGGCATCGCCCACGGTGGTCGCCGCGGCGACGCGCAGGCGGCCGTGCTCGTCCTTCGCGGCCATGGGATGGGCCTGGGCCTTCTCCATGTCCTTCACCGTCATCAGGCCGACGCAGCGATTCTCGTCGTCGACGACGAGGAGGCGTTCGATGCGGTGCTTGTGCAGGAGGCGGCGGGCCTCCGCCTGGGAGACGCCCGGCTTGACCGTGACGAGGTTCTGCGAGGTCATCAGGTTCGCGACCGTCTCGTTCGCATCCTCGGCGAAGCGGACGTCACGGTTGGTGACGATGCCGACCAGCCGGCCCGGGGTGCCGTTGCCGCCGCCCTCGACCACCGGGATGCCGGAGATCCTGTGGCGCTCCATCAGGGCCTGCAGGTCGGCGAGGCGCGCATCGGGCGTGATCGTGATCGGATTGATCACCATGCCGCTCTCGTAACGCTTCACGCGCCTGACTTCCTCGGCCTGCTCCTCGTTCGTCATGTTGCGATGGATGACGCCGAGCCCGCCGGCCTGGGCCATGGCGATCGCCAGAGGCGCCTCGGTGACGGTGTCCATCGCGGCCGACAGGATCGGGATGTTGAGCGGCACGGCGCGCGTGACGTGCGTGCGGATGTCCGCATCGGCAGGCAGGACTTCGGATGCGCCGGGCTGCAAGAGCACATCGTCGAAGGTGAGACCTTCGCGAATCTCCATGGGGAGACCTCCTTCTCTCTTGCGGGGCCGCTTTAGCAGGTTTTGGCTGCGAGGCAAGGGAGGGAGTGCGCTTGGAGAGGGTCAGGCTGCCTTGCCGCTCACGGGCTCCGGACCGGTCCACTCCGCGCGGATCTTCCGGTAGACCGGATCGGGCACGATGTTGAGCATGGCCCGTGCCTCGTCGAGCGGCAGGTGGAGATAGTCGGCCGGATCGACGAGGGCGAGATCGGTGGCCTCGCGCGCCATCCTGACGGCGTTGTCCATCATCCGGCCCACCGGCCAGGAGCGGATCTCCGAGCGGATGCGCAGGCCCGCCGCGCGGCCGAGCAGGCGCGCGCCGCGATTGCCGCTCTGCGCACCGGAAAACTCCAGCAGCACCGCCTCGCCCAGCGGGTCGCGGCCGTAGCCGGTCAGCACGTGGTAGAGATCGTGCAGGATGGCCGTGGTGCGGCGCATGACGGCATATTCGGGATAGTCGCGCTCCATGCGCGCCCAGAGTTCAGGGGCGGCGTCCTTGGCGGCCTGGTGGACGCCGAGCGGATGCAGGTTCTCGCTGTCGAGATAATGCAGATAGCTGGCCGCGACGGTGCCGGGCCCCGCTGCCTCCAGGGTTTTCCGGTCGAGCAGGATGCGGTCGATGTAATGCGGGTCGGCGAGCATCTTGCGTCCGAAATCGGATTTCAGGAACCGCCGGAAGGAGGTGCCGGCCGTCTTGCCGTTCACCGCCATGAAGAACCGGAAGACGTGCACCGTGTTGTCGCGGTCCGCGACGAGATCCCAGAAGGCCCGCCACGCTTCGAACGGCCGGATCGGCCCGTGCGGGAAGTCCGGCAGGGCGCGGGATTCGGAAGCGGAACTGAGCGTGGCGTCGGTCATGCCCACCATCTTATACGAACAACGTTCATGTGATCAATGGCGGGATCCTAGCCCCTGAAGCCCGTCGCAACGAGATAGGTCTCCGCGCTCTCCGCGCGGCTGGCCTCGGGCTTGGCATGCTTGACCTTGTCGAAGCGCGCCTTGAGCATGTCCAGCACCTCGCTCTCCGCTCCGCCCTGGAAGACCTTGGCGACGAAGGTGCCGCCCGGTTTCAGGGTCTCGACGGCGAACTGCGCCGCGGCCTCCACCAGGGCCATGATGCGCAGGTGGTCGGTCTGCTTGTGACCGGTCGTCCAGGGCGCGAGATCGGAAAGCACCACGTCGGCCGGCCCGCCGAGCGCGGCCTTGACCTGATCGGGTGCGCCGGGTTCGGTGAAGTCGAGCGTGAGAAGTTCGGCTCCGGCGATCGGCTCCATCTCCAGGAGATCGACACCGACCACTTTCGAGGCGCCGCGCTGCAGGGCGACCTGCACCCAGCCGCCGGGCGCCGCGCCGAGATCGGCCACGCGCGCGCCGGCCTTCAGGAAATGGAACCGGTCGTCGAGCTCGGTGAGCTTGTAGGCGGCGCGGCTGCGATAGCCTTCCTGCTTCGCCCGCTGGACGTACGGGTCGTTGAGCTGGCGCTCGAGCCAGCGCTGCGAGGAGAGCTTGCGCTTGCGCGCCGTCTTGACCCGCTCGTGGAACTGCTTGGCGGCGCGGGTGTCCCCGCCCCTCTTCACCGGACCGGTCCGGCGCCGGCGGCGTTCCTCGCCGTCGCCTTCGTTCTCGTCGCTCATGATGTCGGTCCCTTGCCGCGGGGCGCGCCGCCGCGCCGCCCGCGCCGGCGCTTCTTGCGCATGAGATTGAGGAGAAGCCCCTCGCGCAGGCCCCGGTCGCCGACGCGCATGCGCTGCGTGGGCCAGGCTTCCATCACCGCTTCGAGGATCGCGCAGCCGGCGACCACGAGATCGGCCCGCTCGGTGCCGATGCAGCCTTCCCGCGCCCGGCCCGCCGCGTCCTTCGACGCGAGGCGCCTGCAAACCGCATGGGCCTCTTCGGTCTCGATCCAGAGCCCGTCCACGCGCGAACGGTCGTAGCGCTCCAGCCCGAGATGGACGCCGGCGACGGAGGTCACCGTGCCCGAAGTGCCCACCATGTGCGCCTTGCCGGCCTGGAAGACGGGGCGGAGGCGGCGTGCGCCCTTGGGCGCCTTCATGTGCGCCCGCACATGGGCCTTCATCGCCTCGTACCATTCCCCGCGGGCCGCGTCGTCCTCGGGCTCGGGAAAGTGCTCGGAAAGCGTGACCACGCCCATCGGCATGGTCGACCAGCCCCGCAGCGGCGGACGCCCGCCGCTGGCGAAGCCGCCGCGGGCACGCCATTCGGCGAGATCCACCCAGCAAAGCTCCGTGGATCCGCCCCCTATGTCGACCACCACCGCCGCATCCATGCCCTCGTCGAGCAGGTCGAGGCTGCCCTGGACGGCGAGACGCGCTTCCTCCTCCGGTGTGACGATCTCCAGCTCGAGCCCTGTCTCCTCGCGCACGCGCTCAATGAAGGCCGGTCCGTTGGAAGCCCGACGGCAGGCCTCGGTCGCGATCGCGCGCAGACGTGCGACGTGCTTCTTCTCCAGCCTCTGGGCGCAGACCTTCAGCGCCTCCAGGGCCCGGTCCATTGCGGCCTGCGACAGCGTGCCGGAGGCCCCGAGTCCTTCGCCGAGGCGAACGATCCGCGAATAGGCGTCGACCACGCGGAAGCCTTCGCGCGTCTTGCGCGCAACCAGCATCCTGCAGTTGTTCGTGCCCAGATCGATCGCCCCGTAAAGAGGCTCGCCCCGGCTCTGGCGCCGGGGCCGATTCGGGCCGGAGCGCGCCGGCTCGCTGCCGGCTGCGTCCTTGGCCATGGCGCAATTCCCTCGTCAGACCGGACCGATTCCACCTCGCGCCAGCCGCGTTGTCACGTGGGGAGCGGCGCGTGTAGCGGGCACATCGCCCGGCCGGAGTGTTTCGTTCAGGGAAATGATAACATGACCGCGCTATATCGGAAGCGAGGCGCGCTGCAACCGGTCGGCGAAAGTCGGTTCGTCCCTCCGAGGCGGTGCGCCAAGTGCCTCATTTCCATGCGGAATACGATTATGCAATCGAAAGACGCGAAGTTCTCGATCGGCGATGTGGTCCGCCACCGCCTGTTCCCGTTCCGGGGCGTGGTGTTCGACGTGGATCCCCAGTTCGCCAACACCGAGGAATGGTATCAGTCCATCCCCGAGGCGATCCGACCGAGACGGGACCAGCCCTTCTACCACCTGCTCGCGGAGAACGCGGAGAGCTACTACACCGCCTACGTTTCCGAGCAGAACCTGCTGCCCGACGCCCACAACGGCGCGGTCGGCCACCCCCAGACCGGCGACCTGTTCGAAGGCTTCGACGGCCAGCGCTACGTGCTCAAGCGCGAAGTCGCCGGCAGGGCGAACTAGGCGGGGCGTTTACAGCGCCCCCGCACCTGCCAGCCGGTCGATCATGCGCAGGCGTGCCTCGGGCAGAACACGGTCCGCCGGCCAGAGCACGCGGCGTTCGAGGAAATGGCCGGTGATCCGAAGGCCTGCCTCCACATCGCCGGGCGAGAGTTCGCCCGTGCCGGTCATGAAGCCGGGAAGCTTCAGCATCTTGTCGTGATAGGGCCTGCCGGCCTCGACGCTCACCGCGCGGCCGGTCTTCGGGCTGACATAGGCGAGATCGTGGGTCTGGCCGGTCGCCGCGCATTTTCGAAGATCGAGGCCGTAGCCGAGATCGGCGAGCAGGCCCGCCTCCCAGCGCACGTAGATCGCCGGCCAGACCTCGGGCTGTTCGAGCGCGCGGACCAGCACCTCGAAGGCATCGGCGACATTGGGATGGGGCTCGCGCTCGGGCAGCGCGGCGACGGCGACCGCGCAGGCTGCGTTGAGCCCGGCGAGCGCCAGCGCGTCGTCCATCAGCATGCCGGCGGACAAAGCGTCGGCCTCGACCTCGTAGTTTCCCAGATGCTCGTCGAGCCGGGCGCGCCAATGGGCCTGCACCCGGTTTCCCGGCTGGAGGACCGGCCGCATCGCGCGCGAGCGCCCGCCGCGCACGAGGCCCGCATGGCGGCCGTGCTCACGCGTGAGGATCTCGACGATGGCCGAAGTCTCTCCGTGAGAGCGTACGGAGACGATGCGGCCCGATTCGGTCCATTCCATGACTGCGTCGTATCACGCCTCGAAATCGAGCCCCAGCGGGGTGTAGTGGCCGCGCCGTTCCTGCCAGCCAGGCCGGACGATGACTCGCAGGAAGAGATGGACCTTGCGCCCGAGCTGGTCCTCGAGTTCCTCGCGCGCGCGCTGGCCGATCTCCTTGATGACGCTGCCGGCCTTGCCCACCACGATCGGCTTGTGGCGCTCGGACTCCAGCAGGATGACCTGATCGATCCGGACCGAGCCATCCTTCTTCTCCTGCCAGGTCTCGGTCTCCACGGTCGCGTTGTAGGGCAGCTCCTCGTGCACGCGCAGGAAAAGTTTCTCGCGCGTCACCTCGGCGGCGAGCAGGCGCTCGGGCAGGTCGGCGATCTGGTCCTCGGGATAGAGGAAAGGCCCTTGCGGCATGAGTTCGGCGAGGCGCTCGGCGAGCTTCTCGGTGCCGTCCCCGGTCTCGGCGGAGATCATGAAGACCTCCGAATAGACCCCGGTCTCGAAGAGCTTCTGCGCGAGGGCTAGAAGATCCTCGCGCTTCATCTGGTCGATCTTGTTGAGCGCGAGGATGGCCTTGCGGTTCGCCGCCCTCAGCCCGTCGACGACGCGCTCGACATCGTCAGCGGCGCGCGCGTCCTGGGGCTTGGCGCGACCGGCGCGCCCCCGCGCCTCGGCGGGGGCATCCACGACGTGGACGATGACGTCGGCATCCTCCGCGCCGGCCCATGCGGCGGCCACCATGGCCCGGTCGAGCCGGCGGCGCGGTGCGAACACGCCGGGCGTGTCGACCAGCACGATCTGGCTCCTCCCGCGCATGGCGACGCCGCGCACCTGGAAGCGCGTGGTCTGGACCTTGTGGGTCACGATCGAGACCTTGCGGCCGACCAGCCGGTTGACCAGCGTGGACTTGCCGGCGTTCGGCGCGCCGATGATGGCGGCAAACCCCGCTCGCATGTCAGCGTTCATCGGCATTCTCCCTTTCCAGCAGCGCGCGGGCCGCGGCGCGCTGGGCTTCCTGTTTCGAACGTCCCTGCGCCTGCGCCGATCCGATCCCGTCCACAGCCACCTCGACGGTGAAGACGGGCCGGTGATCGGGACCGGAACGGCCGAGGGTCTCGTAGACCGGGGCCGGCCTGCCGAGACGGGCCGCCCATTCCTGGAGCCGGCTCTTGGGATCCTTCGGGCGGTGGATCATGTCGGCGAGATCCTCGCCCCAGAACGCCTCGAAGAAGTCGCCGGCCGCCTCCACCCCGCCATCGAGATAGAGCGCGCCGATCACGGCCTCGCAGGCATCTCCGAGGATGGAGGTCTTTTCCCGGCCCCCGAGGCGCTCCTCGGCCGGGCTGAGCTGCAGCGCCGCGCCGAGACCACAGCGCTGCGCGGCGCGGGCACAGGCTTCCTTGTTGACCAGGGCGTTGAGGCGATGGGCGAGCCCGCCCTCGTCGAGGCCCTCGAATGCGGCGAACAGGCGCTCGGCCGCGAGCAGTCCCAGCACCCGGTCGCCGAGGAATTCCAGGCGCTCGTTCGAGGTCGCCCGCCGGCGCCCGTCGCCATAGCTCGCATGGGTGAGCGCGCGCTCGAGCAGCGCGAGGTCGGCAAAGCGGTAGCCGATTCGCTCCTGGAACCGGTCGAGGCGCGTCGTCATGCGGCACTCCCGTCGAGGCCGAGCGCGAAGCGTGCCGGACGGACCCGCCACCAGGTCCAGGGCGCGAAGAGCTGGAATTGCTCGTCGACGGAGAGAAGGACGATCTCGGCACGCCCGATCAGATGGCTCGCCGGCACCAGACCCGGACCCTCGGGCTGCGCCACCCGGCTGTCGCGGGATTCGTCGCGATTGTCGCCGAGGACGAAGTAATGTCCCTCGGGAACGGTGAACTCGGCGACATGGTCGAGGGCGCTGTCACCCCGGTCGAGCACGGTATAGGCGATGCCTTCGGGCAGGATCTCGCGCCAGCTCTCATAGGCGACGTGGCGGCCCATCGCCGTCTCCCCGGCCCTTTCGGCGCGATCGCCGCGCGGAACCTCGACGTCGTTGAGCAGGATCACGCCGCCCATCATCGCGACGCGGTCCCCGGGCAGTCCTATCACCCGCTTGATGTAGGCCTGATGCGGTTCCTGGGGGGCGCGGAACACGACGATATCGCCGCGTGCGGGCGCCGCACCGAACACGCGCCAGTCACCGAGCGGGGGATTGCCCGGCAGCGAGGCCGGCGCGAATCCGTAGGCGAATTTCGACGCGATGACGTAATCGCCCTCCAGAAGCGTCGGCTTCATCGATCCGGTCGGGATGTGGAAGGGCTGGAACAGCAGGGAGCGCACCGCGAGCGCGATCAGCAGCGCCCAGATCAGCGTGCGCGCGGTCTGGAGCGCACGGTTCGGAGTTCGCTCCGGCACGCGCGCGACGGATTCGGGTGCGCGCGTCCAGGCCGTGTCGAATTCGGCCGCATCGCCGGCGACCATTGCGTCAGGCGCGCTCGGATCCTCATGGCTGCTCACGGCGCCCTCACCGCCTCGATGACGACGAAGGCCTGGGCCCAGGGGTGATCGTCGGTCAGGGTGAGCTGTATGTTGGCGACATGGCCGGGCGGCATCAGCTCGTCGAGCCGTGCGGCGGCCTTGCCCGTCAGGTTCAGCGTGGGCTTGCCCCCCCTGATGTTGATCACTTCGAGATCGCGCCAGATGACGCCGCGATAGATCCCGGTGCCGAGCGCCTTGGCGCAGGCTTCCTTTGCCGCGAAGCGCTTGGCGAGCGTGTCGGCATAGCGCAGGCGGCTCTCGGCCTTGGCGCGTTCGATGTCAGTGAAGACGCGGTTCACGAAGCGCTCGCCGAAGCGTTCGATCGAGCGTTCGATGCGCCTTATGTCGATGATGTCGGTGCCGATGCCGATGATCACGCCGCCGCCTCTTCGCGCGCATCCCTGATCAGCGCGCGCATGCGCTTTATCGCCGAATCCAGCCCGGAGAAGATCGCCTCGCCGATGAGGAAGTGCCCGATATTGAGCTCGGCGACCTCGGGAATGGCCGCGACCGGCTTGACCGTGTCGTAGGTCAGGCCGTGGCCGGCATGGATCTCGAGGCCCCGGCTGTGTCCGTCGGCCGCCGCGGCGGTCAGCCGGCGCAGTTCCTCGGCCGCCTTCTCGGTCTCGCCGGCGAAGACGAGCTCGACATACTTGCCGGTATGCAGCTCGACGACCGCCGCGCCGAGCGCGTGGGCGACCGCGACCTGGACGGGATCGGGCTCGATGAAGAGCGAGACCCTGCAGCCGGCCGCGGCGAGCTTCTCGATGCAGGGGCGCAGATGGGCATGGTTGGCCGCTACGTCGAGCCCGCCCTCGGTGGTGCGTTCCTCGCGCTTCTCCGGGACAATGCAGGCTGCATGCGGGCGGTGGCGCACCGCGATGGCGAGCATTTCCTCGGTGGCGGCCATCTCGAAGTTGAGCGGCAGGTCGATCGCCTCGATCAGGCGCTCGATGTCGCGGTCGCCGATATGCCGCCGGTCCTCGCGCAGATGGGCCGTGATGCCGTCCGCGCCGGCCTCCTGTGCCATCAGGGCGGCCCGGACCGGATCGGGATGGTCCCCGCCGCGCGCGTTCCGGATCGTCGCGACATGGTCGATATTGACGCCGAGCCTGACACTCATGCCTGCAGTCCCCGGCTGCCCGGCTTGATGGCCGGGATCCGTTCGAGTTCGGGCGGCAGGTCGTCTGCCGGGTAGGCGGGGAAGGTGACCGTCGCAAGCGCGACCAGGGGAACGCCGACATCGGCGCGCCCGCCCGAGCGGTCCACGAGGCAGCCCTCGGCGACCACCTTCGCCCCGGTCTTCTCCACCGCGGCGATGCATTCGCGCGAGGACAGCCCGGTCGTGACGATGTCCTCCACGATCAGCACGCGGTCGGAGCGGTTCAGCTCGAAGCCGCGGCGCAGCCGGAACTCGCCCTCCTCCCGCTCCACGAACAGGAAGGGCAGATTGAGATGCCGCGACGTCTCGTAGCCGGGAATGATCCCGCCCATCGCCGGGGAGACGATGGCCGTGAGACCGTCCCCGACCTCCTGGCGCACGCGCGCCGCCAGCGCCCGGCACAGGCGCTCGGTCCGCCCGGCATCGCGGAATACCAGCGCCTTCTGCAGGAAGATCGGGCTGTGCAGTCCGGAGGACAGCACGAAATGACCTTCGAGGAGCGCACCCGCCTCGCGGAACTCCTCAAGCACCTCGTCGCTCGTCATGCTCACTCCTGGGTGTCGGCCTCGGCTTGTGCCGAACGGGCGCGCTCCACCGAGATCACCCGTTCGCAGGTCTTCAGCGCCGCCACGATATTCGACAGGTGGCGGGCATCAAAGACCTCGATGTCGAAGCTCATGTCGAAGAAGTCCTTCGAGCGCGTGAGCGTTCGGATATTCGCGATATTGCCGCGCGCCTCGCCGACCGCCCCCGCGATCTCGGCGAGCGCACCGGGCTCGTTCCTCACCGTGGCGTTGACCCGGCCGATCGAGACCGCGTCCGACAGCGCTTCCGGCGTCCAGCGCAGATCGATCCAGCCTTCGCCCTCGCCGTCCTCGTCCTCGAAGCTCGCCAGCACCTGGCAGTCGATGACGTGGACCTCGATGCCCTTCTCCGGACGCATCACCCCGACGATCCGGTCGCCGGGGATCGGCGAGCAGCAGCTCGCGAAATGCAGCGAGACGCCGGGCGTCAGGCCGCGGCCGGCAACGTAGAGCCCACCCCTCTCGTCCTGGATGAGCTCCCGGTCGCCGGGCTTGGCCTTGCGCATCTCCCTGTGGCCGGGATAGACCGCCTCGAGCACGTCGCTCGAGGTGATGCGGCCACGGCCGAGCTCGAGGTACATGGCGTCGACGCTGTCGAGCTCGAGCCGCTTCAGGGCGTCGTCCAGCTTGTTCTCGCGGAATTCCTTGCCCTCGCGCAGGAAGGCGTGCTCGGCGATGACCTTGCCGATGCGCTTGAATTCCTCCTCTTCGGAGGAACGGATCAGCTTGCGGATCGCGGCGCGCGCCCGGCCGGTGATGACGAGGTCCTCCCAGCCGGCCGGTGGCTGGCGCACGCCGCCCTTGATGATTTCGACCACGTCGCCGTTGACCAGGCGGGTGCGCAGGGGGCGCTTGCGCCCGTTGATCTTCGCCCCGATCGCCGTGTAGCCGAGCTCGGTGTGCACCGCGAAGGCGAAGTCCAGCGGCGTCGCGCCGGACGGCAGGGCGATGAGATCGCCCTTGGGAGTGAAGGTGTAGACCTGGTCGACGAACATCTCGAGCTTGGCGTGCTCGAGGAATTCGTCCGGATCGCCGCCCTGCTCGAGGATTTCCACGAAGGGGCGCAGGCGCGCGAGCGGATCGCCGCCGGCGGCCTCGGCCGATTTCGGGTCGTAGGCATAGCTGCCCGACTTGTAGCGCCAGTGCGCGGCGACCCCGGTCTCGGCGATCGCCTCCATCGCCTCGGTGCGGATCTGAAGCTCCACGCGCGTGTTCTGCGGGCCGATGATGGTGGTGTGCAGCGATCGGTAATTGTTCGGCTTCGGCGTCGAGATGTAGTCGCGGAAGCGGTCATGGACGCAGCGATAGCTCTGGTGAACGACGCCGAGCGCGCGATAGCAGTCGTCGGGTTGCTCCACGATGATGCGGAAGGCGTAGATGTCCGCAATCTCGTCGAAGCTGACATGCTTGCGCTCCAGCTTGCGCCAGATCGAATAGGGCCGCTTCTCGCGGCCGAACACGCGCCCCTCGATCCCGGATTCCTCGAGGCGCTGGCCGAGCGCCATGGACACCGAGGCCACCGCTTCCGCACGCGTGGAACGCAGTTCGTTGAGCCGGCGCACTATGGATTCGTAGGCGGCCGGATTGATGTTGCGGAAGGCGAGGTCTTCGAGTTCCACGCAGACCCGGTTCACCCCGACGCGCCGCGCCAGGGGCGCGTAGATGTCCAGCGTCTCGCGCGCGATGCGCTCGCGCTTCTCCGGCCTGGGGATGTGATGCAGCGTGCGCATGTTGTGCAGCCGGTCGCACAGCTTCACGAGCAGGACGCGCACGTCCTTCGTGATCGCGACCACCAGCTTCTGCAGGTTTTCCGCCTGCTTGGTGCGCTTGGAGGTGAGCTCCATCTGGCCGAGCTTCGTGACCCCGTCGACGAGTTCGGCGACGTCGGAGCCGAACAGCTCCTCGACCTCCTCCAGCGTGGCGTCAGTGTCCTCCACGGTGTCGTGCAGGAGGCCGCAGATGATGGTGGAGGTGTCCAGCCTGAGATCGGCCAGCAGCATCGCCACGGCCACGGTGTGGCCGTAATAGGGCTCGCCGGAATAACGCGTCTGATGGGCGTGCTTCTCGCGCGCATAGTCGTACGCGCGGCGCAGGAGATCGGATGGCGCGTCCCTGTAGTAACTCTGGACGCGCGCGATCAGGTCGTCGGCGCTGGGGATGGCGTCGGCTGAGGCGAGCGCGGCTGGGCTTGCCAGCGCGGTCATGACCTACATCCGGCCGTCGGTCGGACCGTCGCGGTCGCTCTGCAGCGCCTTGAGCATGGCGGCCTCGTCCATTTCCGGGGCCGGAAGCTGCTTGGGCTCGGGGGCTTCCTCGGCCGCCTCGGTCCGGCGAACCGGGCGGTCCTCGTCGTCCTCGGCGGGGATGACGCGCTGAAGGCCGGCGATCAGGCTCTCGCCCAGGCTGTCGAGATTGAGCTTGTCCTCGGCGATCTCGCGCAGCGCCACCACCGGGTTCTTGTCATTGTCCCGGTCGATCCGCAGTTCGGCGCCGGCGGCGATGTTGCGCGCGCGATGCGCGGCCAGGAGAACCAGCCGGAAGCGGTTCGGGACCTTCTCGATGCAATCTTCGACGGTGACGCGAGCCATGTGGGGGAGCGCTCCTGATGGGCGGATATCGGTTCAAACCTCACAGATACCCTGTCGGCATCCGCGCTTCAAGCGCCGCGCTGCACCGCAGCAGGCTTCAGCGGCGGGCCGGCAGGCCGCGCCAGCTGGCGATCGCTCCACGCCAGTGCCGCGATGAGCCGGTCGATCCCCTCCCCGCTTGCGGGATGGCGCCAGCGCGGAGCCACCTCGCGCAGCGGCAGCAGCACGAAGGCGCGCATGTGGGCGCGCGGGTGCGGCAGGAGGAGTTCGCCGCCGCCCCTGACCTGCCCGCGATAGTCGACGAGATCGAGATCGAGCGTGCGCGGCGCGTTGCGCACCGTGCGGGCCCGGCCGAATTCCTCCTCGAGCCCATGCAGCAGCACCATCAGGCTCTCGGGAGCGAGATCGGTCTCGATGCGCGCGCAGGCATTTGCGAAGGGCGGATCGGCCGGATCGGGCCAGGCCGGGGTCTTCCACGGACGCGAGGCGGACTCGACCGCAACGCCTGCAGTCCGCAGCGCCCCGAGCGCGAAACAAAGCGTTTGAGCGGGCGTTTTTCGCCTGTAGGGTTGGTTCGATCCGAGGGCTATATAGATTCCCGGGTCGTGCTTCATTGGAATTAGCCATTACGGAAAGGCATTGCGGATGACCTTCTACCCCAACGAACGGCTGGGACTTTTCATCGACGGGGCCAACCTCTATTCCGCCGCGAAGGCGCTCGATTTCGACATCGACTATCGCAAGCTCCTTGAGGAGTTCAAGAAACGCGGACGGCTGCTGCGCGCGAACTACTACACCGCCCTGCTGGAGAACGACGACTACACGCCGATCCGCCCGCTGATCGACTGGCTGGACTATAACGGCTTCAAGGTCGTGACCAAGGCCGCCAAGGAGTATTCCGACGAGACCGGTCGCCGGCGCATCAAGGGCGACATGGATGTCGAGATCGCCGTCGACATCATGGAAGCCTCCGCCTATCTCGACCACATCCTCCTGTTCTCCGGCGATGGCGATTTCCGCAAGGTCGTCGAGGCCGCCCAGCGCAAGGGCGTGCGCGTTTCCGTCGTGTCGACGTTGAAATCGAGCCCGCCGATGGCCAGCGACGATCTCAGGCGCCAGGCGGATGCCTTCATCGAACTCGCCGATCTCGGCAAGCTCGTCGGGCGCGAGCGCCGTCAGCGCGAGAGTGAAGACGAGAATGAGTAGGAAGGACGCGGGCGACTTCCCGCCCGAGCCGCCCTTCGACTGCCCGCGCTGCCCGCGCCTCGTGGAGTACCGCAAGGAGAACGCGCGCAAGGAGCCGCACTGGCACAACGCGCCGGTCCACTCCTTCGGCGACACGGGCGCGCGCCTGCTCATCGTCGGTCTCGCTCCGGGACGTACCGGGGCGAACCGTACCGCGCGCCCGTTCACCGGCGACTGGGCGGGCGACCTGCTTTATCCCACTCTGCAGAAGTTCGGCTTTGCGCGCGGCACGTTCGACAAGGACGGCGATGACGATCTTCAACTCGTCGAAGCCATGATCACCAATGCCGTGCGCTGCGTGCCGCCGGAGAACAAGCCGACCGGCGAGGAATGCAACCGCTGCCGGCCCTTCCTGACCGCGCGGATCGAGGATCTGCCGCAGCTGGAAATCATCCTCGCGCTCGGCGGCATCGCCCATACCAACACGCTGCGCGCGCTCGGGGTGAAAGCCTCGGCCAGGAAGTTCGAGCACAATGCGTGGCACGATCTGGAGGGGCCGGACGGGCGCGCCTTCAGGCTCGTGAACAGCTATCACTGCTCGCGCTACAACACGAACACGGGCCGACTGACGACCGAGATGTTCGAGGAGGTGTTCGCGGGGGTGAGAGGGGCGCTCTCGGGGTGAACGCGGCCCAGGTGTGACCCGCCGAGTTGACCGGCGGACCCATGCCTCGGCGTCTCGCACGCCGGGACCTTTCAGGCGTGGGCGGGCGCCCTACCCGTATGTCTTCAGGATCCGCTGCTTGGACCGCTGCCAGTCGCGTTCCTTCTTGGTCTCGCGCTTGTCGACGGCCTTCTTGCCCTTGGCGAGGCCGATGAGGAGCTTGGCGATGCCGCGCTCGTTGAAATAGAGCTTCAGCGGCACGATGGTGCGTCCCTCGCGCTGCACCGAGCCGGAGAGCTTGTCGATCTCCTTCTTGTGCAGGAGGAGCTTACGCGGCCGGCGCGGCTCGTGATTGAAGCGGTTGCCGGCCTCGTAGGGCGGAAAGTCGGCATTGATGAGATAGACAGCCCCCTTCTCCGGGCTGACATAGGCCTCGGCGATATTGGCCTTGCCCTGGCGCAGCGTCTTCACCTCGGTGCCGGTCAGCTGCAGGCCCGCCTCGAACGTGTCCTCGATCTCGTAGTCGAACTTGGCGCGCCGGTTGACCGCGACGAGCCCGTCATTGGAACCCCTGGCCTTGCTCATAGCAGGTCGAGCCCCTCCAGCGCCTTGCGAACCTTCGCCTTCACCTCGTCGGGACATTCCACGAGCGGCAGGCGTACCTCGCTGCGGCACAGACCGAGCAGGGAGAGCGCGTATTTCGCCGGAGCCGGGCTCGGCGCGGAGAACATTGCCTCGTGCAGGGGCTGCAGCCGGTCGCCCATCTCCCGGGCCCTCTCCCACGCGCCGTCGAGACAGGCCTGCTGGAACTCGGCGCACAGCTTCGGTGCCACGTTGGAACTGACCGAGATGATGCCGTGCCCGCCCTGGGCATTGTAGCCGAGGGCGCTCGCGTCCTCGCCGGACAGCTGCACGAAGTCCGGGCCGATGAGATTGCGGTGCTGGGTGACGCGCACGACATCGCCGGTGGCGTCCTTGACGCCCACGATATTGGGATGCTCGGCCATGCGCGCCATCGTCTCCGGCCTGATGTCCACGATGGAGCGGCCGGGAATGTTGTAGACGATGATCGGCAGGGCGACGGCCTCGGCCACCGCCCTGAAATGGGCCACCAGCCCGTCCTGGGACGGCTTGTTGTAATACGGCGCGACGACGAGGCCGGCATCGGCGCCGACGGTCTTGGCGAATTTCTGCCATTCGATGGTGGAGGCCGTGGCATTCGTGCCCGTCCCGGCGATCACCGGCACGCGTCCGCCCGCGATGGAGACCGCGCGCCCGATGACCTGGCGGCGCTCCTCCTCGGTCAGCGTCGGGGTCTCGCCCGTCGTGCCGCCCGGGACGAGGCCGTGCGTGCCCGCCTCGATCTGGCGCTCGATCAGCGCCTCGAAGGCCGGCCAGTCCACGGCACCGTTCTTGAATGGCGTGACGAGGGCGGTGAAGGAACCCCGGAACATGGGCAAGACGCTTTCCATAACCTGCTGTGAAGACATCCCGGCGGACCATAAAGAGGCCGCCTTCCTCCGCCAAGCATGCGCAAGCACGGTAGACAGTGGATCGGGCTTGCGCGACGCTATCGAAACGACCGTTTTCGGCCGCAACGGGTCCTGAGATGATCTCTCGCCTCCCCCTTCTCGCCAGCCTCATCGCCGCCGCCACGCTCGCCGCGCCGAGCCTCGCGCAGGCTCCCGTGCCGCGGCTGAAGCCGCCGGTCGAGAACCATTCCGAAATCCTCGGCGATGCCGATTTCGCGAATTTCAGGCGCGGCATGGCCGCAGCCGAGGAGGACGAGTGGGACGAGGTTCGCACCGCACGCCGGACGATCGCGAACGAGGTCGCCAAGAACCTCCTGCTCTGGCGCATCGCGATCTCCGATCCGCGCGCGGCGTTTTCCGAACTCGACCTCGCCCTGGACGAACTCCAGGGCTGGCCGATGCGCTGGAACATACAGCGCGAGGCGGAATGGAAGATCGAGGATTCCGGTCTTTCTGCTGCCCTGATCGTCGACTGGTTCGAGGGCCGCGAGCCGGTGACCGGCGAGGGCCGCGTCGCGCTCGGCGAGGCGCTGATCGAGATCGGCCGGTCCGAAGAGGGCGAAGCCCAGCTCGTCGAGGCCTGGCGCACGCAGGTCATGCGCCTGTCCGCCCAGGACCGGACGCTGTCGCGCCACGGCGACCTCTTCACCGCCGAGGATCACGCGGCACGCGTCGACATGCTGCTGTGGAGCGGCCAGCGCACCGCAGCGAGCCGGCTCCTGCCGCAGCTGAGCGAGGGCGAGCGGCGCGTCGCCACGGCGCGGATCCGTCTTGCGGCACGCTCGAGCGGGGTGGACGCGGCCGTCAACGCGGTGCCCGACAGCCTGACCACCCATCCCGGCCTGCTCTACGAGCGGGCGCGCTGGCGCCGCCAGGCCGGGCTCGACACCGACCTTCCGCTTCTGCTCGAACTGCCCGACAGCTATCACGACAGCGGCGCGCTCGCCGCGATGTGGACCGAACGCAAGCTGCAGATCCTCGATCTCCTGCGTGACGGAGACGTGGCGACCGCCTACGATCTCGCGGCCGCGAACGGAATGAGCGAAGGGGTCGACTTCGCCGACGCGGAATTCCTCGCCGGCTGGCTCGCGCTGACCCGGCTCGGCGAGCCGGAACAGGCGCTCGCCCACTTCGACCGGCTGGAGGCGGGCGTCTCGACGCCGGTCTCGCTCGGCCGGGCGAAGTACTGGCAAGGGCGCGCCGCGGAAGCGGCCGGCGATCTGGAACTCGCCCGCGAGCGCTTCCTCGCCGCCGCCCAGCACGCGACGACCTATTACGGCCAGCTCGCCCTCCTCGCGCTCGGCCCGGACGCCGCCACGCTCTCCCTGCCGCCGGACCCGGAGATCACGGACGAGCAGCGCGCCGCCTTCGAGGCGCGGGCGGACATCCAGGCGCTGCGCCTGCTCGGAGAGCTGGGCGAGGACTATTATTTCCGCGTCTTCATCTATCATCTCGACGACGAGATGACGTCGCCGGCCGAAACCGCGATGCTTTCCGACATCGCGCTGGAATTCTTCCGCCTGCGCCAGGCCGTACGCGCGGCCAAGGCGGGCCGCATGCAGGGGATGACGCTCGCCGAACGCGCCTATCCCCTCATCGACCTGCCCGATGCCGCGCCGATCTTTCCCGAAGCGGCCCTCACCCATTCGGTGATCCGCCAGGAGACCGAGTTCGATGCCCGGGCGGTAAGTTCGGCCGGTGCGCGCGGCATCATGCAGATGATGCCGGCAACCGCCCGCGACACGGCGCGCCAGCTCGGCCAGCCCTATAACTTCCAGTGGCTGACCGACGACCCGGACTACAACCTCACCCTCGGCATGGCCCATCTCGAGGAGGTGACCGAGGATTATGACGGGGCGCTGATCCTCGCGCTCGCCGCCTACAATGCCGGGGGACACAGGGTGCGGCGCTGGGTGGAGGAATACGGCGACCCGCGCACCGGGGCGATCGATCCCATCGACTGGGTCGAGCACATCCCGTTCTCCGAGACCCGCAACTACGTCATGCGCGTGCTCGAGAACCTGCAGGTCTATCGCGCGCGCATGAGCACGGACGCGACGGCGCCGCTGCTGATGGAACGCGACATGGTCGGCGAAGGCGGGGCAAGTCCCCTGCCCGCCCTGCCCGAGGAATTCATTCGCGCGCTCGAGGAGATGGAGGCGCTGGCGGCGGAGGCCGAAGCGGCCGCGGCCAAAGCGGCGGTCGGCGGGCCCACGGAGGGCGCCACGGTCGAACCCGCCCCCGACGCTCCCGAGATCGAACCCGAGGACGATACCGGCGCGCGCGACTAGCCGATCGCCTTCGCGAACAGGGCCGGATCGACATTGCCGCCGGTGATGACGATCACGGTCGTCCTGCCCTTGCAATCGATCTTGCCCGACAGGGCCGCTGCGAGGGCGGTGGCTCCGCCCGGTTCCGCGACCAGCTTGAGCACCGAGAAGGCGTAGCGGACCGCGCCCATCGCCTCGGCATCGCCGACGACCCCGATTCCGGCAAGGCGAGGCCGGTTGATCGCGAAGGTGAGCCTGCCCGGCGCCTCGGAGAGCAAGGCATCCTGCACCGAACCGCCCTTGCGGATGTTGGATTGGCGTTCGCCGGAGGCCAGCGAGCGGGCATGGTCGTCGAAGCCCTCCGGCTCCGCCCCATAAATCCGCGTGTCCGGCGAAAGCGCCTCTGCGGCGAGGTTGATGCCGGCGATGAGCCCGCCACCCCCCACGCAGCATATCAGCTGGTCGGCCCGCTCTCCGCGCGCGGCGAGATCCTGGAAGATCTCCAGCCCGCACGTGCCCTGCCCGGCGATGATGTCGGGATGGTCGAAGGAGGGAATGATCGCCGCGCCGGTCTCCTGCGCGAGGCGCGTGCAGATCTGCTCGCGGTCCTCGGTTTCCCGGTCATAGCCGATCACCTCTGCGCCGCGGGTGCGTACCCCCTCGGCCTTCACCGCCGGCGCGTCGTGCGGCATCACGATGCGCGCGCGTATGCCGAGCAGCTTCGCCGCCTCCGCGACACCTTGGGCGTGATTGCCGGACGAGAACGCGACGACACCCCTGGTCTTCTGCGCATCGGACAGCCGGGAGAGCGCATTGAATGCGCCGCGGAACTTGAACGAGCCGGTGCGCTGGAGAATTTCCGGCTTGATCAGCACGCGTCCGCCGAGCGCCGCGTCGAGCGCGGGATTGTTCAGCAGCGGCGTGCGAACCGCCCATCCGTCCAGGCGGCGTGCGGCCTGCTCGACGTCATCGAATACCGGCACCTCAAGGCCATCGCGCATGGGTTTCGTGTCTCCGCGGGAATCTTGGCGTTTTGCCGCGCACACTTTATCAGGCAAAAGGATTGCGCAAAGCGCCGCCGCCGCTTTTGATACGCACAACAGCCATGATCGGTCCGACCGTGCCGCGAGATGTCCGGCGGACCAGAAACCTGAGGGGAGGATTGCCCATGCTTCGCGGGCAGATGATGAATCGTCAGCTGATGATCTCCAGCATTCTCGTGCACGCTGCACTCAACCACGGCGGCCGCGAGATCGTCAGCCGGCTTCCCGACACCGGCGCGATCCACCGCTACGGCTGGAAGGACTGCCATGACCGGGCCATGCGCCTCGCCAATGCGCTCAAGGCCATCAAGACGCGACCCGGCGACCGGGTCGCGACCATCGCCTGGAACACGCATCGTCACCTGGAACTCTACTATGCCGTCTCCGGCATGGGATCGGTGATCCATACCGTCAATCCGCGCCTGGGCCCCGAACAGATCGCCTGGATCATCAACCACGCAAAGGCCCGCCACGTCTTCTTCGACGTCACCTTCGCCCCGATCGTCGACGCCATCGCCAAGTCGTGCAAGACGGTCAAGCGCTGGGTCGTGATGACCGACGAGGCGCACAAGCCGGACATGAAGACCCGGCCGGACGTCTACGAGACGCTGCTGAACAATGCCGAGCCGCACTACGACTGGCCGGAGTTCGACGAGAACACGGCCGCCGGGCTGTGCTACACTTCCGGCACGACGGGCGAGCCCAAGGGCGCGCTCTATTCGCACCGCTCCACCGTGCTGCACGCCCTGATGAGCCTGTCGACCGACACGATCGGGGTCGGGGCGCACGGGGTGATCATGCCGGTGGTGCCGATGTTCCACGTCAATGCCTGGGGCGTGCCCTACGCCTCGGCCATGGCCGGCGCGAAGCTCGTCTTCCCCGGCGCCCAGCTCGACGGCAAGTCGGTCCAGGAGCTGATCGAGACCGAACAGGTCAGCCAGGTTCTCGGCGTGCCGACCGTCTGGCTCGGCCTGTTGCAGTATCTGCGCGAGAGCGGAAAGCGCATCGACAGCGTCGACAAGGTGCTGATGGGCGGCTCGGCCATGCCCGAGGCGCTGCTGCGCGCCTATCAGGACGAGTATGGCGTCGACATGCAGCAGGGCTGGGGCATGACCGAGATGAGCCCGCTCGGCACCGTCGGCAAGCTCCTGCCCAAGCACGACGACCTGTCCGAGGACGAGAAGGTCAAGATCAAGCTGAAGCAGGGCCGCCTGGTCTATGGCGTGGAGATGCGCACCGTGGACGACGAAGGCAATGTCCTGCCGCGTGACGGCCAGTCCGCCGGCCACATCCAGGTGCGCGGCCCCTGGATCATCGACAGCTATTACCGCGGCGCCGGGCCCGAGGCCTTCACCGATGACGGCTGGTTCCGCACCGGCGATGTCGGCCATATCGACGAAGACGGCTACATGACCATCACCGACCGGTCGAAGGACGTGATCAAGTCCGGCGGGGAATGGATCAGCTCGATCGACCTCGAGAATGCGGCGATGGGTCATCCCGACGTCGCCATGGCCGCAGCGATCGGAATGCCCCATCCCAAATGGCAGGAACGTCCGCTGCTGATCGTGCAGCCGAAGAAGGGCACCACCCCGACCGCAGAGAGCATCCGCGAATATCTCGCCGAGCGCGTGCCGAAATGGTGGCTCCCCGATGGCGTCGAGTTCATCGAGGAAATGCCCCTCGGCGCGACGGGCAAGATCCTGAAGACCAAGCTGCGCGAAATGTTCAAGGACTATCAGTTTCCGGAAACGGGAGACGCCTAGTTCAGAATGAACGCAGCAAGGCAATGCCCCGGCAGACGATCTGCCGGGGCATTTTCTGGCTCATCTGACCCGAATTTACTTGTCCTCCAGGACAACGGCACCACGTATGATAGTCGTTTTACTATTTTAACTAGCACTTTTTATAATTAAATATTCAGATGCGGAATTGTCGCTTCAAGACAAGGGGAGAATCCGGGCCTGATCCGAGGTAGTGCGAACTCGAAGATCAGACAGGCTCCGGGATGACCGAATGGACTGACGCGACGCACTGGGGACTCGCTCTGAAAAAGCTGCGTCAGCGTCAGAACCTGAAGCAAGAGGCCGTCGCCGCCCTGCTCGGGCTGAGCCAGGCCTACATATCCCGGCTAGAGCAAGGCGGGCTCCAGCCCACTCCGGAAGTCGTCGCACGCCTTCGCGCGCTTCTCGAGGAACCGGCGAACCGGCCGATCTTCGATGACTGGCGCAACGGCGTTGCGGTCTCAGAACAGATCTCGAGCCTCATTCACCTGCGCGCAGGCGCTGTTCGCCTCGTGGAGTTTTCCAACGGCTTTCGCGCCTTCGGCGGCGCTTTCGCCACGATCAAGACCGGAATGCCGCTCAACGGCGCGATCGGGGAAGATGCCGATCACCAATTCGACCGGCTGGAGCAACTGGGCTTGTTCGATGGCGCGGTGGCGTCTGCTGAAAGCATCTGGTCGACCAGCCAGGGGGGCGTCGAACGCTTCCTGAGATCGCGCAGCGTGCCGGTCCGCGACGACTTCGGTGCATGGCATGTCTTCTCGACGCATCGCCTGATCGACCAAGACGAATATCGCGCCCGGCGCCAGGCCGGCAGCGAAGTGCTCCTGCTGAGGACCGGCGAGATCGAATTCCACGATGATGGGCGCGGTGCGCAGAGGCCGCTCACGGCGCCGCCGCCCACGGCGCCGATGCTTCCCGCGCGCGAGCTGCGGGCGCCGGAGCCGGGGTCCGGCTTCATGCCATGAAGAGAGCCGGTTCCGGGCTGAAGGCCAGCAGGGCGCAGAACACGAGGCTGGCGGCGGCAAGGCTGAGAGATGTGAAGCGCTTCATCGCGAACTCCGGGCTGCGAGACGTCTTCCCCTCCTACTCCTGCCCTGACAGTCCGGCTGTGCCGCGGATCACAGGGCCCTATCGGGACTCCACGGCTTCCAGCAGGGTGTCGCGAAGCCCCAGCGTGCTCTCGTTCATCTGCAACTGCATTTCGAGCACCCGGCCATAGAGCCCGGCCATCACGAAAACCTTCGAAGCCGCTTCCGGATCGGCGAGCGCTCCGTCGATGGGTGTGTCCAGGCGGCGCCTGCCGTCCAGTTCTGCGTCCGCAGATGACCGCTGAGCCTGGCCAGGATCATGTCCGCCCCAGCCCCTGATCCGGATACGTCCATTCGCCCGGGCCAGCAAATCGGTCTTGCGGCGGCCGCGTCGACTCGCTACATTTATCGAAAATCGATAATCCACGGAGGCAACCGTGGAGCTCCCAGAAGAGACCAAGAAAGGTTGGACGATATGGAAATCCTGATCCTGCTGGCCCTGCTGCACTTCCTGCCCACCTTCATCGCCCTGCTGCGCGGCCATCACAACGCGTTCGCCATCTTCCTGACGAACCTGCTGCTGGGCTGGACGGTGATCGGCTGGATCATCGCGCTCATCTGGTCGGTGACGGCGAGCGAACCGCGGGTCCGCACCGCCGGCTGATGTCTCATCCCGCCCGCCGGCGCGCCTCGTAGAGATGCAGCGCGCCGCGCAGGGCGTGAACGATGACGAGCGCGACGAAACAGGCAAAGACGAAGTTGAGCGCGCCGACGATGACGCCGCGCGCGTCACCGAGCTGCTGGAAGGTCAGCACAAGCCGGATGCCGACCCAGAGCCCGGCCGCGTTGACGAACAGGCCGACGACCCAGAGGCGCTGGACGAACAGCATGGCGATCGAGCTGAAAGCGACGATCGCCACGACATAGGCGAGAAGGCCCGCGAGCACGATGTCGGGCCCTGCCCGCCCCTCCTCGCTGCGGTCGCCGAACAGCGTCTGCACCGCATCGCCGAGCGATACCGCTGCCGAGATCACGACGAGCAGGCCGAGCAGTCCGGCCAGGCGAATCCGCCCCTTAGCGGCAGTCTCTGAGGGAATCGGCGCGGCCGGGTTCAGGAAGGAACCGGCACCGCCGGTCTCTCCGCGCTCATGCTGGTTATCGATGCTCGACATGACCCTCCCCTTCGGCCCCGGTTCTAACCCGAAGGCGCGGGCGATTTGAACCCGTCCGGGTGCAGCATGACGGGTATGGCCTGCGCAGGGCCGCCCGTCACAGGAAATCGCAGATCTGGCCGAGCGGCTTCTTCTTCAGCGCGTGGACCGGCACATGCGCGGCCTCCGCCGGGTAGCCGGCGACGATGAGCATGTAGGGCTTCTCGCTCGCCGGCCGGCCGCAGATCTCCGACAGGAAGCCCATCGGGTTCGGCGTGTGGGTAAGCGTGGCGAGGCCCGCATGATGAAGACTCGCCAGCAGGAGCCCGCAGGCGATGCCGACGCTCTCCGCGACGTAATAGTTCTTCTTGTCCGCACCCGGCTCGATGCCGCCGCGGCGCTGCGCGAACACGGCGATCAGCCAGGGCGCAGTCTCCAGGAAGGGCTTGTTCGCGTCGGTTCCGAGCGGGGCGAGCGCCTCGAGCCATTCGGCGCTGGCCTTGTCCTCGTAGAACGCCTTCTCCTCTGCCTCGGCCGCCTCGCGCAGGCGTTTGCGGACGGGACCCTTGCCGATGACGGTGAAATGCCAGGGCTGGTGATTGGCGCCGGACGGGGCGGTGCCGGCGGTGAGCACCGCCTGCTCGATGATCTCGCGCGGCACGTCGCGTTCGGAGAAGTCGCGCACCGTCCGGCGCCGGTTCATCTCGGCGTAGAAGGCCCGGGCACGCTCGATCATCTCGCTCTCGGGCCGGGTGATGAACTCGAGCGGAGTGGTTTCACAGGTCATTCGAACGCCTTTGTCACCGCCGGAGGGGAAGGCTACACGTCCCGCCAGTCCAGGATCACCTTGCCGGACTTGCCCGAGCGCATCGCGTCGAAGCCGGCCTGGAATTCCTTCGCCGGCAGGCGGTGGGTGACGAGCTTCGACACATCCAGGCCCGATTGCAGCATGGCCAGCATCTTGTGCCAGGTCTCGAACATCTCCCGCCCGTAGATGCCCTTGAAGGTGATCGCGCGCATGATGAGGCTGCCCATGTCCAGGCTGAACGGCTTTCCGGGCAGGCCGAGCATCGCGATCTTGCCGCCCATCACCATGTGCTCGACCATCTGCTTGAAGGCCGGCTCGGCCCCGGACATCTCGAGGCCCACATCGAAGCCCTCGGTCATCTTCAGCTCGGCCATGACGTCGCGCAGGTCTTCCTTCGTGGTATCCACGGTGCGCGCGCTGGGACAGACCTTCGAGGCCAGTTTCAGCCGGTCGGGATTGATGTCTGTCACCACGATGTGGCGCGCCCCGCAATGGCGCGCGACGGCCGCGGCCATGATGCCGATCGGCCCGGCCCCGGTGATCAGCACGTCCTCGCCGACGAGATCGAAGGCCGTCGCGGTATGCACCGCATTGCCCAGCGGGTCGAGGAAGGCGGCCTGCTCCATCGAGACGTCGTCGGGCAGCGGCACCACGTTGAAGGCGGGGATTTTGAGGTATTCGGCGAACGCGCCGGGCATGTTGACCCCGACGCCCTTGGTCTCCGGATCGAGATGGAAGCGTCCGGCGCGCACGGCGCGCGATTTCTCGCCCACCACATGGCCCTCGCCGGAGACACGCTGGCCCGGCTTCACCCGGGTGACGTCGCGCCCGACCTCCTCGATCACGCCGCCGAACTCGTGGCCGACGACCATGGGCACCGGCACGTTCTTCTGCGCCCATTCGTCGTAATTGTAGATGTGCACATCGGTCCCGCAGATCGCGGTCATGTGCACGCGGATCAGCACGTCGTCCGGCCCGATCCCGGGCTTGTCGACATCCTGCATCCAGAGGCCTTCTTCGGGCTTGGCTTTGACGAGGGCTTTCATGGAATTTCCGGCCTTGTGAGCTGCGCTGGCGCGTGATCTAGCGCGAGCGCAGCCTCGAAGACAATCGGCGCGGTGCGCAAATCCTAGCCGGCGAGCCCGCGTGCCGGCGGGAAGAGCCGCGCGAGCGGACCCTGCCTGGGAAACGGCGCGAGCAGCACGCGGCGCACCGGGTTCCACGCCGCCCCGAGGATCACCACCACGCCGCCGAGCGCGAGCAGGGTGACCGCCACCACCGTGCCCGCGCCGAGGCCGAGCTGGCTGACGAGAACCCCGATCGAGATGCCCGCCGTGATGAGGCCCGACACGATGAGTGCGCGCCGGTTTATGAGCAGGGAGACCAGGGCGAAGCCCGCGATGACGGCAAGGGTCACGGCGGCGAGCGCGACCGCCTCCCCGCTTTCCCCGCTCGCCATCGCACCGATCGGGCCGCCGGCGGCCGCGGGATCGGCGAAGTCGCTCTCGTCGAGACGCCAGCCGGTATAGGTCGCGTTCACCGCGGCGCCCAGCAGCGTCGGCGCCGCGAAGAAGTGCAGCCAGAACCCGGTTCCCGACAGGCGCGTCGTGCGTGCCGGATCGCGCATGTCGAAGACGAGACCGGCCAGGAAGAGCGCAAGGCCGGCCAGCAGGTTGATCAGCGGCAGATGGACCACGAAGGCGTACGGATCCGCGACCAGATAGGTCGCCGCCGCCAGCGCCACCAGCGCGACCCCGGTGAGGCCGCCGGCAAACGGCAGGCGGAAGGACCGGTAGTACACGAGGACCGGAAGCAGTGCGGCAAGCACGGCGACGACCGGAAAGATGCGTACCGCAAGGGGCAGCTCCGCCAGCACGGCGTCGACCTGCTCGCGGATGGAAGCGTCCGACGCCCCGGCCTCGAAAGCGGCATCGAACGCCTCGGGATCGACCTGCCAGAGTTCGGTAACGCCCAGATAGTAGAGCCAGCCCAGCACGAGCGCGGCCGATCCGGTGAAGGCGAGGCTGAGGACGACGCCCGGAAGGATGCGCCGCTGGCGCCCGACCAGGACGGCCGATATCCCCCAATAGATCAGCGCGGTCCCGGCCAGGAGCAGGATCGCGATGATCTGCCAGGCCAGGCTGCCGGCCGCGAAGCCGATCCCGGACAGAAGCTGGACCACACCGATCCCGAGCCCGCCCGACAGGATCAGGATGCCGATCGTGGTGAATATGTCGTGGAAATTGTTGAGGAAGGGCAGCATCTCGTCGGAAGGGTGGGCCGAGCTTGCGGCAAGCGCGCCCTCTTCATCGCCGGCTGCGTTGGTGCTCTCGGCCCCATTGCGGGTCCGCGTGTCGTCGGATTTCCGGGTCATCGCCTGTCCCCCTCCACGAGAAATCTAGGCCGGGGGCCGCCCGCACCGCAATGCAAATCTCGCCGCGGCGCGGGCGGGCTTGCCCGGACCCCGGTTTCGTGCGAGCCGGGTGACGTCCCGCCCTCGCCCGGAGCGCCCGTGACGCAAGACCGACAGCCCGGCTTCATCGCGCACCTGCACGCATTCCGGGGCGTGGCGATCGTCAATATCGTGGCGGTCCACGCCGGCTCGCTCGCCGTCTATGACTTCGGCGGCGGGACGGCAGGCGATCCGGCCCTCAGGGCCATCGCGGCGCTCAACGAGGCGCTGTTTCACGATTCCACGCTCTATTTCGCGCTGATCTCCGGCCTGCTGTTCTCCGCGGTCCTGAAGGATCGTGGCTGGGCGCGCTTCTTCGAGGGCAAGCTGAAATACGTGCTCGCGCCCTACGCGGTGATGAGCCTGGTCTTCACGCTCTTCCACTGGCACTGGTCGCAGGACTTCGAGGTGTTCGGCGAGGGCCCCCTCGCCTTCGTGCAAGCCGGTGCGCGCCACATCCTGCTCGGCACGGCAATGGGCCAGTTCTGGTACATCCCGGTCCTCGCGGTGCTGTTCGCGCTGACGCCCCTGGTGAGCGCGCTGCTGTCGCGCTCGTGGGGGATCTGGGCGGTCGGCGCGCTCGGGCTCGCCCCGCTGCTCGTCACGCGCACGGGGGCGGAGCTGTCGGTCCAGAACGCGGTCTACTTCCTCGGGGCCTATGCCGGCGGGATGGCGCTCGGGCGCGATTACGCGACCGTGTCGGCCGGGATGTCGCGCATCTGGCCGCTCCTCGCGCTCCTTGCCGGCGTGACCAGCGCGCTCCTGGTCTGGATGGTCTGGAACGGGACCGGACTGGCGGGCCCGGTGCGCCTGCAGGAGAGCGTGTTCTATCTCCAGAAGGCGGCGCTCGCCGGGCTGTTCCTCGCCGGGCTGAAGGCCATCGAGCCGCGGGTTCCACGCGTCCTCGACACGCTCGCCGGGCACGCCTTCGCGATCTACTTCCTGCACCTCTTCGTGCTCTACGCGATCGGCCATGTCGCGCGGCTCGTCATCGACCCCCCGCTCGGTCCCCTCGCCGCGATCGCCCTGATGGCCGGCCTGCTCGCCGGCTCGCTCGCGATCTGCGTCGCGATCAGCGCAGGCGCGCGGGCGGTGCTGGGAAAGCGCGCGCGGATGATTCTCGGCTCGTGAGCGCTCAGGCTGTGAGCGCGGTCGCCTCGTCGACGAAGCACAGCGTGTTGCCGAACGGGTCCATGGCGTAGAAGCAACGCTCGCCCCAGGGCCGGGTCTCGATGCGCCCGAGCACGCCGACGCCGGGCAGGTCCATCTTGGGAAAGTCGAGCCCGGCCTTAGCGCAGCGCTCGCGCATCGCCTCGAGATCGGCGACGGCGAAATAGACCGGTTCGCTCGCCACGTCGGCCGGCGCGGTGTCCCCGTCCGCGATCGCGTCATAGAGCGCGAGCGTCACCCCGCCGGCGTCGAAATAGTGCCGGCCGGGCGAGACGCGGCTGCCATCCTGCCCGAAAAGTTCGCCGTAAAGCCTTGCGGCCTTTTCGATATCCTCGACGGGCAGGATGATTCGGAAGAGCTTCATGCGAGAAGGTTAGATCACCCCGAGACGCTTCCCAACCTTGGTGAAGGCCTCCACCGCCCGGTCGATCTGTTCGGGCGTGTGGGCGGCGCTCATCTGCGTGCGGATGCGGGCCTGGCCCTTGGGGACGACCGGATAGAAGAAGCCGATCACGTAGACGCCCTCATCCATCAGCGCGTTCGCCATCTTCTGGCTGAGCGCGGCATCGCCGAGCATGACGGGAATGATCGGGTGCTCGCCGGGCAGGAGCTCGAAACCGGCCTCGCTCATGCCCTTGCGGAAGCGCTTGGCGTTGTCGAAGAGCTGGGCCCTGAGATCGTCACCGCGCGCGACCATGTCGAGCGCGGTGAGGCTCGCCCCGACGATCGAGGGGGCCAGCGAGTTGGAGAACAGATAGGGCCGCGAGCGCTGGCGCAGGAGGTCGACGACCTCCTTCTTCGCCGCGGTGAATCCGCCCATCGCCCCGCCGAGCGCCTTGCCGAGCGTGCCGGTGATGATGTCGACCTTGTCCATCACCCCGCAATGCTCCGGCGTACCACGCCCCTTCGCGCCCATGAAGCCGTGCGCGTGGCAGTCGTCGACCATCACCAGCGCCTCGTACTTCGCGGCGAGATCGGTGATCTCCTTCAGCCTGGCGATATAGCCGTCCATGGAGAACACGCCGTCGGTAGCGATCATGATGGTGCGCGCGCCGTCGGCCCTGGCCTCCTTCAGCTTGGCCTCGAGATCGTCCATGTCGGAATTCGCGTAGCGATAGCGCTTGGCCTTGCACAACCGGATCCCGTCGATGATGGAGGCGTGGTTGAGCGCATCGGAGACGATGGCGTCTTCCGGGCCCAGAAGGGGCTCGAACAGGCCGCCATTGGCGTCGAAGGCCGCCGCATAGAGGATCGCATCCTCCTTCTGGGTGAAGCTCGCGAGCTTGGCTTCCAGGTCGCGGTGGATTTCCTGCGTGCCGCAGATGAAGCGCACCGAGGCCATGCCGAAGCCGTAGCGGTCGAGCGCCGCTTTCGAGGCCTCGATCAGCTCGGGCCGGTTGGCAAGGCCCAAATAGTTGTTGGCGCACAGGTTAATGACATGGTCGGCGCGGCCCTCGCGCTCGACGTCGATCTCGGAGAATTGCTGCGAGGTGATGACGCGCTCGCGTTTGTAGAGGCCGTCGGCCTCGATCTCCTCGAGCGTCTCCTTCAGGCGGTCGTAGAAGCTCTGGGCCATGTCGGTCTTCCTGTCGGCAAAACGAATACGGGGCCGTGAGATACCCTCTCACGGCCCCGCGGGCAATTTCGCTCCTGTAGCGGCGGTCTAGCCTGCCGCGATCGCGCGGCGGCCCGCATAGAGCGCCGTGGAACCGAGTTCGGCCTCGATGCGCAGGAGCTGGTTGTACTTCGCGGTCCGGTCGGAACGGGCCAGCGAGCCTGTCTTGATCTGCCCGCAATTGGTCGCCACGGCGAGGTCGGCGATGGTGGCGTCTTCGGTCTCGCCCGAGCGATGGCTCATCACCGCGCCATAGCCGGCGCGCAGGGCCATCTCGACGGCATCCAGCGTCTCCGACAGCGTGCCGATCTGGTTGACCTTGACGAGGATGGCATTGGCCGCGCCCTCCTCTATGCCGCGCGACAGGCGCTTCGGATTCGTGACGAAGAGATCGTCGCCGACCAGCTGGCATTCCCCGTCGAGCGCCTCGGTCAGGCTCACCCAGCCCGCCCAGTCGTCCTCGGCCATGCCGTCCTCGATGGAGAGGATCGGGTAGTCGGCGACGAGCTTTTTCAGATAGTCGGCGAAGCCGTCCGAGTCATAGCTCGTTCCCGCGCCATCGAGCACGTACTTGCCGTTCCTGAAGAACTCGGTGGAGGCCACGTCGAGGGCGAGCGCGACCTCCTCGCCCGGCGTGTAGCCGGCATCCTCGACCGCCTTCAGGATGGCGTCGAGCGCGGCCTCCGGGCTCTTCAGGTCCGGCGCGAACCCGCCCTCGTCCCCGACATTGGTGTTGTGGCCGTCCGCCTTCAGGCGCTTCCTCAGCGCGTGGAAGATCTCCGCGCCGCAGCGCAGGCCCTCGGAGAAGCTCTCCAGGCCGACCGGCATGATCATGAATTCCTGGAAGTCGATCGGATTGTCCGCGTGCGCGCCGCCATTGATGATGTTCATCATCGGGGTGGGAAGGATTCGCGCATTCACGCCGCCGAGATAGCGATAGAGCGGCAGGTTCACCGCGGCCGCCGCAGCCTTGGCCACGGCCATGGACACGCCGAGCATGGCGTTCGCGCCCAGGCGCGACTTGTTGTCCGTGCCGTCGAGCCCGATCAGCACCTCGTCGATATGGCGCTGCTCCTCCGCGTCGAAACCGGCGATCGCGTCGAAGATCTCGCCCTCGACGGCCGCGACGGCCTCTTTCACGCCCTTGCCGTTGTAGCGCGCATCGCCATCGCGCTTCTCGACGGCCTCGTGGGCCCCCGTCGAGGCGCCCGAGGGCACCGCCGCACGGCCCATGGAGCCGTCCTCCAGCGTGACATCGACCTCGACGGTCGGATTGCCGCGGCTGTCGAGGATTTCACGGGCGATGATGTCGACGATGGCGGTCATGGGGGACGGCTCCTGTTCGCGGGGAGGATTTGGCGCGCTTCATAGACGAGGCCGGTCAATGCGAAAAGCCCCGCGCGGCGTTCCGCACGGGGCTCCTCGAATTCGACCGTAACCGGAAAGAGGATCAGTCCTCTTTCGGCTCCAGGATCTGCTTGCCGCGATACATGCCGCTCTTCAGATCGACATGGTGCGGACGGCGCAGCTCGCCGGAGTCCTTGTCCTCGACATAGGCCGGGGCCGACAGGGCGTCGTGGGCCCGGCGCATGCCGCGCTTGGACGGGGTGGTTTTTCTCTTAGGGACCGCCATCGGGCCTCTCCAACGTCTGAAGTCATTTGAGTCCGGGATTGCCCCGGCGGACAACCGCCCGGCAATATGAGCGAGCGCGTATACTAGGCTCGGACGATTTGCGCAACAGGCCAGACACAGGGCGCGCCTGCATCCGCCGGGAGCCCTGCGCGCATCCTTGCCGGTGCCACGCGAAGCTGGGGAGAGTTCGATGAGGTTTCAACTGTGCGCCGCCCTGACGGCGCTGGGTCTGGCAGCGGCGCTGCCGCCCGCGTTCGCCGCGGCCGGCGACGATCCGCTGATCACCGGTCCGATCCGCAGCTTCACCGCGCCGCAGGGCTTCCAGGTCGTCATCGCCCGCGCCGAAGCCCCGGAGGGGATCGAACCGCGCATCCTCGCCGGGCTCTATACCCGCCATGGCCAGGCGACCGAAGCCATTCCGGGCCTTGCGCACTTTTCCGAGCACGTCTTCGCCAACGCCCGCGCCTCGATACGCGACTGGTCCTATCCGGAGGGGTCCGATTCGCTGGATAGCAATGCGCAGGCGCGATCCGACTACGTCTCGGCATGGCTGACCATCAACAAGCCGGACGGCACCGACGCCTCCGGACTCGCGCTCGCCCTCTCCTACAGCGCCAAGCTCTGGGGCTTCGCCGTACCCGAGGAACTCGTCGAGACACAGCGCCAGAGAATCCTCGACGAGCTCGAACGCACGGGCGCCTACGGCCAGTACCGCGCACAATATGCGCTGGAGCACGCCTTCTACGGCAACCGCCCCGAGATCGAGGCGGAAAGCGCGCTCGCCGGGACCCTCTCCCGGCAGACGATCGAAGCCTATCAGGCGATCGTCTACCGGCCGGAGAACGTCACGCTCGTCGTGGCCGGCGATCTCGACCCGGCGGCGATGGAGGGCGCCTTGCTCGCGGCCTTCGCGACACGCGGGCCCCTGCCGCAGCGGGAGCCCCTGCAGCCTGAGGGCCTCCTGCGCGCCGACGCGATCGTGGAGGACGCGGGCCCGGTCATTCGCCGCTTCGACACGCTCGAAGGCGACTGGGTCGCGGCAGGGTTTGCCGCGCCGGCTTCCTCTGATCCAGATTTCGCCGCGCTTCTGGTGCTCGACCAGTATCTGCTGGGCGGGCGCGGGCCGTTCGAGACGTTGTGGCAGGTCTCGCGAGCTCCCCTCTCCCCGCTCGGCCGGGCCCTGGCCGGGCGCGCTTCGGTCACCGCACTCTCCGATGCAAGGGGTTACGGCGCGGCGATCCCGCCGCTCGCCGAGCGCGCTCCGGCCTATTTCACGATCCTGTTCGGCGGGCCGGAGCTCGATCCGGCCGCGGCGCCGTCACTCCTGCAGTCCGCTCTCGCGGATGTGCGCACCGGGATGAGCGACGACGCCATTCTCGAGGCGCGCGACCAGCTGCTCGACTTCTACCGCCGTTGGCTCAACGCCGCGAATCTTCGCCCGCTCGGGGACCATCTCGCCGGCCTGAGCTTCCAGGATCCTTCCGCGCCGGAACGCCTGATGATGCTGCATTCCGAACTCGCCGCCGTCACGCCGGACGCGGTACGCGCGGCGATGGACCGCTATCTCTTGGAAGGCGCGTGGCGCTACGGAATCGTGGACGGCCAGACTGCGCCATAGCGCTGACGAACGCGGATTTCGCGAAGACAGCGAGGAAATTTCGGTGATAGAACTTGCGCCGATAGCGGGGGCGCAAATGCAAGAATTCATTCTCATGCTCGGCCAGATCGGGGCGGTCGCCGTGCTGGGCGCGATCGGCGCCCTGACCTTCCGCAAGAGCTTCCGCCTGTCCTGGTTTCTCGTCGCGCTCGGCCTTTACGCGCTCTACGATCTCCTGCTCACGCGCTTTTTCTTCACCCTGCCGAACTTTCCCCCGGCCGCGGACTGGAACTGGCTGGGCAAGGTCATGGCCATCGCCGCGATGCTCGCGATCGCGGCTCTGCCCGCGTTCGGGTTTCGCCGCTGCGGGCTCACGCTGAAGCAGGAGCGCGGCTGGCCGATGGCCCTTGCGGTCCTGGCCCTGTTCTGCGCCCTGTTCTTCTACTGGGCCTGGAGCGATGGCGAAGGACCGGCCAACGCCGAGACCATAGCCTTCCAGTGGACCATGCCCGGCCTCGACGAGGAGATATTCTACCGCGGCGTGCTCCTGCTCGCGATGAACGAGGCGTTCAGGGCAAGACTGCCCGTGCTGGGCGCTCCGATCGGCTATGGCGGGGTGCTCACCTCGGTCCTGTTCGGACTTGCCCATGGCCTGAGCTACGAGGACGGGGCGTTTGCCTTCGATGCGATGATCTTCGCGATGACGGGCGTGCCGTCGCTCGTCCTGCTCTGGCTGCGGGAGAAGACCGGGAGTGTCGTCATGCCGATCATCGCGCACAATGTCGCCAACGGCGCATTCACGGTGCTCTGAATAGGCAGCCCTAGACCAGCCGGCTCTGCTCCACTGCCGCGCCGATGAAGCTCTTGAACAGCGGGTGCGGCTCGAAGGGGCGCGACTTGTATTCGGGGTGGAACTGCACGCCGATGAACCAGGGATGGTCTGCGTATTCCACGATTTCGGGGAGCACGCCGTCCGGGGACATGCCGGAGAAGACGAGCCCGGCCGCCTCGAGCTGCCCGCGATAGTCGATATTGACCTCGTAGCGGTGGCGGTGACGCTCGGAGATCTGCTCCGCGCCATAGATCTCGCGCACCCGCGTGCCCTCT
This sequence comes from Marinicauda algicola, assembly GCF_017161425.1. Classification (GTDB taxonomy): domain Bacteria; phylum Pseudomonadota; class Alphaproteobacteria; order Caulobacterales; family Maricaulaceae; genus Marinicauda; species Marinicauda algicola. Next base: position 817,189 of record NZ_CP071057.1, on the reverse strand, counting down.
TTCAGCACCGCCGGATAGGCCCCGAGGCGCATCGTGCCGCCGAGATCGCCCTCGGCGGTGCGGCGCTGAAGCTCGTTGCCCTTCAGCCATTCCGTCAGCAGGCCCACCAGCGGCACGCCCTTGGCGGAGAACTCCGAGCTCGTGGCCTGCTTGATGCCGGCGAGATTTCGCGCCGCTTCGAGCACGGCCATCTGCATGCCGTAGCAGATGCCGAAATAGGGAATCTTGCGCTCGCGCGCGAAGCGCGCAGCGGCGATCTTGCCTTCCGCCCCGCGCTCGCCGAAGCCGCCAGGCACCAGGATGCCGTGCACGTCCTCGAGCGGGGAGAAGGCATCCGCCTTCTCGAACTGCTCGGAATCCAGCCAGCGCAGCTTGACCTTTACGCCGTTCGCGATGCCGCCATGGAGAAGCGCCTCGATCAGGGATTTGTAGGCGTCGATCAGCACAGTGTACTTGCCCACGATCGCGATCGTCACCTCCCCGTCGGGGGCGTGGACGACACGGCTGATCTCCTGCCAGCGCGACAGGTCCGGCTCGGGTGCGTCGGTCAGGCCGAAACGCTCCAGCACCACCTTGTCGAAGCCCTGGGCGTGATATTCCAGCGGCACGTCGTAGAGCGAAGCCGCGTCGCGGCCCTCGATGACGGCATTCTCCGGCACGTTGCAGAACAGGGCGATCTTGCGCTTGTCGCCCGGATCGATCGGAATCTCGCAGCGGCACAGCAGGATGTCGGGCTGGATGCCGATCGAGCGCAGCTCCTTGACCGAGTGCTGGGTAGGCTTGGTCTTCATCTCCCCGGCCGCCTTGATGAAAGGCAGCAAGGTAACGTGGATGAAGATCGCATTGTCGCGGCCGAGTTCCTGGCCGAGCTGGCGAATCGCCTCGAAGAAGGGCAGCCCTTCGATATCGCCGACCGTGCCGCCGATCTCGCACAGGACGAAATCGACGTCTCCGGCATCGGACAGGACGAAATTCTTGATCGCGTCGGTGACGTGGGGGATCACCTGAACGGTCGCGCCGAGATAGTCGCCCCGCCGCTCGCGCTCGATGATGCTGGAATAGATGCGCCCGGTGGTAATGTTGTCGCTCTGCGCGGCATTCACGCCGGTGAATCGCTCGTAATGGCCGAGATCGAGATCGGTCTCCGCCCCGTCGTCGGTGACGAAGACCTCGCCGTGCTGATACGGGCTCATCGTGCCCGGGTCCACGTTGAGATACGGGTCGAGCTTCCTCAGGCGGACCTTGTATCCGCGCGCCTGAAGGAGCGCTCCGAGGGCGGCTGAGGCGAGGCCTTTTCCAAGCGAGGAGACCACGCCGCCGGTGATGAAGATATATCGCGGCATGGGCACTCGGCTTAGCGCAGAATCAACGAGGGCGGAAGCGGCTAGCGTACTGGCCGCGGCAGAATTCGGCGGATTTTCGCAGGTGGCCGGGCCCTCTAGCGGCCCGGAACCTCTGGTGAGTCAGGCTCTTCGGCCGGTTCTTCCGACGGGACAGCGGGAGTGTCCTCCTCGGTCGGCGCCTCGCCGTCGGGCACGGCGGGCAACTCGCCGCCCTCCTGGGTGAAGGCATCGCCGAAAAGGCCCTCGATCGTGTCGGAGCCCTCCTCGATCTGCTCCTCGTCGAAGACCGAGCGGCCGGTCGCATCCACGCCGGAGACGATCGCCAGGAAGATCGAGTTGATCACGAAGACGGCGCCGAGGATCATGGTGGTGCGCGTCAGGAGGTTCGCCGCCCCGCGCCCGCTCATCATCCCGCCGGGCCCGCCCCCGATGCCGAGCGCCCCGCCTTCGGAGCGCTGCATGAGAATGACGGCCACGAGGGCCGCGGCCACCAGGAGGTGCACGATAAGGAGAACTGTGGTCATGGCGCTCGCTTCACGCGTTGAAATGCGCCGGGCCGAGGGGCCGGCGTCTAACTCGCCGCGCGTTTTAGCTCAGCGTCGCCCTCTGCGCCACCACCGTTCTGCTGTTGCGCCTTCATCCGTTTCCGGAGCGCTTCGACGGTGCGCTCGATCTCGTCGCCCGCACCCGGGATTCCCGAATCGCCATCGCCGCCGGCGTAGGCCGCATAGGCGCCCATGGCGAGCTCCTTGGCGAGCCCGAGATTGGAGCTGGTGAATCCGTCCGGCGTCTTGAGCGATTCAACGACCTCGGTAAGCGCCTGGGCGACCCGGCCCGCCTCGCGGGCCTTCGCCCGGCTCAGGCGCATGCGCAGCTCCTTCGCCGAGCGCTCGAGGTCGCCGATGTCCAGCTGCGGTTCGCGATTGGCTTGCTTCTCGCGCACCGCCACCTCCATGCCCACCACGATGCGCATGCACAGCCGGCGCAGGCGCTCGTGCTCGACGGTCTGCTGGGCCTCGCGAATCCAGGCCGCGGCCCGGTTCATCTCGTCCTCGTCCCCCTCCACGGCCGCCTTCAGCGTGTTGGGCGCCTCGATCGGCTTGACGCTGCCGCTGTCCCGGTTCGAGTCGCGACGCCGGTCGGGGCCGATATAGTCGCTCGTCACGATGAACGGCTTCCTCGCCTTGACCAGGGTACGGATGCGTTCCTCGGCGAAGGCGGTGGAAAAGGGACGGATGATGACGTCGTCCGCGCCACACCCGATCGCCTGCTTCAACACACCCCCGTCGCGTGCCCAGCAGGTCAGGAGAATGGCGAGAAACGGATTCGTGGCGACCTCGCCCGAGCGGATCGCACGGACCAGGCGAAAGACCTCGGCCTCGTTCTGCGCCGTCTCGACGATCAGCAGGTGACACGGTTTCTCGTCCAGGCGGCGGCGCAGTTCGGCCAGCGAGCCGATGCTCTCGATGTCGCGGAAGCCGAGTTCGTGCAGCGCGTAGCGCGTGGTGCGCAGATTGACGTGCACGGGATCGAACACGACCGCCGTCGCCCGCTTGTAGTCAAGTCCTGCCATGAAGCTTCGCCCCGGGCTGCTCGTTCGAACTCAGCCCCGAAGTCTCCATGCGATTGATGAAAATCGAATTACCATACAGCGTTAACGATACGTGCGAAGCCTTCCGGATCGAGGCTCGCCCCGCCCACCAGGGCCCCGTCGATTTCCGCCCGGGACAGGAAGTCCCCGGCATTCTCCGGTTTGACCGAGCCGCCATAAAGGATGCGCAACATCGCGCCTTCACCCGGAAAGACCTTGCGGATCGCCCGGTGCATTGCCTCGGCATCCTCGGGGCTCGGCGTGCGCCCGGTTCCGATGGCCCAGACCGGTTCGTAGGCAATCACCACGCCCTGCGCTCCTGCCGCCTCCGGCAGGCTCGCCCCGAGCTGGTTGGTCACGACCGCAATGGCTTCGCCGGCCTCGCGCTGCTCCAGCGTCTCGCCGACGCACACGATCGGGACAAGACCGGCCTCGAGGGCTGCGGCGGCCTTGGCACGCACATGCACGTCGCGTTCATCATGGCCGGCGCGGCGTTCGGAATGGCCGACGATGACGTAGCGCGCGCCCGTATCCGCGATCATCCGCGCCGAGATGTCACCGGTATACGCACCCTCCTGCGCCGCCGCGCAGTCCTGCCCGCCGGTCGCGATGCCGACATCCCTGCACGCCTTCGTGAAGGCGGCGAGAAGCGTCGCAGGCGGGCACACCAGAATGTCGCGGTCATGCGCCTCGCCGAGCGCCTCGCGGAACGCGTCGATCCACGACAGGTCGTCCGAAAGACCGTGCATCTTCCAGTTTGCGGCGATCAGCTTGCGGCGCACGGCCCCTCTCCTCCGGTCGGCTGGGTCTTCCGGCAGCGATAGCAGCGCCGACCGGGCGGGGCAACGCGCGGCACCGCCGGGCGCAGCGCCCGCTTGCTGGCCCCGGCGCTCCCCGCTAGGTTCGCGCGCAACTGAAATCGTCTTGCCCGGGGAGGCGCCGAAACCGGCGCCGCACGTCATGCTCGCAGCCATCCGTTCGCTCGCCCGCTCGCCTGTGGCGGTCCTGATCATCATCGTGCCGCTCCTGGCCGCGTTCGCCCTGTTCGGGGTCACCGACGTGTTCCGTGTCGGCTCCACTGCGGCCGTCACCGTCGGCGGCGAGCAGATCAGCGCACGCGAGCTCGCCTCCACATGGACCCGCCAGTTGCGGCAGATACAGCAGCAAAGTCCCGGCTTCACCGCCGAGCAGGCGGAGGAGATCGGCCTGCCGGAGCAGGTCCTCAATCAGCTCATCGCGGAAACAGCGGTCGACGCGAAGGCGAACGCCCTGGGTCTCGCCGTGCCGAGCGAAGAGGTGCGCGAGGCGATCAGCGCCATCGAGGCCTTCAACAATCCGTTTACCGGGCGCTTCGACCGGCAGGCCTATTCGCAGGCGCTGTCGAACGCCGGCTTCACCGAGGCCGAGTTCGAGGCAAGCGTTCGCGAGGATCTGGTGCGCAGGCAGCTCGTCATGCCGCTCCTCTCCGGCATCGCTGCGCCCGAGGTGATGGGTGAGGCCCGACGTGCGTTCACCAACGAGCGGCGTACGATCGAAGCGCTGTTCCTGTCGCCGAGCCTGGCCGGAGACGTTCCCGAACCGACCACCGAGGAGCTGTCCGCCTTCATCACGGAGAACGAGCGCTTCTTCCAGCGACCGGAGCTGCGCCGCTTCACCCTGGTGCGCACCGCGCCCGACCTGGTCCTGCACGACGTCGAGGTGCCCGAAGAGGATCTGCGCCAGCTCTACGAGGTGCGGCTGGAGAACGGAGAGCTTGCCGAGCCCGCGACGCGCTCGCTGCGCCACTGGGCGGCTCCCGATCAGGCGACCGCAGAAGCCGCGGCAGCGCGCCTGAACGAGGGCGCCGCGCCGCCAGCGGTCGCGGACGAGTTCGGCCTCGGCGAGCCCGTCGATCTCGACGACGTCCAGGGCTACGAGATTCCCGACAGCGCGATCGCCGATGCCGCTTTCGGCCTTGCCCGGGGCGAGGCCGCGGCGATCGAGGCGCGCCTGGGCTGGCGCGTGGTCTATGTCGACGCCGCATCGGACCCGGTTGCGCCGAGCTTCGATGAGGCACGTGACGCCCTGTTCGAGGATCTCGCTGCAGATCGAGCCGAGGAAGTGGTGCTCGACAAGCTCGCCGTGTTCGAGGAGCAGCGCGCCGCGGGCCTTACCTTGAGCGAGGCCGCCGCCGAAGCCGGAATACCGGTCGAGCGTTTCGATTTCGTCGCGCAGTCCGGCGCGAGCGCTCAGGGGTTCGCGGTTCAGGGGCTGGCCGACGAAGCTGAGATCCTCACCGCCGTCTTCGAACTGCCCGAGGGCTTCGACAGCGACCTGACATCCTATGGCGATGGGGGGTATTTCGTGGTCCGCGTCGACGCGATCGAGCCCGCGCACCTGCCCGAAGTGGAGGACGTGCGCGACGAGGCCGAGACCTTCTGGCGCTTCCGCCAGGTCGACGATCGTCTCCATGAACAGGTCGAGGCCGCCATGGCGCGCGTCGCCGCCGGCGAGAGCCTCAACGCCATCGCCGATGAACTCGGCGCCGGCGCGCGTGTCGAGGTCGCGACCCTCCTGCGCACCGAGACGGCCGGGCCCTTCAGTCAGCAGATGGTCCAGCAAGCCTTTGGCATGGGACAGGGCGAGCCATTCGAGACCCGTGCCGGTGACCAGCGCACGCAGGCGATCGCCGTGGTGACCGAGATCATCCCGCCCGCCGAGGGGCCGGTGCCGCCGGAGACGCTGCAGGGCGTGCGCGAGGGGCTGGAAGCCGATCTCTCGCAGCTCGTCCAGAGCGGGCTGCTGAACGAGTACGAGATCCGGCGCAACCCGGACATCATCGACCAGGCGCTCGGCCGGTCGGCGCCGCAATAGAGTCCATGTCCGCGTTCACGCCCGACCTGGCGACCGCGCGATCGCTGCTGGAAAGCGGCAAGCCGGTCCTGCTCACCGCGCGCCGGGTCGACGATCTGGAGACGCCGGTCTCGGCCTATCTCAAGCTCGCCGGTGCCGGGGCCGGGACGAACTCCTTCCTGCTAGAGAGCGTCGAGGGCGGAGCCTATCGCGGCCGCTATTCCGCGATCGGGCTCGATCCCGACCTGATCTGGCGCTGCCGCGAGGGAGAGGCCGAGATTGCGCGCGCGCCGGCCCCCGGCCAGCTGCCCTATCGGTTCGCACCGGCGGGCGAGCCGCCGCTGGAATCCCTCAAGCGCCTCATCGCCGAATCCGCCCTCGACATGCCGAGCGGGCTCGCCCCGCTCTCGGCCGGGCTGTTCGGCTATCTCGGCTACGACATGGTGCGCCAGGTCGAGACGCTGCCCAGCCTTGCCGCTCCCGATCCCCTCGGCACGCCCGAGGCGGTGCTGGTACGCCCCCGGGTGATGGTGGTGTTCGATGCCCTCGCGCAGGAAATCCTCGCCGCGGCGCCGGTGCGCCCGCGCGAGGACCTGTCGGCGAAGGACGCGGTGGAGGCCGCCGCCCGCCGCATCGAGGCGGTATTCGACCGGCTCGATGCCCCCGCCCCCGGGCACCGCCAGTCGGCACCGTCCGGGCACGTCGCGGAACCGGAGTCCAATACCACGCCGGAGGACTTCCATGCCCGGGTCCAGGCGGCGCGCGACTATATCCGCGCCGGCGACATCTTCCAGGTCGTCCCGAGCCAGCGCTTCTCCGCGCCCTTCGCCCTGCCCCCGTTCGCGCTCTACCGCTCGCTGAGGCGGACCAACCCCTCGCCCTTCCTCTATTATTTCGACTTCGGCGGCTTCCAGATCGTCGGCTCGAGCCCGGAAATCCTCGTGCGGGTGCGCGACGGCAAGGTAACGGTCCGCCCCATCGCCGGCACCCGGCCGCGCGGTTCGACGCCCGACAGCGATGCGCGCTACGAGGCCGATCTCAGGGCCGATCCCAAGGAACGCGCCGAACACCTCATGCTCCTCGATTTGGGCCGAAACGATGTCGGCCGCGTCGCCGCGCCGGGCACGGTGAAGGTGACCGAACGCGAGATCATCGAGCGCTACAGCCACGTCATGCACCTCGTCTCCAACGTCGAGGGCCGGCTCGCACAGGGCGAGGACGCGGTCTCCGCCCTGTTCGCCGGCTTCCCCGCGGGCACGGTCTCGGGCGCGCCGAAGGTGCGCGCGATGGAGATCATCGACGAGCTCGAACCCCATCGCCGCGGCATCTATGCCGGCGCGGTGGGTTATTTCGGAGCCGGCGGCGGGCTCGACACCTGCATCGCGCTGCGCACGGCGATCGTGAAGGACGGGCGCATGCACGTTCAGGCCGGCGGCGGCGTGGTCCTTGATTCCGATCCCGAGGCCGAGCGCATGGAATCGGTCAACAAGGCCCGCGCCCTCTTCCGCGCCGCCGCAGAAGCCTGGCGCTTCGCCTGAGTCCCCTCGTTCAACTATTCGGTTGACTGTTCGATCGCGCCCTCTTACCTTCAACCACATGGTTGAAGTTACCGTACCACTCGATCGCGTATTCCACGCCCTCGCCGATCCCTCGCGGCGCGCCATGCTGGCCGCGCTCGAAACCGGGGAGCACAGTATCGGCGAGCTCGCCGCCCCGCTCGACATGAGCTTTGCCGGGGCGTCCAAGCACGTCCAGGTTCTGGAGAAGGCGGGGCTCGTGGCGCGCACGGTGCGCGGGCGCACCCACGCCATCCGGCTGGAACCCGAACCGCTGAGACGCGCTAGCGAGTGGTTGCGCCGGTACGAGAAATTCTGGAGCGGCCGGCTCGATGCCCTCGAGGCGGCTTTGCGTGAGGAGGACGAGACATGAGCGAGTACGGCAAGCGGGTCGAACCGCGCACCATAAGGTTCGAACGGCTCCTGCCCGGACCGATCGACCGGGTCTGGGGCTTTCTCACCGAGCCGGGAAAACGCGAGACCTGGCTCGCCGGCGGTCTGGTCGAGCACCGCGAGGGCGGCACGATCGAGATGATCTTCCGCAACAGCCGGCTCTCCGCGGCGAGCGAGGACGTCCCCGAACGCTTCAAGGAATTCGAGGGCATGCGCTTCAGCGGCGAGGTCACGCGCTACGAGCCGCCGCACGCCTTCGCACACACCTGGGACGGGACCGAGGTCACCTTCGAGCTGACCGAGACCTATGACGAGCGCGTGAAGCTCGTGCTGACCCAGACCGGAATCACCGACAGCGAGGAAAGGCTCGGCATCCTCGCCGGCTGGCACACCCATCTCGACATCCTCAGATCCCGCCTGGAGGACGCCGAGCCGGACTCCTTCTGGACGCTGCACGAGCGCTACGAGGCGGCCTATTGCGAGCGCGAGGCCGGTGTGTCCTAGGAACGCGCCGCCGGCCGGAGGCGCGCGGCGAGCGCGCCTGCCGTGACGAGCTCGATCCCGGCGGCATCGGCCCGGGCCGAGAGCGTTTCGAGCGCATCGAGCGTGGTCGCGTGCGGATGACCGATCGCGACCGCGAAACCGCGCTCCGCGGCGAGATCGAGAGCCTCCTCCAGCGCAGCCGCGACCGCCGCGGGCGCGGCGTCGTGATCGAGGAAGACGTCGCGGCGCAGGGCCGTCAGGCCGGCCGCCCGCGCACGCGCCCCGGCGACGCTGTCCGGGCTGGTGAGGGAATCCACGAAGACGAGTCCGCGGCCGGAAAGGGAGGCGAACAGCCGGTCCATCGCCTGGGCATCGGCGGTCAGCCGGCTTCCCATGTGATTGTTGAACCCGCTCGCACCGGGCACGCGCGAGAGCGCCCATTCGGCGCGTACGCTCAGGTCCTGTCCGCTGTGATGGCCCGTCAGGGCGAGCGGGCCCGGATCGTCGAGGCCGACCGGCTCCATCGGCAGGTGCAGGAAAACCTCCTTGCCCGCCCTGCGCGCCGCGGCGGCGACTTCCGGAGCCTCGGCCGCGTAGGGCAGGATCGACACCGTCAGCGGCATCTCCAGCGCCAGCAAACGCTCGGCCGCCGCCGTGTCGAGGCCGACATCGTCGATGATCACCGCCAGCATGGGCCGGGCCGCAATCGCGGCCTCCGCTGACGCAGTGGCGGAAGTTTCCTCGTCAACGCCCTGCGACCGCGGGTGTATCTGCAGTTCGCTCACGATCTGTCCGGGTTCGGTGGCGCTGCGCGTCACGGGCTCTCCGCCCTGCGCGCCGGCGCGGAAGGCGAGTCCGGTCGCCACGATCAGTCCGGCGGCGAGCGCAGCGCCGAGATGGGGTGCGGAAGCAGCGGAGCGCATCATGGCGACTGCATAGCGTGAGTCGGCCTTCTTGGCGCGGCCTGCCGCCTCGCCTAACTTCGCCCTTCGCGCGTGAGAGGGTCCGGCCAAGCCATGCTCCTGCTGATCGACAATTACGACAGCTTCACCTTCAACCTGGTTCACTATTTCCAGGAACTGGGAAGCGAGGTGCGCGTGGTCCGCAATGACGCGCTCAGCGTTAACGAAGCCTTGGCGATGACGCCCGCGGCCGTGGTGATCAGCCCCGGCCCCTGCGATCCCGACCGCGCGGGGATCTGTCTCGACCTCATCGCGCAGGCACCCGAGGAGCTGCCCATTCTGGGCGTCTGCCTGGGACACCAGGCGATCGGCCAGGCTTTCGGCGGGAAGGTGGTGCAGGCCAAATCGATCATGCACGGCAAGACCAGTCCCATCGAGCATGACGGCACGAGCGTCTTCAAGGGCCTGGCCAATCCGTTCACGGCCACGCGGTATCATTCGCTGGCCGTCGATCTGCCCGAAGGCACGCCGCTGAAGGTCACGGCGCGTACCGCGGACGGGGAGATCATGGGACTGGCTCACGCGAGCCGCCCCATCCACGGCGTGCAGTTCCATCCCGAGAGCATAGCCTCCGACAGCGGACACCAGCTGCTCGCCAACTTCCTCAAGATCGCCGGGCTGCCGGTCAAGCAGCCGGCATGAGTGCGCTTTCGCCCTCGATACAGGCTCTCGCGAAAGGGCGCATGCCGGAAACCGGCGAGCTTCGCGCCGCCTTCGACGCCCTGATGGAAGGCGAAGCCGACCCGGTCGAGGTCGGCGGCTTCCTCGTCGGGCTGGCCGCGGTCGGCGAGACGCCCGAGGCGCTCGTGGTCGGCGCGCGCGCCATGCGGGCACGCATGACGCCGGTCCAGGCGCCTGCGGACGCCATCGACACCTGCGGCACGGGCGGAGACGCGCGCGGGACCTGGAACATCTCCACCGCGGCGGCCCTGGTCGCGGCAGGCGCCGGCGCGACGGTCGCCAAGCACGGCAACAAGGCAGCCTCCTCCAGATCCGGCTCGGCGGAAATCCTCGAGGCGCTCGGCGTCAATCTCTTCGCGCCCGTGGCCAAGGTGGAGAAGGCCCTGCAGGAGGCCCGTGTCGGCTTTCTCTTCGCCCAGGCCCATCACGGCGCGGTGCGCCATGTCGGACCCGCCCGGCGGATCCTCGGCGTGCGCACGATCTTCAACCTGCTGGGTCCGCTCTCCAATCCGGCAGGGGCGAAACGCCAGCTGCTCGGCGTGTTCGATGCGCGCTGGCTGGAGCCTATGGCGCAGGCGCTGAAGGACCTCGGAGCGGAGCGCGCCTGGGTCGTCCACGGCAGCGACGGGCTCGACGAGCTGACCACGACGGGCGAGAGCCGCGTGGCCGAGCTCACGCCGGATGGCGGGATTCGCAGTTTCACCGTGACACCGGAGGACGCGGGCCTGAAGCGCGCGAGCCTCGACGATCTCAAGGGCGGCGATCCGCAGTTCAATGCCCTTGCGCTCGAGGCCCTGCTCGACGGTGCGCCGGGCGCGTATCGCGATATCGTGCTGTTCAACGCCGCCGCCGCGCTGATTCTTGCCGGCAAGGCCGACACGCTGAAGGAAGGCGCCGAGCGCGGGGCCGCGGCGATCGACGGGGGCCAAGCGAGGCGGGCCCTGTTCCGCCTGGTCGAAATCACCAACGAGGGTCAGCCATGAGCGACGTGCTCGCCCGCATCGAGGCCTACAAGCGCGAAGACGTGAAGGCGCGCGAAGCCGCCCTGCCCTATGGCGAGCTGGAAAGGGCCGCCGCCGCCGCCCCGGCCGTGCGCGGGTTTCTCGATGCCCTGGTGACGGGGTCGCAGGCAGGACGGCCCGCCCTCATCGCCGAGATCAAGAAGGCGAGCCCGTCCAAGGGTCTCATCCGCGCCGATTTCGATCCGCCGGCGCTGGCGAAAGCCTATGAGGCGGGCGGCGCGGCCTGCCTCTCGGTGCTGACCGACGCGCCGAGCTTCCAGGGCGATGACAGCTATCTTCGCGCGGCCCGGGCCGCCACCTCGCTTCCCGTCCTGCGCAAGGATTTCATGTACACGCGCTGGCAGGTCGCCGAATCGCGGGCGCTGGGCGCCGACTGCATCCTCGTCATCCTCGCCGCGGTGGACGACGAGACCGCGCGTGCCCTCCTTGATGAAGCGGCCCGCTGGGGCATGGACGCGCTCGTCGAGGTCCATGACCGGGCCGAGATGGAGCGCGCGCTCGATCTCGAAGCCGCGCTGATCGGTGTCAACAACCGCAACCTGCGCACCTTCGAGACCCGTCTCGAAACCTTCGAATCGCTGGCGCCCATGGTTCCCGCGGAGCGCCTGCTCGTCGCCGAGAGCGGCCTGTTCACACCGGCCGATGTCGCGCGGGTCGCCGAGGCGGGTGCACGCGCCCTGCTCGTCGGGGAAAGCCTTATGAGGCAGGACGATGTGGAGTCCGCCACCCGCGCCCTGCTCGCCTGAACCGCGGTTTTCGTCCGGCTGCGCTTGACCTCGCGGCGGAACAGGCATAGAACATCCCCTACAGTTTCCGGTTTTGTTCCTCACGCGGAGGCGGCCATGCTCACCAAGAAGCAGCACGAGCTCCTGCTCTTCATCCACAAGCGTCTCAGCGAGGATGGCGTCTCGCCCTCCTTCGACGAGATGAAGGACGCGCTCAATCTCGCCTCCAAGTCCGGCGTCCACCGGCTCGTCAGCGCGCTGGAGGAGCGCGGCTTCATCCGCCGCCTGCCCCATCGCGCCCGCGCCCTCGAAGTGCTCAAGCTGCCCGATTCCGCCGCGCCGAAGGTGCCGGCGGCCGGGGGCGGCAATGTCGTGCAGGCCGATTTCGGCGCGCGCGGCGAGCGCGGTCCGGAAACGGTGGAGATCCCGGTGCTCGGCCGCATCGCGGCCGGCGTGCCGATCGAGGCGATCCAGCATGAGCAGGACCGTCTGCCCGTGCCGCCCGACATGCTCTCCGGCGGCGAGCATTTCGCGCTCGAGGTCCAGGGCGATTCGATGATCGAGGCCGGCATTCTCGACGGCGATATCGTTGTGATCCGGCGCTGCGACGATGCCGGCACGGGCGATATCGTGGTCGCGCTCGTCGACGATCAGGAAGCCACGCTGAAGCGGCTGCGCAAGAAGGGCGGCTCGATCGCGCTCGAAGCGGCGAACCCGGCCTACGAGACCCGCATCTTCGGCCCCGACCGCGTGCGCGTGCAGGGCCGGCTCGTCGGGCTCATCCGGCGCTATTTCTAACCCTCGGGCGGGACCGTCCAGGGCCGCTCGCCGCGCTCGGTATTGGCGCCGCGCAGGCGCATCACCTCGCCGTCCCGGACCCAGAACTCGGCCGATCCCAGCCTCTCGCGCTCCGGCGCGTCCAGGACGAGCGCGGCGCAGTTGCGCTGCTGGTAGGGCGACACCACACCGTCGAAGACGATGATGTCGGCGCGTTCACAGTCTTCTTCGAGCGCTTGTCCGCTCGCGGTAAAGGCGATGAGAAGCCCGTCCAGCGTCCTTCCGGTGCAGCCGAGCGTGTCGCACGCGAGCTGTGCCCGACCGGGCGCGGAATCCGATTCGCCGACTCGCTGCAGGAAGACCCGGGTGTCGAAGCGGCCGCGGCGCCGGTCGCTGACGCTCCAGCCTCCTTGCGCCGCCGGTTCCGCCACCGCCGGCGCGAAGCGGGCCACGACCGATCCGCTGTCGGTGACCAGCATGGAGGGCGGGCTCGCAAGGCTCCAGGCCGCGAAGCCCGCCATACACAGGCCGAGCCCGTAGAGCCGCGCGAGGCCCCGGCCGATCGTGGCCAGCGCGAATCCGAGCCCGAACAAGGCGATGGCAAGACCCGGCGCGGCGTTCACCCTCATCTCCGAGCCATCCGCGTCCGCCGTGCGGTGCGCGATCTCCAGCACGATCCGCAGGCCCCAGTCCATGGCCCGCAGCAAGGGCGCGTCGAACCCGAAGGGCATCACGGCGAGCGCGGCCACCCCGGCGGGCATGACCCAGAAGGTGAAGACCGGCATGGCCAGGAGATTGGCGAAGAAGCCGTAGGCGGCAAGGCGCTGGAAGTGGAAGGCCGCGAAGGCCCCGGTCGCCGAGCCGGCTATGAGCGAAGTGGCCGCGAGCCCGTAGAACGCGCCGCGCGCCCGGGTGAACCAGGTGCGCTCCGTGATGACCGGCCCGCGCCAGCGCTGCCAGAGATCGAAGCTCGCGATGAGGGCGGCCACGGCCGCGAAACTCATCTGGAACCCGACCTCGATGACGCTCTCGGGCGCGAGCAGCAGGACGGCAAGTGCAGCCAGGGCAAGCGAGCGGATCGAGAAGGCACGCCGGTCGAGCAACACCCCCACCAGCACGACAGCGGTCATGACGAAGGCGCGCTGCGTCGAGACCGAGGCCCCGGAAAGCACGAGATAGCCGGCGGCCGCCAGAAGCGCGACGAGGGCGGCGGGCTTTCGTGGGTCGTGGGCGCGCGCATAGGGCTCGATCGCGGCGAAGGCGAAGCGCGCGGCGAAATAGACCGCGCCGGCGAGCAGCGCCATGTGCAGGCCCGAGATCGCGAGGATATGGCCCAATCCCGACAGGCGCAGCGCCTCGGCGTCCTCCGCGCCCACCCCCGACCGGTCCCCGGTCAGCAACGCTGCGGCGATGCCTCCGGTGTGCGGCCCAGCGACCTCGCGTATGTGCCCGGCCAGATGCCAGCGCCATTTCGTGAAGCCGCGCTCGAACCGGTCGGGCGCCTCCTCCAGCACCAGGCGTTCGGGCCGTGCGATCGCAAAGCCGGTGAAGGCCAGGCCGTCGAACCAGGCGGCGCGGGCCGGATCGTAGCCGCCCGGCGCAGCCGGTCCCGCGGGCCGGTCGAGCACCGCACGCACGCGCACGAGATCGCCCGGTTCGAATTCCCCGAGATCGGCGCGCACGCGCACCCGCTTCGGTGCCTGCGAGGCCCCTTCCAGGCTGATGACCCGCAGCACCAGACGCTCACGCGCGCCGCTGCGCTCGACGCGCTCGATCCAGGCGTCCACCGTGCGCGCCCGGTCGGAGATCTCGATGGCGGGCGGGGCAAGAGAATTGGCCCGGTGCTGGGCCATGCCGGCACCCGCCAGCATCAGGGCCACGAGAACGCAGGAATAGAAGATGCGGGGAAAGGCGCGAAGGAAGAGGCTGCAGACGACAAGGGCGGCCGCGAGCGCGCAGAGGACGGCGGGTGCGCCGTGGGGCGGCTCGGCTGGCAGAGCGAAATAGGCCGCGCTTCCGGCCCCGAGTGCCACCGGCGCCCATAATACGAGCCGGCGCGGATCGGGCGGACCGGCCTCGGTGAACTCGCCCGCCAGGGCGCGCAGGCGCTCGCCATGCCGGCGCATCAGGCCGGCCATCGCCGCCTGAAGCCGCACGCGCCGCACCGTCAAGGAAGGGCCCATTCGTGCTGCCCGCAAAAGAGTTCAGGCGCACACTATCCCTTTTTGGCGCTCGCATGCTAATGAACCGGCTTCCACCGCAGCGCAGCAAGATTTCGCAAGTGCAACAAAGCCAGACCGTCATCACCCGCTTCGCGCCCTCCCCGACCGGCTATCTCCATATCGGAGGGGCCCGCACCGCACTGTTCTGCTCGCTCTTCGCGCGCCATCACGGGGGGCAGTTCAAGCTGCGCATCGAGGATACCGACCGGGCGCGATCCACCGATGCGGCGATCGAGGCGATCATAGATGGGCTGCGATGGCTCGGTCTCGACTGGGATGGCGAGCCGGTTTCGCAGTTCGCACGCGTCGAGCGCCATCGCGAGGCCGTGAACGCGCTTCTTGCCAGGGGCCGGGCCTTCAAGTGCTTCTGCACCCCCGAGGAGGTCGAGGCCCTGCGTGAAGAGGCTTTCAAGGAAGGCCGCGCCCTGCGCTCGCCCTGGCGCGACCGCGACGCCTCGGGCGCACCGGCCGGCGCGGCCTACACCGTCCGCTTCCGCGCGCCCGAGACCGGCGTGACGATCCAGGACGAGGTGCAGGGCGAGGTCCGCTGGGCGGCGAAGGAGTTCGACGATCTCGTTCTGCTGCGCGCCGACGGAACGCCGACCTACAATCTCGCCGTCGTCGTGGACGATCACGACATGGGCGTCACGCACATCATCCGCGGCGACGATCACCTGACGAACGCCGCGCGCCAGTACCAGATCTACGAGGCGCTCGGCTGGGACGTGCCGGTGTTCGCGCACATCCCGCTGATTCACGGGCCCGATGGCAAGAAGCTGTCCAAGCGCCATGGCGCGCTCGGCGTCGAGGCCTATCGCGACATGGGCTATCTGCCCGAGGGCCTGCGCAATTATCTGCTGCGCCTTGGCTGGGCAAAGGGCGACAAGGAGCTGTTCACCGACGAGGAGATGGTGCAGGCCTTCGATCTCGACGGGCTCAACAAGGCGCCCGCCCGGCTGGATTTCGACAAGATGGCGAGCGTCAACGCCTTCCACATGAAGCGCGCCGACGACGACCGCCTCACCGCCCTGCTGTTCGAGCGCCTCGAGGCCCGCGAGGGCCTGCGCACCGACGAGGCGGCACGCGCCTGGGTGCGGGCGGCGATGGGACTGCTGAAGGAGCGCGCGAAAACCCTCGCCGAACTCGAGGAGCAGGTCTATTTTCTGCTTCGCCCCCGGCCGATCGCGCTGGAAGGAAAATCCGCCAAGGCCCTCGACGATGAGGCGCGTGCGCGCCTGTCGCGGCTGCGCGAGGTTCTGGCGCGGCACGGGGACTGGAACGAGCCGGAACTCGGCGCGGCACTCAAGCGCTTCGCCGAGGACGAGGAGGTCGGATTCGGCAAGGTGGGCATGCCGCTTCGCGCCGCGCTCACCGGCGGTGCGCCGGCACCGGACATGAGTTTCGTACTGGCCGTCCTGGGCAAAGAGGAAAGCCTCGCCCGCCTGGACGATCAGGTCTAGACAATCGACGGCGCCGCCCTCACTGATACGGCGCCCATCCCGGCAATCGCGGATTGCCTCGAGACGAAGGGGTTGGAAGATGGAAAACAAGGCCGAAAAGAAAGGCACCGCCGAGCTCAGGATCAACGGGGAGACCTACGAACTGCCTATCCTCGGCGGCTCGATCGGGCCCGACGTCATCGACATTCGCACGCTTTACAGGAAGGCGGGCGTCTTCACCTTCGATCCCGGCTTCACCTCCACGGCGAGCTGCGAGAGCCAGATCACCTATATCGACGGGGATGAAGGTACGCTGCTCTACCGCGGCTATCCCATCGACCAGTTGGCCGAACAGTCGAACTTCATCGAGGTCGCCTACCTGCTGATGCATGGCGAGTTGCCCGATGCCGCCACGCTGAAGAACTTCGACTGGACGATCCGCCGGCACACCATGCTGCACGACCAGTTCGACCAGTTCTTCCGGGGCTTCCGCCGCGACGCGCACCCGATGGCCATAATGGTCGCGACGGTGGGGGCGCTGTCGGCCTTCTATCACGACTCCATCGATATCGACGATCCCGAGGCCCGCAAGATCGCCAGCCACCGTATGATCGCCAAGATGCCGACGATCGCGGCGCGCGCCTACAAGTATTCGGTGGGTCAGCCCTTCATCAGCCCGCTCAACGAACTCGACTACGCCTCGAACTTCCTGCGCATGTGCTTCGCGGTGCCGGCCGAACCCTACGAGGTCTCTCCCACGCTCGCCAAGGCGATGGACAAGATCTTCATCCTGCACGCCGACCACGAGCAGAATGCCTCGACCTCGACAGTGCGTCTTGCCGGCTCCTCGGGGGCCAATCCGTTCGCGTGCATCGCATCGGGCATCGCCTCGCTCTGGGGCCCGGCGCACGGCGGCGCCAACGAGGCCGCGCTCAACATGCTTCGCGAGATCGGCTCGGTCGACAAGATCCCCGAGTACATCAAGCGGGCCAAGGACAAGGACGATCCGTTCCGCCTGATGGGCTTCGGTCACCGGGTCTACAAGAATTACGACCCGCGCGCGAAGGTGATGCGCGAGACCTGCCACCAGGTGCTCGACGAGCTCGACGCGCGCCAGGAGCCGCTCCTGCAGGTCGCGATGGAACTGGAGCGCATCGCCCTTGAGGACGACTATTTCGTCGAGAAGAAGCTCTACCCGAATATCGACTTCTATTCGGGGATCACGCTGAAGGCGATGGGCTTTCCGACCGAGATGTTCACGGTGCTGTTCGCCCTGGCCCGCACCACGGGCTGGATCGCGCAATGGAGCGAGATGGTCGAGGATCCGAGCCAGAAGATCGGCCGTCCCCGCCAGGTCTTCACCGGCGCGACCGAGCGCGACTACGTGCCGGTTTCCAAGCGCTAGAACGATCGCCCCTCATCAAGAAGGAAGAGCCGGCGCTTCCCAGGGGCGCCGGCTTTTTCATACCCGTTCGGCGATCTCGATCACCTTGGCCGCGGCATTGTCCGAGGGCGAGCCGCCCTCGCCTCTCATCTCGCGCGTCTGCTCGACGAGGCGCCGGGAGATCTCCGCCCGGCGAGCGGGATCGCGCAGCAGCGTCTCCACGCCGTCCGCGAGCATCCCGGGCGTACAGCGCGTCTGGACATATTCCAGGATCAGCTCCTCGTCCGCCGCGATATTGACCAGGCTGATATAGCGCGAACGCATCAGCAGGACGCGCGCGATGGCCCAGGATAGCCAGTCGAGCCGGTAGCCTGTGACCGTCGGTACCCCGCACAGGGCAAGTTCCAGCGTCACCGTACCCGAGCAGGCGAGCGCGACGTCGGAGGCGGAGAAGGCATCCGCGCGTTCGCCGCCGCGTACCGCGATGATGCCGGACAACCGCTCGTCTCCCTGCAGGAGCGCTTCGACCTTCTCGGCGACCGAGCCTGGTATGACCGTCACCAGCCTCATGCCCGGATGGCGGGCGCGGACAGTCGCCGCGGCTTCGGCAAAGCGGTCGTAGAGCCGGTCGATCTCCGTTCGCCGGCTGCCGAACAGCACGAGCAGGACGGGTACATCGGGATCGATCCCGTGCCGCCGGCGGAAGGCCGGACCGTCGCCGGGCTTCAGCCGCTCCAGCGCCGGGTTGCCGACGAAGGTTGTGGGCAGGCCCGCGGGCTCGAAGTAATCCGGGTCGAAGGGGTGGATGCCGAGAAGATGGTCCGTCGCCTTGGCCAGCACGCGGGCCCGGCCGGCCCGGGTCGCGAACACTTGGGGGCCGACATACTTGATCAGCGGTACGTCGGGCAGGCGCTCGCGGATTCGCCAGGCCGCGCGCAGCATGAAGCCCCAGCTGTCGATCAGTACGACGGCATCGGGCCGGAAGGCTTCGGCGGCCGCGCCCGTTTCCTCGGCGCGCTGCTTGACGATCTTCAGGATCTTCAGGCCTTCGACGAGGCCGATGATGGACAGGTCGGAAATGTCGAAGGGCGAGACGATCCCCTCTTCCGCCATCGCCTCGCCGCCGACGCCCGCGAGCACGATGTCCGGGCGCTGCGCCTTCAGGGCGCGGGCGAGATCGGCGCCGAGCAGGTCGCCTGAAGTCTCCGCGGCGACGAGAAAGAGGCGAAGAGGCCGGTCTTTCCCGCTCATGAGCCGTCCCCGTCGAGCGCGTCCGGTGCCAGGCCCACGACGAACAGGCCCGTCGCATCAGCCGCCTCGCGCACGGCGCCGGCATCCACGACGAGCGCACCGCCGGCCGGAACGGCGATCCCGGCAAGGCCGGCCCGGGCCGCACCTTCCACCGTGGAGACGCCGATCGTGGGAAGATCGATGCGCACGTCCTGCTGCGGCTTCGGCCGCTTGGCGAGCACCCCGCGGCGTGCCGCCGGGGTGCCGCGAACGCTCTCGGGAAGCGCTGCGACGCGCGCCAGCATGGCGTCGGTGCCCTCCTGGGCCTCGACGGCGAGCACGAGACCGTCGCAGACGACCGCGCCCTGCCCGATGTCGAGTGCGCCGATCTGCGCGGCAATCTCCATCGCCTTGGCGATATCGCCGCGGATGGCGGCATCGTCCGGTGCAAGCGCCCCGAGCGGGCCGGCAGGCGCGAGCAGCCGGCCGGAGACCTCGTGCGCACCGATGACTGCGAAACCTGCCCGCTCGAAGGCCGAGACGATCACCTGAAGCAGCGCATCATCGCCACGTGCGGCAGCGGCGAGTGCGCGCGGCAGGAGCTTCATACCCTCCCAGTCCGGCTTCAACGTGCGAAAGTCGGGCCGCCGTACCAGGCCCGCGAAGCAGACCGAGTCGCAGCCCGCGCCGCGCAAATCGGAGATCATGTGGCCGATCTGACCGATGCCGCGGACGCTGGCGCCCGGAAAATCCGCGGGATCTGCAAAGCCCTCGAGTGCCACGACATGACCGAGCCGCCCCTCCCCGCGGCTCGCCCGGGCAAGCGTGCGAGGCAAGTCTCCGCCGCCCGCAATCAGACCGAGGCGCGACCAGGCCATGGCGCTAGCGCATCTGCGGCGTGCACAGCGGCCGCGCAGCCGGAGTCTGGATGAAGGCGATGACCTCGCGCACCTCCTCGCGCTCGCCGAACAGGCGGGCAGCGTCCTCCACGCGTTCGGTGAACTTGCCTTCCGTGGCGTAGATCATGCGATATGCCGCACGCAGGTCGTGAATGACGTCACGGCTGAAGCCACGACGCTTGAGGCCCACCAGGTTGAGGCCGGCCAGCCAGCCGTCATTGTCGACCATGCCGTAGGGGATGACGTCGCCGGTTACCGACGAGCCGGCCCCGACGAAGGCATGGCGGCCGACCCGGCAATTCTGGTGGATCGCCGCGAGCCCGCCCATGATCACATAGTCGCCGAGCGTCACCCCGCCGCCGAGCGTCGCATTGTTGGCGAACACCACGCGGTCGCCGACGATGCAGTCATGGGCGACGTGGGAGCCGACCATGTAGTAGCCGTCGGCACCGATCCGCGTGACGCCGCGTCCGCTCTCGGTGCCCAGATGCATGGTGGTATGTTCGCGCAGCGTGTTGCGCGGGCCGATGACGAGGCTGACATCGCCTCCCTTGTACTTGAAGTCCTGCGGCGGCGAACCGAGCACGACGAAAGGATAGATCGCGCAATCCTCGCCGATCTCGGTGCGGCCGTAGATCGTGACGTGGGAGATCAGCCGGGTGCGCGCCTTGATAACCACCTTGGCCCCGACGATGCAGTACGGGCCGATCTCTACATCCTCGCCGATCGAGGCCTCCGGATCGACGATTGCGGTCGGGTGGATCTTCGAAGCCATTCAGGCGCTCCTCGCATTCAGGTGCAGCCTTGCTACCGGCGACGCTTGCCGCTGTCTAGGCGCCGCTGCCGCCGCCTTCCCCGCGCTTGCGCGAACGCGCGCTCTCCCGGCGCAGCCAGGCGATCTCGCGCATGAATTCGCGGATCGGCTGGGCAGGTGAACCCGCCCAGGTCTCCCCCGCGGGGACGTCGCGCATCACGGCACTGTCCGCGGCTAGGCGCGCTCCATCGCCGATCGAGAGGTGGTCGGCCACGCCGGTTCGCCCGCCGCACTGGACGCCGCGGCCGAGCCGCACGCTGCCGGAAATTCCCGCGAAGGCCGCCATCACCGTGAACTCGCCGACCTCGACGTTGTGGGCGATATGGGAGAGGTTGTCGATCCGGCAGCCACGATTGAGCCGGGTGTCCTCGAACATGCCGCGATCGACGGTGACGTTGGCCCCCAGGGTCACCTCGTCCTCGATCAGCACGCGGCCGACATGAGGCAGGGTAAGCATTTCGCCGCGTTCGTAGGCCAGTCCGAAGCCGGTTTCGCCCACGACTGCGCCGGACCCGATTTCGACCCTTGCCCCGACCAGAGCGAAGCTCACCACGGCGCGCGCGCCGATCCGGGTATCCTGGCCGATCTCGACGCCCGGCCCGATTACCGCGCCCGCGCCGATCTGCGCTCCCGGCGCAATGCGTGCGCCAGGCCCGACGATACACCCCGGTGACAGGCAGGCGGCGGGGTCGATCACCGCCTCGGGCGAGATCAGCGCCTCGCCGATATGCGGCCGGGGACGCACAAGGCGGGCCGCGGCTTTGGCGAGTCCTACCTTCGGGCCCGGTGTCAAGATCGCGGTATGGCCGCGCTCGGCGAGCCTGCGGGCCGCATCCCGGTCCGATACCAGGACGATCGCCCCCTCGCCGCCGACATGATCGGCATCGCGCGGATCGGACAGGAAGAACAGATCGCCCGGGCGGGCCTGGGCCGGTGCGGCGATGGCGTGGACCTCACGCGGCTCGCCAATCACTTCGCCGGTGACGATCTCAGCGATCTCGGCGGCCGAAACCGGGCCCAATGCGTCGTAGAACCGCGGATCGGCCGCCATGGACTCGCCTGTGCCTACTGGTCTTCGGAGATCTGCACTTCCCCGGCTTCGTTCACCGAGAGGCGGACGCGGTTGACCGGAGTGGTGGTCATGCGCTGGTTGAGCCGGTCGATCGCCGTCGCCGTGATGTCCACGCGATCAGCCGCATAGACGACTTCGGAGCGGTCGAGCAGCACGGCAGCGCCACGCTCGGTGACGATTTCCTGCAGGATGCTCTGAAGGGCCTGGATCACCGGCGCGAAGGCGCGCCGCTCGGTGACCTGCAGTTCCTGCTGACGCACCTGGCGCAGCTGTTCGAACTGCTGAGCGCGCGCCTGCAGCGCCTGGAAACGCTGCATGAGGTCGGGGCGCTGCTGGATCGCCTCTTCGGTCAGCGAAGCCGTCTCGGCATTGAGCGCCTCGCTTTCCGTGCGGATTTCCTCGCGGATGGGGGCGAGTTCGGTATTGATCTCGTTGCCGATCGCCTCGATGCGCGACGTGATGTGCTGGCCGACGGCGCTCTCGGTGAGAATGCGCGCCTCGTTCATCACCAGCACGTCCTGGGCCTTCGCCACGCCGGACAGGCCGGCCGCGAGGATCAGGGCGGCGAAGAGGACGCGCATGCGCGCGCCGACATGGGCGGGAAGAGTACGAAGCATTGGTCTAGAACCCTGTTCTCGTGCTGAAGCGGAAGAATTCGGCGCGGTCATAGTCTTCTTTCACGAAGGCTTCTGCAAAGTCGAAGCGCACCGGACCGAACGGCGAATCCCAGAAGATGCTGACCCCTGCCGACACACGCGGCTCGAGACGGTCGACCGTGAACACGGCCGTGGGCGAACCGTCATCGGAGATCTGGTCATCATCGGGGAGCAGCCCCAGCGTGCCGAATTCGGTGAACACGCTGCCCCGTATACCGTATTCCTCGGGCAGGCCGAGCGGGAAAGCCAGCTCCACCGCGCCGATGGCGTAGAAATTGCCGCCGAGCGCATCGCCGGAGAACAGCTCGTCGGTGTCCTCCTGGCGCTGCACGACCCGCGGGCCGATACCGGCGGTTTCGAAACCGCGGAACGAATTGCCACCCTTGAAGAAGCGGTCGTTGATGCGGGCATTGTCGCCGCCCCAGGAGAGCAGCAGCCCGGTCTCGCCGGTCACCGAGAAGACGATGTCGTCGCGGAACACATCCCGGTAGATGCCGCCCTGCAATTCGGAGCGCACATAGCGCACATCGCCGCCGAACCCGGCGAAGTCCTGCTGGAACGCGATCCGGAAGCCGTTGCGCGGATCAGTGCGATTGTCGACGCGGTCCCAGGAGAGGGAGTAGCCGAGCAGCGAGGTCACTCGCGAACCAGCCGCCCGGTTGATCGCGGCAGTGGCGCCCCGGAAGGTCGTCACCTCGTCGGTCCTGAGCGTGTAGTTCACGCCGCCGGAGACCGAACGGGTCAGCGGGAAGCCCGCGCGCAGGGTGAAACCGGTGGACTCGGTCTCGAAAGAGGCCTCTCGCGAGAAGTCGGTGCGCACCTGGAACAGGTCGAACCCGGCCGCCAGGTTGCGGTCGAGGAAGCGCGGCTCGGTGAAGCGGATATCGATCTGCTGACGCCGCGAGCTCGCAGAGACGCGCAGGCGCAGGAACTGACCCCGGCCTCGCAGATTGCGTTCGGAGATCGAGAAATCGACGAGGAACGCGTCCGTGGAGGAAAAGCCCGCGCCGAAAGCCAGTTCGCCGGTGGGTTGCTCGGTCACCGTCACGCGCACCTGCGCGCGGTCGGCCGAGCTGCCCTGCACGGGCTCCACCTCGACCTCCTCGAAGAAGCCGAGCTGACGGACACGCCCGCGCGAATACTCGACGAGCGCCTGATTGAAGGCATCGCCCTCGACGAGCTCGAGCTCGCGCCGGATCACACGGTCGAGCGTGCGCGTATTTCCGATGATGTCGATGCGCTCGATGTAGACGCGCGGGGTTTCGTTGATGACGTACTCGATATCAACCGTCTGCGTGTCGCGATTGGTCGCCACCCGCGGACGAATGTCCACGAAGGCGTAGCCCGCCGCACCGGCTGCGAAGGTCAGCGTGTCGATCGAGTCCTCGATCTGGCTGCCGACATAGAGCTGCCCGGGCTGGGTCGCGACGATGCGCGCAAGATATTCCTCGTCGAGATCGGGAATCTCGGTCGTGACGCTGATCTCGCCGAAGGTATAGCGCTCACCCTCGTCCACGCTGAAGGTGATGTAGAAGTCTTCCTGGTCCGGGGTCAGCTCGGCGATGGCGGAAACCACGCGGAAGTCCGCATAGCCCCGGTCGGTGTAGAAGGTCCGCAACTGCTCGCGGTCGTACTCGAGCCGGTCCGGGTCGTAATTGTCGTTCGAGCTGAAGAAACGCCACCAGCGCGCCTCGCGCGTCACGATCTCGCCGCGCAGCTCGCGATCGGAGAAGGCCTCGTTGCCGACGATGTTGATCCGCCGCACGCCGGTGACCGGTCCCTCGGAGATTTCGAAGATCAGGTCGACCCGGTTCTGCGGCAGCTCCACGATCTTCGGCGTGACCTGGGCCGCGAAGCGTCCCGCGCGGCGATAGACCTCGAGGATGCGCTGCACGTCGGACTGGACGCGCGCGCGTGTGAAGATCGCACGCGGCTGGATTTCGGTCTCCTCGAGGATCTTCTCGTCGTCGATCGCCCGGTTGCCTTCCAGGATCACCCGGTTCACGACCGGGTTCTCTTCCACGTAGAGCACCAGGCTCGGCCCCTCGATCGCAACGCGCACGTCGGAGAACAGGCCGGTGGAGAACAGCGTCTGGATCGACAGGTTGATCAGGCGCGGATCGGGCACATCCCCGGGCTGGATCAGCAGGTAGGAGAGGATCGTATCCGCCTCCACGCGCTGATTGCCCTCGACCAGGATCTGCAGGATCGGCTGGCGCGCCTCCTCCCGCACGGGAGCGGCCGGTGCTGCCGCCTGGCCCTCCGCAGGCAGGTTCACGGACGGATTGTCCTGTGCCGCAGCAAGGCCGGTCAGCATGGCGGCCGCCAGAAGGGCACCGCCCACACGTCTCATCAATCTCAGCATTGGCCTCTTCCGGTCCCTCACCCGCCGCGATCAATCAGGAAAACAAATCGCGCAAATAGCTGATATCATTCCAGGTCGCTACAAGCATCATCCCCAGGATCAAAGCAAGCCCCAGCCGGAATCCGGTCGTCTGGACGGCCGGGCCCGGCGGGTGTCCCGCAACGGCCTCGTAGGCGTAATACACGAGGTGGCCGCCGTCGAGTACCGGGATGGGCAGGAGGTTCATCAAACCCAGTGCGACGGAGAGCAGCGCCGACAGGCTCAGCAGGCCGAGAACGAGGCGCACCAGACGATCGGCGGGCCCGGTCTCGGATGTGCCGCCCGCGGCGTCGGACACCGCGATGTTCGCGATCTGCCCGGCCGTCGTCGCAATCCCGATCGGTCCATTGAGATATTCCGTCGAGGCGCGCCCCGTGACGAGCCGCGCGATGTAGTCGAAGATCATGCCGACCGCCTCCGCGGTGCGCTGCACCCCGTAGGCCGGCGCCTCGAGCACCGAATAACGTTCGTGAGTGATCTCGGCGTCGCGCGAGACGCCGATGCCCAGAAATCCGCGGGCGCGTTCGCCGCCGAGGTAATCGTCCATCACGCGGCGCTCGGGCGTTGCCTGGATCGTGATGCGCTCGCCATCGCGTTCGACGGCGATGTCGATCTGCTGGCCCGCCCGCATGAAGACGGTGCGGCTGATGTCGCTGAAGCCCGAAACCGGACTTCCGTCGATGGCGAGGATGAGATCGCCGGACTCGAGTCCCGCCGACTCGGCGGGCGATCCTGCTGTAACCTCCCCCACGAGCGGTTCGATGCGGGCCTCGCCGCGGATCATCCCGAGGGCCGCGAAGATCACCACGGCCAGGATGAAGTTCGCGACCGGGCCTGCTGCCACGATCAGCACGCGTTGCCACACCGGCTTGAAATGAAACACCGTACCTGGATCGGCATGCGCTTCGCGCAGGCGGGCGAGTTCCTTCCGGTCCGGCGCGCTCGCAGCGTTCTCATCGCCGCGAAAACGAACGTAGCCGCCGAGGGGAAGCGCCGCGATGCGCCACTGAGTCCCCTTCCCGTCGTGCCAGGAAACGAGCGTCGGCCCGAAGCCCACCGAGAACACCTCGGCATGCACGCCGCACCAGCGCCCGACCTGGAAATGGCCGAGCTCGTGGATCACCACCACGATGGAAATGACCGCCAGGAAGGCGAATAGGCTCAAGAGTCCGGCCGAGGCGGTCTCGAACATGGGTTACCCCTGCAATTTGCTTTGCCCCGGCACAGCCGGGACCCTGCCCCCCGCCGCACTGCCTATCCGGCAGCACGCACCGCGATGCGCTCGCGTGTCGCACGCCGCGCCTCGCGGTCGATTCTCAACACATCCTCGAACGAGTCTATGCGCTCGTCGCTGAACGGGCCGTGAACCCACCAGTCCAGAGCCTCAGAAACCCGATCGGCAATGTCAAGAAATCCGATCTTACAATCCAGAAAGGCGCTCACCGCGATCTCGTTCGCAGCGTTCAGCACCGCGGGGGCACCGCCGCCCGCCGCGATCGCCTGGCGCGCCAGGTCGAGCGCGGGAAAGCGCTGCGGGTCCGGTGCCTCGAAATGCAGCCGGCCGAGCCGGGCGAGATCGAGCCGCTCGACATCGGTATCGAGGCGCTCGGGCCAGGCCAGCGCGTGCGCGATCGGCGTGCGCATGTCGGGACAACCGAGTTGGGCGATGAGACCGCCATCGGCGTATTCCACGAGGCCGTGGACAATGGATTCGGGGTGCACGAGGACATCGACGCGCTCATGCGGCAGGTCGAAAAGGTGGCAGGCCTCGATGATCTCGAGCCCCTTGTTCATCATCGTGGCGGAGTCGATCGAGATCTTCGCCCCCATGGACCATGTCGGATGAGCGAGTGCGCCGGCAGGCGTAGCCGCGCGCATGGCCTCCCTGCTGGCGGTCCGGAACGGGCCGCCCGAGGCGGTGAGCACGATGCGCCGCACGTGTTCGCGCCGGCTGCCGGCCATCGCCTGAAAGATCGCATTGTGCTCGGAATCGACCGGAAGGAGGCAGGTGCCGGCACGCGCCGCCTCGGCCATGAAAAGGTCGCCGGCGCACACCAGCGCCTCCTTGTTGGCAAACGCGACGGTCCTGCCGCGACGCACCGCATCGAGCGTCGGGGGCAGTCCGGCTGCACCCACGATCGCCGCCATGGTCCAGTCGGCTTCCATGGAGGCGGCCTCGCACACCGCGCCCGCACCGACGCCGATCTCGATTCCGCTGCCGGCAAGAGCGTGGCTCAGCGCCTCGTAGCCGTCCTCGCGGGCGAGCGCGACGAAACGCGGGCGCAGCTCCAGGGCCTGCGCGGCGAGCGCCTGCGCATTCGAGTTCGCGGTCAGGGCGACGATCTCGAAGCGATCCCTGCCGGCGCTCGCGATCAGGTCGATCGTCGCCTGCCCGACCGATCCCGTCGATCCGAGAATCGTCACGCTGCGCGTCACATCGCGCTCCCGGAAAGGATTTGCGGGACGATGAACATGAGCCCTCCGGCGATCAGGGTGGCAAGCATCAGCGCGTCTACCCGGTCGAGAACCCCGCCATGTCCGGGGATGACGGAGCCCGCATCCTTCACACCGAAGCGCCGCTTGGCCAGTGACATCAACAGGTCGCCGAGCACCGCCGCGAGCGCGAGCGGCAGCGCGACCAGCGCGGAAGCATTCGTCTCGAAGCCCACGAGGCTGCCGACCAGCGCGCCGACGCCGACGCCGAACCCGATACCGGCAGTCAGGCCGGACCAGGTCTTGTTGGGACTGGCCGCGGGCAGCAGCTTGGGGCCGCCGACCCAGGTTCCCACGAGATAGGCGAAGGTATCCGCGCTCCACACAACGGCGAGCAGGTAGAGTACGGTATCGAGCCCTCCGTGGGTCTCGTTCCGCAACGCCACCAGGGCGGCGGCGCTCGAGGCGACGTAGGCTACGCCGAGACCGGCCTCGTACCCGCGCCCGCGCGGGCGCCGATCGAGCCACGCCCCGATCGCACCGCCAGCGATCCAGACCAATGTCCAGCCGAAAGCGCTCTGCGCGGCGAGCAACGCCGCCCCGACGGCCGTGCCGGTCGCCGTCGCGAACGCGCGCGGCGGCGCCTCGCGGTCCGACATGCGCACCCACTCCCAGGCCATCGCGGCAGCAAAGGCGGCTATGAAGATGGCAAAGCCGTGCCCGCCGAGGAAAACGAAGCCGAGCGCGACCGGCGCCAGGATCAGCGCGGACAGAACGCGCTTGGCAAAGACCGGATCTCGCACGCTGCGCGCGGCACCCTTCTCACGCGGTACCATGCAGCTTCACCCCGCCATAACGCCGCTCGCGTCCGGCGAATTCGGCGAGCGCGCCTTCGAGGTGCTCGCGCGAGAAGTCCGGCCAGAATACATCGAGGAACACGAACTCGGCATAGGCCGACTGCCACAAGAGAAAGTTCGAGGTGCGCCGCTCGCCACTGGTACGGATCACCAGATCGGGATCGGGAAGCCCGACGGTGTCGAGATGGCACGCAAAGCGTTCGGCATCGATGTCTTCGGGCGCGATCTCGCCTTGGCGCACCCGTTCGGCGAGGGCGCGAGCGGCCCGCACGATCTCGTCGCGGCTGCCGTAATTGAATGCAATCGTCAGGGTGAAGTCTTCATTGCTGGCCGTGCGCGCCTCGGCACGCTCGACGATCGCACGCAGATCGGGCGAGAGATTGTCCCGTCGCCCGATGATGCGCACCCGCACTCCCTCGGATTCGAGCCTGTCGAGGTCGGCGTCGACGAAGCGGCGCAGGAGGTCGAACAGGGCATCGATCTCCTCTGCCGGCCGGCGCCAGTTCTCGGTGGAAAAGCCGAACAGCGTCAGATGCGTGATGCCGAGCTCGCCGGCCGCGCGCACCGTGCGGCGTACCGCCTCCACTCCGGCGCGATGGCCGAAGGCACGCGGGCGTCCGCGAGCGGCAGCCCAGCGCCCATTGCCGTCCATGATGATGGCGACGTGGCGCGGAACGCTGACTGACGCTGCCTCTGACGCAGCCATGAAAGCCCTTTCCCGGCGCCGGCGAGGCGCTAGACCTGCAGGATCTCTTCCTGCTTCTCTTTCAGAAGCCTGTCGATCGTCTCGATGCTTTCGTCGGTGGCCTTCTGGACCTGATCGGCGAGCTTCTTGTGCTCGTCCTCACCGATCTCGCCCTCCTTCTCGGCCCGCTTCAGGGCATCCATGCCGTCGCGGCGCACATTGCGCACCGCGACGCGGGCCTGCTCGGCATAGGTGCCGGCGGTCTTGGCGAGTTCCTTGCGCCGCTCCTCGTTGAGCGGCGGGATCGGGATGCGCAGCGTCGCGCCCTCCATCACCGGGTTGAGACCCAGCGAAGAGTTACGGATCGCCTTGTCGACCGCCGCGGCCATATTCTTGTCCCACACCTGGACCGTGAGCATGCGCGACTCCGGCGCGGTGACCGTGGCGACCTGGTTGAGCGGCATCTGCGAGCCGTACGCATCGACCCGGATCGGGTCGAGCAGGCTGGAATGGGCACGCCCGGTACGCAGCCCGGCGAATTCCTGCTTGAGCGCATCCACCGCGCCGCTCATGCGCCGCTTGATGTCCTTGAGGTCGTAATTGGCCGTCGTCATGGCGTCGTCGTCCCTTGAAACTCTTGTGTCAATTAAGCCGGTTTGCCGACCACCGTCGAGACGCCCGTGCCGTCGAGCACGTTGGCGAGCCCGCCGCGCTCGTGGATGTTGAACACCACGATCGGGATCTGGTTGTCGCGCATCAGCGTGACCGCCGAGGCGTCCATCACCTTGAGATCACGGGCGAGCACATCGATATAGTCGAGCCGCTCGAAGCGCTTCGCGTTCGGATTCTTGCGCGGATCGTCGTCATACACGCCATCCACCTGGGTGCCCTTGAACAGCGCCTCGCAACCCATCTCCGCAGCGCGCAGGGCGGCGGCGGTATCGGTGGTGAAGAACGGATTGCCCGTCCCGGCGGCGAAGATCACCACCCGGCCCTTCTCCATGTGCCGGATCGCACGCCGGCGGATATAGGGTTCGCAGATCGAGGTCATCGGGATGGCCGATTGAACCCGGGTAGGCACGCCCTGGCGTTCGAGAGCGGTCTGCATCGCGAGCGCGTTCATCACGGTGGCGAGCATGCCCATGTAATCTGCCGCGGCCCGGTCCATGCCCTTGGCCGCCGCGGAGAGACCGCGGAAGATGTTGCCACCGCCGATGACGAGGCAGAGTTCGTACCCCGCCTTCACCGCCTGGCCGATCTCGCTGGCGATCCGGTCGGCGGTGTCCATCTCTATGCCGTAGGATTGCGCCCCCATCAGGGCTTCGCCGGAAATCTTCAGGAGGACCCGGCGATAGGGACCGGTCGGGACCGGCCGGGCGGCTTCCTCGGTCTCACTCACTGGCAGCCCTCCCCTGCGGCCTGCGGCGATCGAATCCCGGGCGTCGGCTGCTGCCGACGCCCGGGCTCGGCATCAGGATTTCGACACCGCGGCGACTTCCGCCGCGAAGTCTTCCTCTTTCTTCTCGACGCCCTCTCCGAGCACCATGCGCACGAAGCCGGTCAACGCGACCGAGGCCCCGATGTCCTTCTCGGCATCCTTGAGGGCCTGCTCGACCGACTTGTCCGGATCGAACACGAAGGGCTGCTTGAGCAGCACGACTTCCTCGTAGAACTTGCGCAGGCGGCCTTCCACCATCTTCTCGACGATGTTTTCCGGCTTGCCCGACGCACGCGCCTGTTCGCCGAACACCTCGCGCTCACGGTCCACGACGGCCGCGTCGAGATCGTCGACCGTGGTGGCGAGCGCGGGTGCCGGCGCGCCGGCGGCCACGTGCATCGCGATCTTGCGGCCGAGCTCTTCCAGCTTGGTGCGGTCACCTTCCGATTGCAGCGCCACGAGCACGCCGATCTTGCCCATGTCGTCGGCAACCGGGTTGTGCACGTAGGTGGCGACGACGCCCGGCGTGACCGACAGGGCCGAGACCCTGCGCAGCGACATGTTCTCGCCGATCGTGGCGATGAGACCGGTCAGCTTCTCCGATACGGTCTCGCCTGCCGCGGTCTTGGCCTCGGCAAGCCTTGACAGCTCTCCGGCATCGACGGCCAGACGCGCGATCTCCTTCACCGCGGTCTGGAACTTCTCGTTCCGCGCGACGAAGTCGGTCTCGGCATTCACTTCGACCGCAGCGGCCGCCATGCCCTTGTCGCGCTCGGCCGAAGCCACCGCGACGAGGCCCTCGGCCGCCACGCGGCCGGCCTTCTTGGCGGCCTTCGACAGGCCCTTCTTGCGCAGCCAGTCGACCGCGGCCTCGACATCGCCATCGGTCTCGGTCAGCGCCTTCTTGGCATCCATCATGCCTGCGCCGGTCATGTCGCGCAGTTCTTTAACCAGGGAGGCCGTGATCTGGGCCATGGGGAGGTCTCCTGTGTGTCTATGCGACGGACGGCCGCTTTACTCGGACTTGGTCTGCTCGGTCTCGACCGGCTCGGCCTCGGGCTGCTCGGCCTCTTCCGGCTTGGCTTCGGGAGCAGCCTCCTTCTGGGCTGCCTCGGTCGGGGTCTCTTCCTTCAGAGCCGCTTCGGTGGGCGCCTCGGACTCGCCGAGATCGACGCCGAACGAGGCCTGGCTCTCGGAGATGCCGTCGAGCACCGCTTCGGCGACGAGGTCGCAATAGAGCGCGATCGCACGTGCCGCGTCGTCATTGGCCGGGATCGGGAAATCGATCGGGTCGGGATCGCAATTGGTATCCACCACCGCAACCACCGGGATGTTCAGGCGCTTGGCTTCCTGGATGGCGATCGACTCCTTGTTGGTGTCGATGACGAACATCAGGTTCGGCGTGCCGCCCATTTCCTTGATCCCGCCGAGCGAACGCTCGAGTTTCTCGCGCTCGCGGGTGAGATTGAGGATCTCCTTCTTGGTCAGGCCGGTCGGACCGCCTTCCTGGTCGAGCAGGTCCTCCAGTTCGCGCAGGCGCGCAATGGAGTTGGAGATCGTCTTCCAGTTGGTCAGCGTGCCGCCGAGCCAGCGGTGGTTCATGTAGTACTGCGCACAGCGCTGCGCCGCCTGGGCAACGGGCTCCGCCGCCTGGCGCTTGGTGCCCACGAACAGGACGCGTCCGCCGCCCGCGGCGACTTCGCGTACCTTGACCAGGGCCTGGTGCAGCATCGGCACCGTCTGGGACAGGTCGATGATGTGGATGTTGGCGCGCTCGCCGAAGATGTACTGCTTCATCTTCGGGTTCCAGCGGTGGGTCTGGTGGCCGAAATGGGCACCAGCTTCGAGCAGCTGACGCATGGAGAAGTCAGGAAGGGCCATATCGATTTTCCTTTTCCGGTTGGCCTCCACGGGACGGCAGTCGCCTCGCCCTGCCGGGCTCGGACAACACCGGAGCGACGTGAACCGTTCACGCCGATGCCCCGTGTGTGGAATCGCGCGCGCTTATACGGGTGTTGAGCCCGCTGGGCAAGCCGATCGCGGCGCTTTGTCGCCCGCGCTGCGCAGCTGACCCGCCGGCCGGCGGCCACGCGCGGCACGCTCGAATGAAAGCGCTCCCGGCAAGCGCCCCGCGCGGGTCAGGGCGCTCGCGCCGCGTGGCACCGGGTTGCTGTCTGTGGGAGGCCTGTCTAGAGCGCCTCGACGTCGAGCACGCCGGCGACCTGCTTCAGCGCCGCGCGCGTGGCCGGATCGATGGCATGCTGGCCCGGCAGGCGCACCTCGGCGATCTGACCGTCGGCGAGGCCGAAGCGCAGATGGACGCCGCCGCGCGGCACGCCTTCGCGCCCGTTGGCACGGTCCAGACGCGACCGCAGGCCCTCCAGTGCCATGACGTCCTCGACATGCACGCGCAATCCCTCCCCGACATGCTCGGCGGCAAACGGGTCGAGCGTCTCCGCGCCATCGGCGATGAGCCGGATCTCGCCGTCATTGTCCTCGATCTTCGCGGTCAGCATGACCGCGGCGCCGGGTTCGAGCACGTCCCGTATCTCCACAAGCGTCTTGGGCGGCACGAGCGCCTCGAACTCGCCCGACGGGTCGGACAGGGTGAGGAAGGCGAACTTCTCCCCCGAGCGCTGCGAGATTTTTTCCTGACGCCGCCGCACCACGCCGGCGAGGCGCGCCGCTCGCGCACCCTCCGCGGCCCGCGCCGGCAGGTCGGCGTAGAGCGAGACGCCCCGCTTGGCGAGACCCGCGCGCATGTCGTCGAGAGGGTGGCCGGACAGGTAGAAGCCCACCGCCGCGAGCTCCTCGTCCAGGCGCCGGACCGGATCCCAGGGCTCGGGCTCGCGCAAGAGCGGACGTTCGAGGCCCGATCCCCCCTCGGCCGGCCCGCCGAACAGGGAGGCCTGCGCGGATTCACGCTCGGAATGGGCACGCTGGGAGAGCGCGACCAGGGTCTCGGCCGCCTCGAACACCTTGGCCCGGTCGGGCTCCAGGGAGTCGAAGGCGCCGGCACGCGCGAGGTTCTCGAAGGCGCGCTTGTTGACGAGGCGCGGGTCGACCCGCTCGGCGAAATCGAAGATGTCGCTGAACGGTCCGCCTTCGCGGCGCACGGCGACGACGTGCTCCATGGCCGCGAACCCGACATTGCGCACCGCGCCGAGCGCGTAGCGGATCTTCTCGCCCTCCACCGCGAAATCGGCCTCCGACGCATTGACGTCGGGCGGCAGCACGGTGATGCCCATGCGCCGGGTCTCCTGGAAGAAGACGGCGAGCTTGTCGGTGTTGGCGATGTCGAGGCTCATCAGCGCCGCCATGAACGCGACGGGGTGGTTGGCCTTCAGCCAGCCCGTCCGGTAGGCGATCACGGCATAGGCCGCGGCGTGCGACTTGTTGAAGCCGTAGCCGGCGAACTCGGCGACGAGATCGAAGATATAGTCCGCCTTCTCCGCGCTCACGCCGTGCTCGGCCGCGCCTTGCTTGAAGCGCACGCGCTGCTGGTCCATCTCCTCCTTCTTCTTCTTGCCCATGGCGCGGCGAAGAAGGTCGGCCTCGCCGAGCGAGTAGCCCGACAGGATCTGGGCGATCTGCATCACCTGTTCCTGGTAGATGATGACCCCGTAGGTCTCCTTCAGGACGGGCTCGAGATCGGGATGAAGATAGTCGGGCTGCGCGCGGCCGAACTTCCGGTCGACATAGACGTCGATATTCTTCATCGGGCCGGGCCGGTAGAGCGAGATGAGCGCGATCACGTCCTCGATCGTGTCGGGCTTCAGCTTCTTCAGCGTGTCGCGCATCCCCGAGCTTTCCAGCTGGAATACGCCGATCGAGGCCCCCGATGACAGAAGCTCGTAGGTCGCCGGGTCCTCGAAGCCCAGCGTGTCCATGTCGATCACGCCCCCGCCCGAACCCTCGATGTATTTGAGCGCGCGCGCGATCACCGTAAGGGTCTTCAGCCCCAGGAAGTCGAACTTCACCAGGCCAGCGGGCTCGACCCATTTCATGTTGAACTGGGTGGCGGGCAGCTCCGAGCGGGGATCCTGGTAGAGCGCGACCAGCTCGGTCAGCGGCCGGTCCCCGATGACCACGCCCGCGGCATGAGTGGAGGCGTTGCGGTAGAGTCCCTCCAGCTGCAGCGCGACCTCGATCAGCCGGTCGACCGCCTCGTCCTCACGCCGCATCTGGGCGAGCTTGGCCTCGGTCTCCACCGCCTCGGCGAGGGTGACCGGCTGGGCCGGGTTGTTCGGAATCTGCTTGGCGATCCGGTCGACCACCGGGAAGGGAAGCTGCAGCACCCGCCCGACATCGCGCACCACCGCGCGCGCCTGCAGCGTGCCGAAGGTGATGATCTGCGCCACCCGGTCCGCGCCGTAACGCTCCTTGACATAGCGGATCACCTCACCGCGCCGGTCCTGGCAGAAGTCGACGTCGAAATCCGGCATCGAGACGCGTTCGGGGTTCAGGAAACGTTCGAACAGAAGGCCGAAGCGCAGCGGGTCGAGATCGGTGATCGTGAGCACCCAGGCTACGAGCGAGCCTGCGCCCGAGCCCCTGCCCGGACCGACCGGGATGTCGTTCTTCTTTGCCCACTGGATGAAGTCGGACACGATCAGGAAGTAGCCGGGAAAGCCCATCCGCTCGATGATGGACAGCTCGTGCTCGAGACGCTGGTCGTATTCGGCGCGCGGCGCGGCCGGCTCGACCTTGGCCAGGCGCGCATCGAGGCCGGCCCGGGCCCGCGCGCGAAGCTCCTCGGCCTCGTCGCGCTCGCCCTCGGTCGGGAAGCGCGGCAGGATCGGATCGCGCGTCACCGGCCGATAGGCGCACCGCCTCGCGATCTCGATGGTGCTGGCGATCGCCTCGGGCAGATCGGCGAACAGCTCGGCCATCGCCGCGCCGGACTTGAAATGGTGGTCCGGGGTGAGCTTGCGCCGGTCATCGACCGTCACATAGGTGCCCTCGGCAATGCACAGGAGCGCATCGTGCGCCCGATAGTCCTTGGGCAGCGGGAAATGAGGCTCGTTCGTCGCCACGAGCGGCAGCCCGCGGGCATAGGCCTCCTCCACCAGCACGGCCTCTGCCTTGAGTTCCTCGGCCCGCCCGTGGCGCTGCAGCTCGACATAGAGCCTGCCGTCGAAGGCCGCTCCCAGCCGGTCGAGCAGCTCGCCCGCAGGACCGGTCCGGCCTTCGACGATCAGCCGGTTCAGCGCGCCGTCCGGACCGCCGGTGAGGCAGATGAGACCGGCGCTGCGCTCCAGGACCGCCTCGATCGGCACGTGCGCGTCCTCGGTCGCGCCAACCTCGAGATAGGCCTTGGAGGACAGGGCCATCAGGTTGGCATAGCCGGTCTCGTCCTGTGCGAGCAGAGCGATGGTACCGTCGGGCGCCGCCCGTTCACCCGGCCGCGGTTCGCCGAGGCGGACAGCGAGGGTCAGCCCCGTGATCGGCTGGATTCCCGCCTCGGCCATCACCTCGGAGAATTCGAGCGCGCCGAACAGGTTGTTGGTGTCGGTCAGCGCGAGCGCCGGCATCGCGAAGTCCTGGCACAGCTTCGCCATCTCCTTGATGCGCAGCGCCCCTTCGAGAAGCGAATAGGGCGAACGCGCCCGCAGATGGACGAAGGGCGTGTCGGACATGGAAATCCCCGCAAGCGATCCGGCGAGGCGGCAGTCTAGCGCGAGCCTGGTCGGACGGTCAGCCGGCGAAAGCGGCGCTCCACGTCAGCACGGCCCCGATGAAGCCGAGAACGACGACGGCGGAGGTGGTTTCTTCGAGCAGGCGGCGCATGGTGAAATCCCCTTGTGTGTCGTGCAACACGAGCATATTTCCCGTTTTGTTCCACATGAGATATTCCACTTTTGTTCCGCCGTCAAGCCGGGCTGATCGCATGTGTGGAAAACTGCCGAGACCGGACGGTTATCCGGCTGGGCGCTCGTAGGGCCGAACCACGCCCTCGACGAGCGTCACCACCCGGTCCATGCGCTCGGCGAGCGCGAGATTGTGCGTCGCCACGAGCGCCGCCGCGCCCGCGTCGCGACAGGCTGCCCGGAGCGCATCGAAGACCTGGTCTGAGGTGTTCGGGTCGAGATTGCCCGTGGGTTCGTCGGCGAGCAGGATCTGCGGCTTGTTGACGAGCGCCCGCGCGATCGCGACGCGCTGCTGCTCGCCCCCGGAGAGCTGGCCGGGTCGATGCGCGAGGCGCTGGCCGAGACCGAGCGCCTGGAGGCGTTCCATCGCGGCTTCGCGGGCCTCGGAGGCCCGCGCGCCGGCGATGCGGCGCGGCAAAGCCACGTTCTCCAACGCGTCAAGTTCGGGCAGCAAGTGGTGGAACTGATAGACGAAACCGATCTGGCGCCGGCGCACTGCCGTGCGCTGGCGGTCCGACAGCAACAGGCCGTCGCGCCCTTCGATGATCACCTCTCCGGCGGTCGGCTTTTCCAGCAGCGCCGCGGCGTGCAGCAGCGAGGACTTTCCCGAGCCCGACGGGCCGACGAGGCCGACGAGTTCGCCGGGATAAAGGTCGAGATCGGCGCCTCGCAGGACCTCGAGGCGTTCGCCCTCGGTCTCGTAGATGCGCACGAGATTGCGGATCGACAGGGCCGGTTCACTCATAGCGCAGCGCCTCCACCGGATCGATGCGGCTCGCCCGCCAGGACGGCGCCAGAGTCGCCAGCAGCGAGGCCAGGAAAGCGAACAGGGACGCATAGGCGACATCGCTGAACGCCAGGCGCGCCGGCAGGCGGTAGAGCCGGTAGACGCTGGGGTCGAACACATTGACCCCGAACACGAAGCTGAACGCATCCTGGATCGGCCCGATGAAGATGACGGCGAGCATGCCGAGCACGATCCCGGCGATGGTGCCGAGCACGCCGAGCGCGGCGCCCGCGATCAGGAAGATGCGCATGACCGAGCCCTGGCTCATGCCCATCGTGCGCAGCACGGCGATGTCGCGGCTCTTGTTCTTCACCAGCATGACGAGGCCGGAAATGATGTTCATCGCCGCGATCAGCACGATGATGGACAGGACGATGCGCATCATGTTCCGCTCGACCTGGAGCGCGTCCCAGAATTGCTGGTTCTGCTCGCGCCAGTCGAAGACCACGCCCTGGGGGACGAGCTGGCGGATGCGTTCGACCACGGCGTCGGGCTCGCCCGGATTGTCGATGCGCACCTCGATCCGGTCCGGCCCGTCGCGGTTGAAGAAGAGCTCGGCCTGCTCGATCGGCATAAGCACGAGGATGGCGTCGACGTCATGAATGCCCACCGAGGCCACGGCGGCGATCTCGTAGGTCTTCTGACGCGGCAGCGTCCCCATGGGCGTGGCCGCTCCTTCCGGCGAGATGAGCCGGATCTCCTCGCCCACCCCGACGCCGAGCTGGCTGGCGATCTGCGAGCCGATGATGATCTGGTCGCCGCCGTGGCGGCCCTCGCCGAACGTTTCGATGGAGCCGGCGAAATTGCCCTGGGTATAGACCGCCTCGCGATCCTCGCTCCGCTGGAACAGGGCGAAGCGGGACAGGTCAGCCGGCCGCACACCGATGACCTGCGCGAAGGAGGCGCGCCGCCCGGACGTGAGCAGGCCCTGGCCTTCCACCACCGGTCCGGCATAGTTCACGCCGGGCACCGCATTGATGTCGGCCAGGAGGTCGTCGAGCCCGTCGGAGCGCACTTCGGGAGCGTAGACGTAGATGTGGGCCTGCACGCCGAGCAGCCGGCTCAGGAGTTCGTGGCGGAAACCGTTCATCACGCTCATCACGGCGATGAGGGCACCCACGGCCAGCATGATCCCGACGAATGAAATCACCGAGATCAGCGTCACCCCGCCATGCACGCGCTTGGTGCGCAGATAGCGCAAGGCGAGCATGAACTCGACGGCGCTGAAGGGCCCTGCCCCGGTCCGGGAGTTGGTGTCGGCCATGAACAGTGAATCCTCGCGCGCGCGGCTGGCTTCGAAATCCGTTTAGTGGCCGCACCGCCGGGCCGCAAGTGACGCGTTCGTCACCCTCGCGCCGCGTTCGGGCCCAGCATGAATCCGCCGAGATCGATCAGTGCGAACTCCACGACGACGAAATAGACGAGCCAGAAGGCGGCGGTGACGACCGTGGTGAGCCAGGCCTTCTCCTTCAGGCGCGGATCGGCCGGCGCGCCGGGCTCGGAGCCCTCCACGATCTCGCCGGTCTCGTACTGGCCCTGCACGCCCCGCGGCAGGATGGTGAACAGCACCGTCCACCAGGCGATGAGATAGACCACGAGGCCGGAGACGAAGCCGACCCCGTCATTGCGCACGAACAGCTGGGCGATCCACAGCGCCGCGGCGAGCGCGACGAGCGCGATCTGGACGATGCGCCAGCTCAATGGCCACCTCCCGGTTCCTGCATCAGCTCGACGAGCACGCCCCCCGTGTCCTTCGGGTGCACGAAGATGACCGGCACGCCGTGCGCGCCGATATAGGGCTCGCCGGTACCCAGGACAGTGGCGCCGCGCGCGCGCATCGCATCGCGCGCCTCGATGATGTCGGGCACCTCGAAGCACATGTGGTGCTGGCCGCCCTTGGGGTTCTTCTCGAGGAATTTGTGGATCGGGCTGTCCTCGCCCAGCGGCTCGATCAGCTCGATCTGCATGTTCGGCACGGAGACGAAGATCACCTTCACGCCGAGTTTCGGGAAGGCCTTCGCCGGCGTCGCGTCGGTCGCGCCGTAGAGGTCGGCATAGCCCTTCGCCGCGGCCTCGACATCGGGGGTGGCGACGCCGACATGGTTCAGTCGTCCGATCTTCATGTCCCTCTCCCTATCCCGCCAGGACCATCACCTCGACCACGGGCTTCTTCCCCCAGATGCGGTCGGCCTCGCGGCGCACGGCGCGGCGCAGCGCCTCCTCGATGGCCTCGGGATCCTTGCGGTCCTTCTTGCCGAGCCCGTCGAAGGCGTTTTCCGCCGCGTCGGCGAGATCGTCCAGGAAATCGTCGATCGGATAGGTCTCGGTCTCGGGCAGGCCGACGCCGCGAATGTCCGGGCCGGCGAGAAGATGGCCCTTGGCATCGACGCTGAGCGACAGCGCGACCATGCCGGTATGGGCGAGCTTGCGCCGTTCGCGCATGGCGTCACCCTCGGCATCGACCAGCATGTTGCCGTCCAGATAGAGTCGCCCCGAGGGCGCCTCGTCGACGATCTCGGCCCCGTCCCTGGTGATGCGCACCACAGCGCCATTGTGCGGCACGACCGCATAGGGCACCTGCAGGGACTTGGCGAACTCGGCATGCTCGAGCAGATGGCGGCGCTCGCCGTGGACCGGGATCGCCACCGTCGGGCGCGCCCATTCGTACATCTGCTTCAGCTCGCCGCGGCAGGGATGGCCGGAGACGTGCACGTGGCGCTCCTTCTCGGTGATGAGCTTCACGCCGCGGTCAGCGAGCTTGTTCATCAGTTCGAAAATGCCCCGCTCGTTGCCGGGAATGATGCGCGAGGAAAAGATCACGGTGTCGCCTGAGCCCAGCACCACGTTGCGATGGGTGTTCTCGGCGATCCGCGAAAGGGCGGCGCGCGGCTCGCCCTGGCTGCCGGTGCACAGGTAGAGGATCTTGTTCTCCGGGAAATAGCCGGCCTCTTCCTCCTCCACGAAGGGCCTGGCGTTGGCCAGCATGCCGACCGCCTTCGCCGCCGCCGTCATGCGGTGCATGGACCGGCCGACGAGGCATACCCGGCGCCCGTTCGCCTCGGCCGCCTCGATCGCGGTCTGCAGGCGCGCCACGTTGGAGGCGAAGGCGGCGATCGCGACGCGGCCCTTCTGCTCGCCGACGAGCTTGACCAGGTTGTCGCGGACATCGGACTCCGAACCGGACTCGCCCTCCGTGAAGACATTGGTGGAATCGCACACCATCGCCATCACGCCTTCCTCGGCGAGGGCCTCGATGGCCTTCACGTCGGTGGTCTTGCCGAGCAGCGGGTCCGGATCGATCTTCCAGTCCCCGGTATGCAGGACGAGGCCCGCAGGCGTGCGGATCGCCAGCCCGTTAGGCTCCGGGATGGAGTGCGTCAGCGTGATCAGCTGCAGATCGAACGGGCCGATGTCGAGCCGGCTCGACAGACCGATCTCGTGCACCTTCGCCTCGTCCAGGAGGCCGCGCTCGGCCAGCCGGTCGCGCATCAGCCAGGCGGTGAAGGGCGTCGCGTAGATCGGGCAGCGCAGGCGCTCCCACATGTAGGCGACCGCGCCCATGTGGTCCTCGTGGCCATGGGTGAGCACGATCCCCAGGAGATTGTGGCGCTGGTCCTCGATGAAGCTGGGGTCGGGCAGGATGACGTCGATGCCCGGCGTGGAGAGATCGCCGAAGGTCACGCCGAAATCGACGATGAGCCATTTGCGGTCGTGCTCCGGCCCATAGCCGTAGCAATTCAGGTTCATCCCGATTTCTTCCGCCCCGCCGAGGGGCACGAAATAAAGGGCGTCTTTGTCCGCCGTCACGAAGTCAGCCTCTGTTGCGATTCCAGATCTCGTGGAGACCGCGAATGGTCACGTCCGGGTCGTAATGCTCGATCGTCCTCGACGCGCCCTCGAACAGGGAAGCCACGCCCCCGGTTCCGATCACGGTCATGGGCTCGCCATACTCCTCGCGAATCCGGGTCACGAGCCCGTCTATGAGATCGATATAGCCCCAGAACACCCCGGATTTCATGGCGCCCACTGTATTTTTCCCGATCACGCGCACAGGACGCTCGATGGCGATGCGGGGAAGCTGGGCGGCGGCCGTGTGCAGGGCCTGCATCGAGAGATTGATGCCCGGCGCGATGATGCCGCCCTCGAAGGCGCCGTCGGCGGAGACGACGTCGAAGGTCGTTGCCGTACCGGAATCGACGATTATCAGGGCACCATCGTACTTTATCCGGCAGCCCACGGCGTTTACCAGGCGGTCCGCGCCCGCTTCGGAGGGCTTGTCGATGCGCACCTCGACGCCGAGCTCGACTCCCGGCTCGCCGATGACCAGGGGCTGCACCCCGATATAGCGCCGCGACAGGTTTCTCAGGTTGAAGAGCGACTGCGGCACCACCGAGGATATGATGCAGTCGGTGAGATCGGAGAGCGCGAGCTTCTCCATCTTCAGCAGGGCCGAGAGCCAGACCGCGTACTCGTCGGCGGTGCGCGTGGTGTGCGTCGCGGTACGCCACTGCGCGATCCAGCCCTTGCCGTCATGGACGGCGAAGAGCGTGTTGGTGTTGCCTTCGTCGATGGCCAGCAGCATGGCCCGCCCTCCCCTGACCCGTCAGCGCGCCGACGGGAAGAACACATCGCCTGCGGAGATAAACCGTCTCGTGCCGTCGGCCAAATCGAGTCGGAGCGTGCCGTCGGCCATGAGATCGGCGAACACCCCTTCCACGGTCTCGGTGTCGAGCCGGACCGTGCAGCGCTCGCCGAGCCCGTGCGCGCGCGCGAGCCAGGCATCGCGCACCGGGGCGAAGCCGTGATCGCGCCAGCGATTGAGCCAGGCCTCGAAACTGCGCGCCAGCACCTCGACCGCACGCCCGGGCGAAAGCGCGCCGCCATGGGCGGAAAAATCAGTCGCCGGGCGTTCGCTGTCCTCGGGATGGTGGGCGAGATTGATGCCGACGCCGACGGCGAGCCAGAGGCCGCCGCCGGGCCGCTGGCCGGACTCGAGCAGGATGCCGGCGCATTTGCGGCCCGCGATCAGCACGTCGTTGGGCCATTTCAGGCTGACGAGGGCGGGGTCGATGCCGGCCTCGCGCGCGACTTCGGCGACGGCGAGCGCGGCGGCGAAGGAGAGCTGGGCGGCGTTCGCCGCGCCTGTGTCTAGCGTGAAGAGCCCGGTCGCGAAGAGATTGCCGTTCGCGCTGATCCAGGCCCTCCCGCGCCGTCCGCGGCCCGAGGTCTGCGCGTCGGCGCGGATCCACACCGGCCCGCGCTCGCCGGCGAGCGCGCGGCGGCGCGCCTCCTCGTTCGTGGAATCGGTCTCGGCAAGGTGCTCGACGCGCACGCTATCCGCCAAGGGCGCCCCCGGCGCGGATCACCTGGGCGAAGAGCAGCGCCACGAAGGGCAACAGGGCGACCGTTGCGAGGCCCGCGACGCGCGTGACGATCATCACCCCGGCCGGTGCCGGGAGGAACTCGCCGCGCGGCTCGTCGAACCAGACCCGCTTCAGGATGGCGAGATAGTAGGAAATCGACACCACCGAGAAGAGCGCGCCCACGACCGCCAGCCAGATGAGGCCGGCCTCGACCGCGGCATAGAACACGAAGAGCTTGCCGAAGAAGCCGACCAGGAAGGGCATGCCGCCGACCGACAGGAGAAGGCCGGTGATGGCGAGGCCGAGGCCCGGGCGGGTCTGGGCGAGCCCGGAGAGATCCTCCAGGCGCTCCACCATGCCCTCACTGCGGCGCATGGACAGGATCACCCCGAACGTGCCGGCCACGCCGACGACATAGAGCGTCATGTAGAGCAGCACCGCCCAGAGCGCGGTCTGCGTGCCCGCCGCCAGGCCGACCAGCGCGTAACCGACGTTGGCGATGGAGGAATAGGCCATCAGGCGCTTGATGTTGGACTGCATCAGCGCGCCGAACGCGCCGATCCCCATCGACAGGATGGCGAGCACGATCACCACCTGCTGCCACTGGTCGATCATCGCGCCGAACGGCTCGGTCAGCACGCGCGCAACGAGCGCCATGGCGGCGAGCTTGGGCGCGGTGGCAAAGAAGGCCGCGACCGGCGTCGGCGCGCCCTCGTAGACGTCCGGGGTCCACATGTGGAAGGGCGCGGCGGAGATCTTGAAGGCGAGCCCGGAGAGCAGGAACACGAGGCCGAAGACGAGCCCGAGCGCATTGGCGTCGGACTGCGCGGCGAGCGCGATCGCCTCGAACGTCGTGCCTCCGGCAAAGCCGTAGACCAGCGAGGCGCCGTAGAGCAGCAGGCCGGAGGAGAGCGCGCCGAGCACGAAGTATTTCAGGCCCGCTTCGGAAGCGCGCTGGCTGTCGCGGTTGAAGGCCGCGAGGATGTAGAGCGAGAGCGATTGCAGCTCGAGGCCGAGATAGAGCGTGATGAGGTCGTTCGCCGACACCATCAGCGACATGCCGGTGACCGCGAGGATGACGAGCACCGGGTATTCGAAGCGCGCGAGCTTCTCGGTTTCCAGATAGGCCTTCGCCAGCAGCAGTGCCGCGATCGCGGCAAGATAGACCGCGGCCTTGGCGTAGAGCGCGAAGCTGTCGTGGACGAAGGCACCGGCGAACGCCGTCTGTTCGGCGCCCGGCGCGAGGGTCACCGCCGCGACGAGAGCGGCGGCGAGCAGGCCGAGCGCGAGCCAGGTCACGAGGCGCGAGGCCGCCAGATCGTCCTTGCCCCGGAACACGCCGACCATCAGGAGCGCCATCGCGCCGATCGCCAGGATCAGCTCGGGCGTCATCAGATGGAGATCGGCAAGAAGCTGCTGCGCGGTCATGACATCCTGGTCCCTGAAGTGAGCCCTACTGGGCCGGCGCGGCGATCGCGGCCTGGTACTGGTTGATCAGCGCGTTCACCGACGCCTCGGTCGTCTGGGTGATCGGCGTCGTGACGAAGCCGAGATAG
The DNA here is from genome assembly GCF_017161425.1 of Marinicauda algicola. GTDB lineage: Bacteria > Pseudomonadota > Alphaproteobacteria > Caulobacterales > Maricaulaceae > Marinicauda > Marinicauda algicola. The sequence continues at coordinate 773,715 of NZ_CP071057.1, read as the reverse complement.
ACCGCGAGCACGGCGAGGACGCCGAGATTGATCCACTCGCGGCCGTTGAGATCTGTGGCCGTTTCCAGCTTGGTGTTGGTCATCTCCCCGAACACGACCTTCTTGTACATCGTCAGCATGTACATCGCCGACCCGATCACGCCGAGCGCGGCCCCGGCCGCCACCCAGGGCGCGACCATGAAGGCGCCGGTCATGGTCATGATCTCGCCGATGAAGCCGGAGGTGCCCGGCAGGCCGACATTCGCCATGGCGAACAGGCCGAACAGGGCGGCATAGACCGGCATCTTGTGCACGAGACCGCCGTAGAAGCCGATATCGCGCGTGTGGAAGCGGTCGTAGATCACCCCGACGCACAGGAAGAGCGCGCCGGAAATGATGCCGTGGGAGAACATCTGGTAGATCGCGCCCTGCACGCCGAGCTCGGTCATCGTGAACAGGCCGATCGTGACATAGCCCATGTGCGCCACCGAGGAGTAGGCGATGAGCTTCTTGATGTCGGTCTGCCGGAAGGCGACGAGCGAGGTGTAGACGATCGCGACCACCGACAGGACGAAGACCAGCGGCGCGAAATAGGCGCTCGCATCGGGGAACATCGGCAGCGAGAAGCGCAGGAAGCCGTAGCCGCCGAGCTTCAGCAGGATGCCCGCCAGGATCACCGAGCCTGCCGTCGGCGCCTGCACGTGCGCGTCGGGCAGCCAGGTGTGGACCGGCCACATCGGCATCTTCACCGCGAACGAGGCGAAGAAGGCGAGCCACATCCAGATCTGCGCGGTGCGCCCGAACTCGGTCTGCAGGAGCTGGGCGATGTCCGTCGTCCCGGCCTGGGCATACATGAAGATCATCGCGATCAGCATGAGCACCGAGCCGGCGAAGGTGTAGAGGAAGAACTTGAACGCGGCGTAGATCCGGTTCTGTCCGCCCCACACCCCGATGATCAGGAACATCGGGATGAGCGAGCCTTCGAAGAAGATGTAGAACAGGATCAGGTCCAGCGCGCAGAAGATGCCGATGACCAGCGTCTCCAGGAGCAGGAAGGCGGCCATGTACTCGGCGACGCGCTTCTCGATGTTCCAGCTCGCCAGGATGCAGATCGGCATCAGGAAGGCGGTCAGGAGCACGAACAGGATGGACAGCCCGTCCACGCCCATCTTGTAGGAGATGCCGACCTGGGACAGCCAGGCGGCGTTCTCGACGAACTGGAAGCCCGCGACGCCGGTGTCGAACTCGAACATCAGCAGGATCGTGAGCGCGAGCACGAACAGCGTCACGAACAGCGCCACGCCCTTGGCGTTGCGCTCCATCGCGCCGGTGTCCTCGCTGCGCATCAGGCCGCGCAGCACCAGGATGGCGATCGCACCGAGCGCCGGCAGGAAGGTGATCGTGGAGAGGATGGGAAGCTGACCCAGCATTAGACTTTACACCCCGGCTCGGAAAACCAGCCACAGGGTCAGGCCGAGGACCCCGATCAGCATCACGAAGGCGTAGTGGTAGAGATAGCCGGTCTGCACGCGGGAAATCCGCTTCGCGCCGGCCATCACCGTACGCGCGATCCCGTTCGGCCCGAGGCCGTCGATGATCTTCACGTCGCCGACCTTCCAGAACAGATCGCCGAGCCCGCGCGCGCCGCGAACGAAGACGAAATGATAGATCTCGTCGAAATACCACTTGTTCGACAGGAAGGCGTGCACCGGCCCGCCGCGCGCCGCGATCCGGCCCGGCAGTTCCGGGCGCATCAGGTAGAACCAGACCGCCAGCAGGAAGCCCAGCAGCGTCACGCCGACCGGCGTGAACAGAACCCAGACCGGCGGATGGTGGCCGGCGTGCTCCCCGGCATGCTCACCTTCGCCGGCGTGGTACTCGCCCTCGCCTTCGGCCACGGCATGCGCGTCGACATGCTCCTCCTGGCCCGCGGCGTTGGAGACCAGCGGCTCGCCCGGCTCCTCGCTATAACTCTCGCCGTAATTGTATTCGGCATAGGGGCCCGCCGGCAGGGAGTCGCCCCAGAAGGTGAGCGCGCCCTTGCCCACGAAGTCTGACTTGAAGACCGCCCCGGCGAACAGCGCCCCGACCGCGAGCAGGATCAGCGGGATCAGCATGACCGGCGGGGAATCGTGGGCGTGCTTGAGGGTTTCCTCGTCGCCCCGGTACTTGCCGTGGAAGGTCATGAAGATGAGGCGCCAGGAATAGAAGCTCGTCAGGCCGGCCGCCGTGACCCCGATCCAGAAGGCGAGCATGCCGAAGGGCACGCCCTCCATGCCCATCATGAAGGCTTCCTCGATGATCATGTCCTTGGAATAGAAGCCGGCAAAGCCGATGCCGAGCAGCGGGATGCCGACGCCGGTCAGGGCGAGCGTGCCGATGATCATCAGCAGCCAGGTATAGGGCAGCACGTGGCGCGTCCCGCCCATCTTGCGCATGTCCTGCTCGTCGTGCAGGCCGTGGATGACCGACCCCGCGCCGAGGAAGAGCAGCGCCTTGAAGAAGGCGTGCGTGAACAGGTGGAACATCGCGGCGGAGAACAGTCCCAGGCCCGCGGCGAAGAACATGTAGCCGAGCTGGGAACAGGTCGAATAGGCGATGACACGCTTGATGTCGTTCTGTGCCAGCCCCACCGTCGCGGCGAACAGCGCGGTGACCGCCCCGATCACGGTGATGAAGGCCGAGGTCGCCTCGGCAAGTTCGTAGATCGGATAGGCGCGGCAGACCAGGAACACGCCCGCGGTCACCATGGTCGCGGCGTGGATCAGCGCGGACACCGGCGTGGGGCCCTCCATCGCGTCGGGAAGCCAGACGTGGAGGAAGAACTGGGCCGACTTGCCCATCGCGCCGATGAAGAGAAGGAAGGCGATCAGTTCCAGCGCCGGGAAGGTCATCCCGAGGAAGGTCAGAGAGCGCTCCGCGGCGCCGGGCACGGCGGCGAACACCTCGTCGAACTGCACCGAGCCGAACACGAAGAACACCGCCATGATGCCGAGCGCGAAGCCGAAATCGCCGACGCGGTTGGTCACGAAGGCCTTGATGGCCGCGGCGTTCGCGCTCTCCTTCTTGTACCAGAAGCCGATCAGCAGGTAGGAGGCGAGACCGACGCCCTCCCAGCCGAAGAACATCTGGATGAAGTTGTCCGCCGTCACCAGCGAGAGCATGGCGAAGGTGAAGAGCGACAGGTAGGAGAAGAAGCGCGCCCGGTGCGGATCGTGGGACATGTAGCCCCAGGAATAGACGTGCACGAGCGAGGAGACGCTGGTGACCACGACCAGCATGACCGCCGACAGCGTGTCCAGCTTGATCGCCCAGTTCACCTCGAAACTGCCGACCGCCATCCAGCGCGCGATCTCGATGGTGCGCGCATTGCCGCCCACCGCCACGTCGAAGAAGACGAAGACGGAGAGGATCGCCGACAGGATCAGAAGACCCGTCGTGATGGTCATCGCGGCACGGTCGCCGATCTGCTTCTGGAACAGGCCGGCGATGACTGCGCCGAGGAGCGGGCCGAAAACAATCAGATAGGCCATGACTGGCTTAGCCCTTCATCATGTTGATGTGGTCGACGCTGATATCCCCGCGATTGCGGAAGAATACGACGAGGATGGCGAGGCCGACGGCCGCCTCGGCGGCGGCGACGGTCAGGATGAACATCGCGAACACCTGCCCGGTGAGGTCCCCGAGATGGGCCGAGAAGGCGACGAGGTTGATGTTGACGGCGAGCAGGAGGAGCTCGATCGACATCAGCAGGATGATGACGTTCTTGCGGTTCACGAAGATGCCGAACACGCCGATCGTGAACAGGATCGCGGCGACCGCGAGATAGTGTCCGAGGCCGATTTCCATCTATCCGATCCCCTCACCGCGTTTGACGTCGACGACCTCGACCGATTCCTCGCGCGTGCGGCGCACCTGCTTGCCGATATCCTGGCGCTTGACCCCCTCGCGGTGGCGCAGGGTCAGCACGATGGCGCCGATCATGGCGACGAGGAGGACGAGGCCGGCGAGCTGGAAGTACAGGACGTACTCGTCGTAGAGGATGGCACCGAGCGCGGCGACATTGCTGACGCCCTCCGGGGTCGGCGAGCGCAGCGCGGCGCTGGCCGTTTCCGAGGTCGCCCACAGCGAGCCGATCATCGCCAGCTCGATCGCCATGATCAGGGCGACCAGCCCGCCCAGCGGCAGATAGCTCAGGAAGCCCTGGCGCAGCTCGGCGAAGTCGATGTCGAGCATCATCACCACGAACAGGAAGAGCACGGCGACCGCGCCGACATAGACGATGACCAGGATCATCGCCAGGAACTCCGCGCCGAGCAGCACGAACAGGCCCGCGCCGGAAAAGAAGGCGAGGATCAGAAACAGGACCGAGCGCACCGGGTTGCGCGCCGCGACCACCATGAAGGCGGACACGATCGCGACGGCTGCTAGGACGTAAAAGGCCGCTGCCTGAAGCATGAAGCCCCCCAGTGGGAAAAGCGGTTTCGTCGGGTCGGCGGGGCGAAGCGCCCTGCCCTTGATGAGTCGCGCGCCGTAATAGCCTCAGCGATAGCGCGCGTCGAGTTCGAGGTTCCGCGCGATCTCGCGCTCCCACCGGTCGCCGTTCTCCAGGAGCTTCTCCTTGTCGTAGTAGAGCTCCTCGCGGGTCTCGGTGGCGTATTCGAAGTTCGGGCCTTCCACGATGGCATCGACCGGGCAGGCTTCCTGGCAGAAGCCGCAATAGATGCACTTCACCATGTCGATGTCGTAGCGCGTGGTGCGGCGCGAGCCGTCGGCGCGCGGCTCGGCCTCGATGGTGATCGCCTGGGCCGGACAAACCGCCTCGCACAGCTTGCACGCGATGCAGCGCTCTTCCCCGTTGGCGTAGCGGCGAAGTGCGTGCTGGCCGCGGAAGCGCGGGGACAGACGGCCCTTCTCGAAGGGATAGTTCACGGTCGGCTTCTTGCGGAAGAAGTAGTTCATCCCGAGGAAGAAGGCGCCCCAGAAGTCCATCAGGGCCGCGCCGCGCAGGGTCTGGGCAATCCGGTTCATGGTGTCAAACCGCTCCTATAGCGCTAAGCATTGGAATAGACGACGAACCCGCCCATCAGCGCCACGGCCGCGAGCGAGGCGGGCAGGAAGACCTTCCAGCCCAGCCGCATCAGCTGGTCGTAGCGGTAGCGGGGCACGAGCGCCTTCACCATCGCGAACATGAAGAACATCACGAAGACCTTCAGCGCGAACCAGATCACCGGCGGCACCCAGGTCAGCGGCGCGATATCCGCCGGGGGATGCCAGCCGCCCAGGAACAGCACGGTCATCAGCGCGCACATCAGGACGATGTTGAGATACTCGCCGATCATGAACAGGAGGTAGGGCGTGGAGGAGTATTCCACCTGATAGCCCGCCACCAGCTCGGACTCGGCCTCGGGAAGGTCGAAGGGCGGCCGGTTGGTCTCCGCCAGCGCGGAGACGAAGAAGATCACGAAGAGCGGGATCGTCAGCGCGAAGGCCGGCCAGGGCAGCATGTCCAGGCTGAGGATGTGCCAGTTCCAGAAGCCGCCCGACTGCGCCACGACGATCTCGGAGAGGTTCATCGTGCCGGCCATGACCAGGATGGCGACGATCACGAAGCCGATCGAGACCTCGTAGGACACCATCTGCGCGGCCGAGCGCAGCGAACCCAGGAACGGGTATTTCGAGTTCGAGGCCCAGCCCCCGATGATGATGCCGTACACGCCCAGCGAGGAGATCGCGAAGATGTAGAGGATGCCGACATTGATATCGGAGATCACCCAGCCCGGCGCCACCGGCACCACCGCCCAGGAAATGAAGGCGAGGATGAAGGTGATCAGCGGGGCGAGGATGAAGAGCGGCCGGTCCGCGCCCGCCGGCACGATGATCTCCTTAAGCACGAACTTCAGGAAGTCGGCAAAGGACTGCAGCAGGCCGAAGGCGCCCACCACGTTGGGGCCCTTCCTCAGCTGCACCGCCGCCCAGACCTTGCGGTCGAACAGGAGGAGGAAGGCGAGCGAGAGCAGCAGGACGATCATGAAGGCGAGGATCTGGGCCGCGCTCATGAGCGCGCCGCCGATCGGACCGAACTGGGTAACGAACTGGTTCATCGGGCCTTACTCCGCCGCCTGCAGCTCGGCGCGCGCCTCGCGGACCCTCGCGGAGCATTCCGCCATGGTCTTGGAGGCCCGCGCGATCGGGTTCGTCAGATAGAAGTCGGCGATCGCCTCGCCGAACGGGGCATCGGAGACATCGCCCGCCTCGCCGATCCCGGCGACCTCGAACCCGGCCGCGCTCGCCGCCCCGGGGGCGTGATCGATCTGGCCGAACAGCGCAAGCTCCTCGATCAGCCTGGCGCGCAGCGCGTTGAGATCGTTGTAGGGCAGCGTCTTGTCGAGCCTGGCGGACAGGGCGCGGAAGATCGCCCAGTCCTCTTTCGCCTCGCCCTTCGGGAAGACGGCGCGTTCGGCCAGCTGGGCGCGTCCCTCGGTGTTCACGTAGATCCCCGGCTTCTCGGTGTAAGCCGCTGAAGGAAGGATCAGATCGGCGCCCTGAGCGCCCCTGTCACCGTGATGACCGACATAGATGACGAAGGCCTTCTCAAGCCTGGTCATGTCGAGTTCGTCGGCGCCGAGCAGGACGACCGTCGCGATCTCGCCGGCCTCGGCCGCGTCGAGGATCTCGCGGGTGGTCTTGCCGCCCTCGCCCGGAACGAAGCCGAGATCGAGGCCGCCGACGCGGCTCGCGGCGGTCTGCAGCACGTTGAAGCCGTTCCAGCCTTCCCTGACCGCGCCGATCGCGTCGGCAAGCTCGCCCGCCGCGCGCAGGATCTGCGGGCCGTCCTCGCGGGCGAGCGCACCGGCGCCGACGATGATCATCGGGCGCTCGGCGTCCTTCAGCGTCTTGATGAAGCCCGAGCGCTTGCGGCTCAGCGCGGCGATGTCGGCGGGCTTGTCGCCGAGATGCTCGTACTCGTAGGTCAGGTCCACGGCCGCGCCGATCAGGCCGATCTTCATGTCGGAATTGAGCCAGCGCTGGCGGATGCGGGCGTTGAGCACCGCAGCCTCGAGGCGCGGATTGACGCCGATCATCAAGATCGCGTCGGCCTTGTTCACCCCGGCGAAGGTGGAGTTGAACAGATAGCTCTCGCGCGGGCCGGTGCCGACCTTGGCCCCGTCCTGGCGGCAATCGATGTTCTTCACGCCGAGCGCGTCGAACAGGTCCTTGGCCGCCTTCAGGCCCTCGACCTCGTTCATGTCGCCGGCAATCACGCCGACGGTCTCGGGCTTGCCGGAGAGGCGTTCGGCGGCGAGCTGCAGCGCGGTCGGCCAGTCGATCGGCTTCAGCCTGCCGTTCTCGCGCGCATAGGGCCGGTCCAGGCGCTGGCGCCCCAGCCCGTCCCACACGAAGCGGGTCTTGTCGGAGATCCACTCCTCGTTCACGTCCTCGTGCAGGCGCGGCATGATGCGCAGCACCGCCCCGCCCCGGCTGTCGACGCGGATGTTGGAGCCGACCGCGTCCATCACGTCCACCGTCTCGGTCTTCGTCAGCTCCCAGGGCCGCGCGTTGAAGGCGTAGGGCCGCGAGGTGAGCGCGCCCACGGGGCAGAGATCGATGACGTTGCCGGAGAGCTCCGAGGTCATCGATTTTTCGAGATAGGTCGTGATCTCCATGTCCTCGCCGCGCCCGATGGCGCCGAGCTCGGACACGCCCGCGATCTCGGTGGCGAAGCGGATGCAGCGCGTGCACTGGATGCAGCGGGTCATCATCGTCTTGATCAGCGGGCCCATGTACTTGTCTTCGACCGCGCGCTTGTTCTCCGCATAGCGCGAGCCCGAGCGGCCGTAGGCCATGGACTGGTCCTGCAGGTCGCATTCCCCGCCCTGGTCGCAGATCGGGCAGTCGAGCGGGTGGTTGATGAGCAGGAACTCCATCACCCCCTCGCGCGCCTTCTTGACCAGCGGGGAAAGCGTGCGCATGGCCGGCGGCTCGCCGTTCGGCCCGCCGCGCATGTCCTTGACGAGGAAGGCGCACGAGGCCACGGGCTTGGGCGCGCCGACGAGCTCGACCAGGCACATCCGGCAATTGCCGGCGACCGACAGGCGCTCGTGATAGCAGAAGCGCGGGATTTCCCGGCCGGCCGCCTCGGCCGCCTGCAGCAGGTTATACTCCTGCGGGACGGTGACTTCCTCGCCGTCGATGACGATGGTGCGCGTGTTCTCAGACATCTCTCGTCCCTACTCCGCCGCCACAGGCGCCTGCACGAACACCGGACGTCCGGCGCGGTAATTCTCGATGCGCTCTTCGATCTCGTGGCGGAAATGGCGGATGAGCCCCTGCACCGGCCAGGCCGCCGCGTCGCCGAGCGCGCAGATCGTGTGGCCTTCCACCTGGCCCGCGACATCGAGCAGATCGTCGATCTCGCTGGTTTCCGCCTCGCCGCGCGCCATGCGTTCCAGCACGCGCCACATCCAGCCGGTGCCTTCCCGGCACGGCGTGCACTGGCCGCAGCTCTCGTGCTTGTAGAAATAGCTGATCCGCGCGATCGCCTTCACCACGTCGGTGGACTTGTCCATGACGATGACCGCGGCGGTGCCAAGACCCGTCTTGTGTTCCTTCAGCGCGTCGAAATCTAGCAGCACGTCGTCGCAGATCTCCTTCGGGATCAGCGGCACCGACGATCCCCCGGGGATGACGGCCTTGAGATTGTCCCAGCCCCCGCGCACGCCGCCGGCATAGGAGTCGATGAGGGTGCGAAGCGGGATGCTCATCGCCTCCTCGATATTGCACGGCGCGTTCACATGGCCGGAGATCGAGAAGATCTTGGTGCCGGTATTGCCCTCGCGCCCGAAGCCGGCGAACCACTCCTTGCCGCGGCGCAATATGGTCGGCACGACCGCGATGGATTCCACGTTGTTGACCGTGGTGGGGCAGCCATAGAGGCCGGCATTGGCCGGAAACGGCGGCTTGAGGCGCGGCTGGCCCTTCTTGCCTTCCAGGCTCTCCAGGAGCGCGGTCTCTTCCCCGCAGATATAGGCCCCGGCGCCGTGGTGGACGTAGAGGTCGAAATCCCAGCCGTGGACGTTGTCCTTGCCGATGAGCCTGGCCTCGTAGGCCTCGGCGATCGCCGCCTCCAGGCGTTCGCGCTCGAGCACGTACTCGCCGCGGATATAGATGTAGCACTCGTGGGCCTGCATCGCGAAGGACGCGATCAGGCAGCCCTCGATCAGGTGATGGGGATCATGGCGCATGATCTCCCGGTCCTTGCACGTGCCCGGCTCGGACTCGTCGGCATTGACCACGAGATAGTGCGGACGCGCGCCCACCTCCTTCGGCATGAAGGACCATTTCAGCCCCGTCGGGAAGCCGGCGCCGCCCCGGCCGCGCAGGCCGGAACCCTTCACCTCGCCGATGATCCAGTCGCGGCCCTCTTCCAGCATCTCCCGGGTCATGTTCCAGCAGCCGCGCTGCTTCGCACCGGCCAGGCGCCAGTCGTGATGACCGTAGAGATTGGTGAAGATGCGGTCCTTGTCCTGCAGAAGCTGGGTCATGACCTATTCGTCCTTCTTGCCGGGCTTCTTCGGCGCAGCTTTCTTCGGCGTGGCCTTCTTCTTCACGACGGGCGAGTCCGGCTTGTCGGGATCGGCCATCTTCGGCGCCTTGGGCCGCCCGGCGGGCTTGGTGGCTTCCGCCTTGTCCTTCGGCGCCGGCTTGGCGATCGCCTTGCCCCGCTTCTCCTCGGTTTCGTGGCGCTCGTCGGAGACCTTCTTGGTCTTCGCCGCAGGCTCCTCGGCCTTTCCCTTGCCGCTCGGCAGCGCGCCCAACGGCTTCGCGCGCGAGCCGTCGAACAGGCTTTCCTCGGCGAGGACCTTCTGCCTGGCCTTCGTCGGCTCGGAGGACTTGCGCCCCGTCACAGGGCCCTGCTCGATGGACTTGCCCGCCGCGAGGTCGTCGAGGATGGCCTCGAGGTCCTTCGCGGTGAGGTCCTCGTAATAGTAATCCCCGTCGGCATTGGAGATCTGCACCATCGGCGCGTTCGCGCAGGCGCCGAGACACTCGACCTCCTCCCAGCTGAACTTGCCGTCGGCGGTCACGTTGCCGCGGCCCTTCTTGCCGATGCGCGTCTCGCACACGGCCTTCAGGTCGTCCGCGCCGCGCAGCCAGCACGGCGTCGTGCCGCAGACCTGGATCAGGTGCTCGCCGACCGGTTCCAGGTTGAACATGGTGTAGAAGGTCGCGACCTCGTAGACGCGGATGTACGGCATCCCGAGGCGGTTCGCGATGTCGCGGATGGCAGGCTCGGAGACCCAGCCCTCCTGCTTCTGGGCGAGCCAGAGCAGCGGGATCACCGCGGAGGCTTTACGGTCTTCCGGATACTTGTTCATCCAGAACGCAACCTTTTTCTCGCTCGCCTTCGAAAAGGCGAAGCTTTCAGGCTGCTCTTCTGCGAGTCGGCGAACGCTCATCGCTTACTCTTCTCTCAGGAATTCGACGCGGGCGATGCGCCCGTTCTCGATCGTGTAGATGACGATGACCTCGACCGGTGCCGCGGCGGGGCCGTTCACCCAGGCGCGCTCGTGATCGACGACGCGATTGCCGAGGACGCTGCGATGCAGGATCTCGGCCCGCAGTCCCTCGGTCTCGAAGCGTTGCGCATAGCGCGCGCGGAACGCCTCGCGCCCTTCGAGGACGAGCTGCCCGGGATAGGTGTAGACCTCGACATCCTCGGCATAGACCGCGACGAAGGCCTCCAGGTCGCGCGCGTTGTACGCGTCGAGCTGGGCCTGCGCCAGGGCTTGCGGCGAGGGATCGCTCAGGGCGAGCGCGATGGAGGCGGCGATGGTCATCACCGGTCGACCTCCCCGAACACGATGTCGAGCGAGCCGAGGATGGCCGAGACGTCGGCCAGCATGTGGCCCTTGTTCAGGTGATCCATGGCGGCCAGGTGGGCAAAACCCGGCGCGCGGATCTTCAGCCGGTAAGGCTTGTTGGTGCCGTCGGCGATCATGTAGACGCCGAACTCGCCCTTGGGCGCCTCCACGGCGGCATAGGCCTCGCCCTCGGGCACGTGTATGCCCTCGGTGTAGAGCTTGAAGTGGTGGATGAGCGCTTCCATCGAGCGCTTCATCTCCGCGCGGCGCGGCGGGGCCCACTTGGTGTCGGTGGGCAGCACCTCGCCCTGGTTCTCGTCCCTGGAGAGCCATTCGCAGCATTGCTGCATGATCTTCACCGACTCGCGCATCTCCTCCATGCGGCAGAGATAGCGGTCGTAATTGTCGCCGTTCTTGCCGAGCGGGATCTTGAACTCCAGCTCGTCATAGACCTCGTAGGGCTGGGCGCGCCGCAGATCCCAGGCGATGCCCGAACCGCGCACCATCACGCCGGAAAAGCCCCAGGCGAGCGCATCCTCCTTGCTGACGACGCCGATATCGACATTGCGCTGCTTGAAGATCCGGTTGTCGGTCAGCAGCGTGTCGAGTTCGTCGACGAATTTCGGGAACTGCTCGCACCAGGCGGCGATGTCGTCGATCAGCTTCTGCGGCAGGTCCTGATGAACCCCGCCCTGGCGGAAATAATGGGCGTGCATGCGCGCGCCCGAGGCCCGCTCGTAGAAGATCATCAGCTTCTCGCGCTCCTCGAACCCCCAGAGCGGCGGGGTGAGCGCGCCGACATCCATCGCCTGCGTCGTGATGTTGAGCAGGTGGTTGAGGATCCGGCCGATCTCGCAATAGAGCACGCGGATATAGCTCGCGCGCTTGGGCACCGGGATGCCGGCCAGGCGCTCGGCGGCCAGGCAGAAGGCGTGCTCCTGGTTCATCGGCGCGACATAGTCGAGCCGGTCGAAATAGCCGATGCCCTGCAGATAGGTCTTGTGCTCCAGGAGCTTCTCGGTGCCGCGGTGCAGAAGGCCGATATGGGGGTCGACGCGCTCGATCACCTCGCCGTCCATCTCAAGGATGAGGCGCAGCACGCCGTGCGCGGCCGGGTGGACCGGGCCGAAGTTGATCGTGAAATTGCGGATATCCGTCTCGGCCATCTCTTAAGCCTTCCCCTCCGCCTTCTCGTCGCCGGGCAGCACGTATTTCGCGCCTTCCCAGGGGCTGAGGAAATCGAAATCGCGATAGTCCTGCACCAGCTCGACCGGCTCGTGGACCACCCGCTTCTGCTCCTCGTCGTAGCGCACCTGGACGAAGCCGGTGAGCGGGAAGTCCTTCCTCAGCGGATAGCCGTGGAAGCCGTAATCGGTGAGGATGCGGCGCAGGTCCGGGTGGTTGTCGAACAGGATGCCGTACATGTCGAAGGCTTCGCGCTCGAACCAGTTCGCCGCCGGGAACAGCTCGGTGATGGACTCCACCGGGGTGTCCTCGTCGGTCCACACCTTCACCCGGATCCGGTGGTTCTTGTGCATCGACAGGAGGTGGTAGACGACGTCGAAGCGCTGGGTGCGGCTCGGCCAGTCGACCCCGCAGATATCGATCAGCGTGGTGAAGCGGCAGGCCGGGTCGTCGCGCAGGAAGCGGATTACCTTGACCACACGGTCGCGATGGATCGTCACGGTCAGCTCGCCGCGATCGACGACCCACTCGCGCACGTCGTTTTCCAGCGCGCTCGCGATGTGCTCGCCGAGTTCTTTCAGGGCTTCGGACATCTCTTTCCCCTAGCGCTCGATCGAGCCTTCGCGGCGGATCTTCTTCTGCAGCTGCAGGATGCCGTAGATCAGCGCCTCGGCCGTCGGCGGGCAGCCCGGCACGTAGATGTCGACCGGCACGATGCGGTCGCATCCGCGCACCACCGAGTAGGAATAGTGGTAATACCCCCCGCCATTGGCGCAGCTGCCCATCGAGATGACATAGCGCGGCTCGGGCATCTGGTCGTAGACCTTGCGAAGCGCGGGGGCCATCTTGTTGGTGAGCGTGCCGGCGACGATCATCACGTCGGACTGGCGCGGCGAGCCGCGGGGCGCGGCGCCGAAACGCTCGATATCGTAGCGCGGCATGGAGGCCTGCATCATCTCCACCGCGCAGCACGCCAGGCCGAACGTCATCCACATCAGCGAGCCGGTGCGCGCCCAGGTGATGAGATCATCCGCGCGCGCGACCAGGAAGCCCTTGTCGGCGAGCTGGTCGGAGAGCCCGTCGAAGAAGGGATCGTGCTTCTTCGGATCGTAGAGCGGGGTTTTCGCGCGCGCTCCGGATCCGGCGGGAAGGGTCGTGTCAGCCATGCCTCACTCCCAGTCCAGCGCGCCTTTGCGCCATTCGTAGAGGAAACCGATGGTCAGCACCCCGAGGAAGACCATCATCGACCAGAAGGCGAAGAGGTTGCCCTCGAACACCGGGAATATCCACGGGAAGAGGAAGGCGACCTCCAGGTCGAAGATGATGAACAGGATGGCCACGAGGTAGAATCGCACGTCGAACTTCATGCGCGCGTCGTCGAAGGCGTTGAAGCCGCACTCGTAAACCGAGACCTTTTCCGGGTCCGGGTCGGAGGGGGCGAGCACGAAGGCGGCGAGGATGAAGGCCACGCCCATGATCGCGGCGATGCCGAGGAAGATGAGGATCGGCAGATATTCGAGGAGAAGCGCGTTCATCCGCTCTTTCGAAGCCTTTCTCGTCGTGGGACCGGTCGGCGATCGCGCCCGGCGCGCCGGACGGCCGCGCGAGCGCGCACACCCCGACTCCCGGGGCGCGGTCGGGGCGGAAACTAGTGCGAGCCCTGTTGCGCCGCAAGCCGAAAAGCCTGCGGCTCACAGCCGCTATTGCAGCGTAAATGCAAGTAATTGCGAACGGTTTGCAATATTGGCCGGAGGCGGGGTGGAGGGCGCGTCAGCTGCCCATGTTTTCAAATGGAAAACACATCCGACGCGCCCACCCCGCCGGCCGGTTCGCCGGCGCGGGCCGCAGGCTTCAGCCCTCGCCGAGGGCCGCGATGAAATCCCTCACGACGCCGCCGGGGATCGAGACCGCCCCATCCTGATTGGTCAGCCAGATAACCGTCAGGTCATAGGCCGGGTAGTAGAAGGACAACGCGCCGTTGCCGAGCCCGCCCCCGGTGTGGCCGAGGCGCTCGCTCGGCAAACCCGGATCGGTGATCTGCATCGCATAGCCGTAGAAGGAACGCGATTGCGGATGGGACAGGTAGCGATTGTACGGGGCGGCGATCATCTCGTAGCTCTCGGCCGAGACGAGCACGCCCTGGCGCAGGGCCCGCATGAAGTCGAACAGGTCATCGACCGTGGAATAGCCTCCGCCGGCCGAGGCCCCGCGCGGCGGGTGGGTGTAGTAATTGGCGTACCAGACCTCCTGCTGGCGCTCGCCGCCCGGGTCGAACCCGGCCAGGAGTTCCTGCACCGAGACGCGGCTATAGCCCGTCGCCAGATTGGGCGTGACCTCGTCGACCGCGAACGGCCCGGTATTCTCCATGTCGAGCGGCTCCAGGATCACGCGGCGGATATGGTCGTGATACCCCTCGCCGGTGACGGACTCGAGGATCAGGCCGAGCACGATGTAGCCGTTGTTGGAATACGCCCAGCGCTCGCCCGGGCGAAACGCGAGCGGCTCGTCGACGAAGAGGCCGGCGAAATCCTGCAGGGTCCGGAACCGCCCGATCTCGCGGTGCAACGTATCCGTCCAGTAAAAACCCATGCCGCTGGTATGGGTCAGCAGGTGGCGGACCGTCACGTTCTCCGCGACATCGCGATTCGGCCAGTCGGGCAGATAGGTCGCGACATTGGCGTCGAGATCGATCAGCCCGGCCTCGGCCAAGCGCATGACGGCGACCATGGTGAACTGCTTGTCGATCGAGCCGAGATTGAACTTGGTGTCGACCCGGTTGGGAACGCCGTGGCCGCGATGGGCCAGGCCGAAGGCCTCGCGGTAGATGACCTCGTCCCCGACCGCGACGAGCACGGTGCCGGAAAACTCATCGCTGGCTTCGGCGGCCTCGAGCCGGGCGTCGAGCCTTTCCACCAGACTGTCGAAGTCGGGCTGCTCGCCGGCAGAAGCGGCGCACGCGACACCCGCGGTCAGCGCGATGGCGCAGAGGGAAACGCGAAGATTCATGGTGACTTGCCTCCTGTCCTGTCGGGCGAGGTCTAGCAAGCCGGCAAATGTGCCGCCACTTAAAGCCCGGTCATGATCCGGAGAGGATGCGGTAATGAGCGCTGCCCCGGACGCGAAACGGCCGCCGGAATGCCCGGCGGCCGTTTTCGTGTCTCCTGAAGTGGCGCGAGTGACGGGGCTCGAACCCGCGACCTCCGGCGTGACAGGCCGGCGCTCTAACCAACTGAGCTACACCCGCACACTTCGTGATCCGCCGCGCCGGTCTCCCGTGCGGCAGGAGGCGTTACGTAAAGCCGGACCCGATCACGGTCAAGCAGGATGATGCGGTGCCGTGCAGCGTTTTTGCAGGCCGCAGCGCGGGCGTGATGGGGCGCCTGCGCAGGGGCGTGCTAGCCTGTCTGCCGCATCAGGATCGGCGGCGCGAGGACGGGCGATGATCTGGAGAGTTCTGCGTTGGACGCTGCTCGCGCTTGTCGGCGCGATCTTCCTGCTCGTGCCGGCCTGCGCCCTGCTAACCGATGCGCGCTACGTGACGATCCCGGCGCCGAACCGCCTGCCCGCAGACTCCGCGCGCGCCTCCCCCGCCCTGCTCGCGGCCGGATACGGCCAGCCGCCCATCGCCTCCGCCGAGGCGTGGCGCGGCGAACGCGCGCCGGTCCTGCTCGCCCTGTTCCAGTCCGAGATATACGGACGGGTTCCCGCCCCGGGGACCGTGAGGGTGGACGAGGTCCGGCAGATCGATCCCGCCGCATTCGGCGGGTCAGGGTCGCTGGAGCGCTGGCGGGTGGCGATCGAGGCGCCGAGCGGCGTGCTCACCGTCGATCTCGCCGTCGCCTTTCCGCGTGCGGCATCCGGGCCGGTTCCGGTCTTCCTGGTGCCGAACGAGTGCGGCAACCGGCTCGCCCTGGACACGGAGGCCCTGCCCCGTCCTGCCGGCCATACGCCTTCCTGGTGCGATCCGGACCCCGGGAGGCTGGAGGCCGCGATCGCCCGCTTCGTCTTCGGGGAATACGTGCTGAGCCCGCCCGCAGCGATGATCCTGCAGCGCGGCTACGCGCTGGCCGCCTATCACGAGAGCGACATCGTGCCCGACGACGCGGCGCTGGCCGGACCGGCACTCGCCCGTCTCACCCCGGCCGGCACACCAGCGGACGAGCGCACGGGGACGATCGCGGCCTGGGCCTGGGGGCTCTCCCACATCGCCCGGGCACTGGATGGCGATCCGCGCATCGGCGAGGTCGCGCTGATGGGCCATTCGCGCCGCGGCAAGGCGGTGCTGCTGGCTGCGGCCATAGAGCCCGAGCTCGATCTCGTCGTCTCCCATCAGTCCGGCACGGGCGGGGCGGCGCTGTCGCGGCGCGAGGCCGGGGAGACGGTGGCAGACGTCACCTCGACCTACCCGCACTGGTTCGCGCCGGCATTTGCCCGCCATGCCGGCCGTGCCCGCACGCTGGCGATCGACCAGCACCAGCTCCTGGCCCTCATCGCCCCCCGCCCGGTCCTGCTCGGCAATGCCGCCCGCGACCGCTGGTCGGATCCCGTCGGCACGCTTCTCGCCGCCAACGGCGCAGCGCCGGCCTGGGAACTTCATGGTGAGCCGGCCTTCCACCAGACGCGGCTCGACCGGTTCGACCCCGCCTCCCCGCTCACCTTCTACATGCGCGGCGGCACGCACGGTGTGACGGGAGAGGACTGGGCGGCATTCCTGGATTTCGCCGATGCGCAGCTGGCAGGCCATCGCCCTGAGTAGGCACGGGGCCGGCCGGTCCGCCTTCGCTCGGATGAAAGGTCGGGGGCTTGCCTGGCAGAAGCTCGCGGCGCGAGCGAAGGCTGGTGGGCGGTGACGGGATCGAACCGCCGACCTGCTCGGTGTAAACGAGATGCTCTACCAGCTGAGCTAACCGCCCGGACAAATCCCCTCTATCCCAGGCCCGCCGGCCTGACAACGCCGGCCCTCACGCCTCCCGGCTCGCCGGCGGCAGGCGGTCGGCGCCATAGCTGCCGAAGCTGCGGATCGACTTGGCGTGCTCGCGCAGGCTGGCGAGCGCGCGCGCGACCGGGCCCTCCTCCTCGTGACCCTCGATGTCGAGGAAGAACATCTGCGACCAGGGTTCACCGGCGACGGGACGGCTTTCCAGCCGCGTGAGGTTGACCCCCTCGCGCCGGAAGCCCTCGAGCGCGGTGACGAGCGAGCCCGGCGCATCGGAGGTGACGAACACGATCGAGGTCTTGCACGGAAGGAGCGGCGAGGCCGGGGCGGGATCCTTCGCCAGAGCCACGAAGCGGGTGTAGTTGTTGCCCGGATTGTCCGAGGCGTTGGCGTCGATCACGTTGAGCCCGAACAGGCGCGCCGCGTCGGCTCCCGCGATCGCGGCGACCTCGGGGCCCTCGTCCATCGCGCGTTCGAGCGCCCGGGTGGAGGATGAGACCGGGACCGGCTTCAGATCCTTGTGACGCGACAGGAAGCGCTGCGACTGGCGCAGCGCCTGGGGATGGCCATAGACGGTCTGCACGCTGCCGATCCCGGCGGCCTTGCCCACCAGGCAGTGCTCCACCTTGTAGTGATGCTCGCCGGCGATCTTCAGCGCGGTGTCGCGCATCAGGTCGTAGACCTCCACGATGCCGCCCGTCGTGGTGTTCTCGATCGGCACGAAGCCGTAATCGGCCTCGCCGCTCTCGGCGGCCGCGAATATGCCGGCGAAATCGCGCTTGATCACCGGTTCGATCCCGGAATAGCGCCCGTCGAAATGGGCGAGCGCGGCGAAATGGCTGTAGCTGCCCGGCCCGCCGAGATAGGCCACGCGCGCCTCCGTCAGCACGTCCGGAGAGACGCGTGCGTCGAGCCCGGCGCGCTGCCGGCGAAGCGAGTCGTCGATGACGAGCTGGAAGACGCGCTCGACGAAGGCCGGATCGAGACCCTCGGCGGAGGCCAGGGTCACGGCGCGCTCGAGCACGGCGCGCTCGCGTTCCGTATCGCGCACCCTCTGCCCGCCTCCGGCCTTCAGAGCCCCCAGCGCCTCGCCGAGCTTCCGGCGCTCCGACAGCAGATGGACCAGCTTCTCGTCGGCCGCATCGATCGCGCGTCTCAGCTCGGCGCGTTCCTCGTCCATAGAATGGGCCATCGCCCCTCCCCCTTCGCTCAAAAAGAAAGCGGCCCCGCTGGAGGGGCCGCCGAACTCGTCATCCGCCTTGGCGCACGCGAACTCAGCCGCCCCCGGGGGCCGCGAAATAAAAGCCGTAGAAGAAGCTCGCGCGCGTGATCATGCAATGAGTGTGCGGCGCACAAAGCGCAGCGTCAACACTCTAGTTGCCGACCGCGAGTTCGCGCTCGACGCCCTTCAGGATGAGTTCGAGCTGCGAGACCGCGTCCTCGAGCGGATCGTCCGCCCGGCTGCCGATCGGGGTGACCGTGACGATGCCGTGCACGGCCGCCCAGACGGCGCGCGCCGCCTGGAAGCGGCGCTCCTTCTCCTTCGCGCCCGGAAGCTCGGAGAGCCGGTCCTCGAGGATGGCGAAGAGATCGTCCTCGGCCTTCACGTACCAGTCCGGCGGTTCGCCCGAGGTCGCCCGGAAGGTGATGATCGCCTCCATCCGCCTGGGGTGCGCCTGCACGAAACCGAGATAGGCCCGCGCCAGCGCCATGAGCTGGCGGTGCAGGCTCTGGCCCTCCGCGCCGCGAAGGGCTGCGATCAACACGTCGAAGAGCTCGCGGAAGGTCCGCAGATTGGCTTCGCGGGCAATGTCGTCGATATCGCCCACGAGCTTGTAGAGCGAACCGACCGAGAGGCCGGACTCCTTGGCGATCAGACGGGCCTGCAGCCCCGAGGAGCCGCGCTCCTCCAGGAGGTCGAGGGTCGCTTCGATCACCTTCTCGCGGTGCTCCGGGCCGAGCTTGGGCCGGCCGCGCGGGCGCTTCTTGGCAGGGGCTTGATCCTCAGGCATCTCAAATGTCTAGCATCGCGTGCGGGAGATCACCAAGCGCGCCGTTGAGCGATTGACAGGAGCGCTTCGCCGGGCCGCAATGCGCAGTCCTGCGTTCCGGGAAAGGATCGACCATGCGCCGTCTCTTCGCCCTCGCCCTCGCGGGCCTGTCCGCAGCCTGTTCGCCGGATACCGCGACCCGGGACGACGGGGCCCTGCCCCGCGCCGTCGTCGAGACCTCGCTCGGCGCCATCACGATCGAATTGCGAGAGGATGCCGCCCCGGTCACCGTGGCGAACTTCATCGCCCATGCCGGGGCCGGCCATCTCGATGGCGGGAGCTTCTACCGCACCTCGCGGCCCGACAATGCACGGGCCGATGCGCCGCCGATGTACATCATCCAGGGCGGGCACAGCTTCGACGGCCTTCCCGGTGCCGAAGGCATCGCGCATGAGCCGACCGAAGAGACCGGCCTGTCCCACGTGCGGGGCGCGGTCTCAATGGCGCGCGACGAGGTGGGCACGGCCACCACCGAATTCTTCATCACGATCAACGACGTGCCGGGCCTCGATTCCGGGCCGGACGGGCGGAACCCGGATGGGGCCGGCTATGCCGTGTTCGGCGCGGTCGTCGACGGCATGGAGGTGGTCGAGGCTATCTGGCAGCAGCCCGCCGGGCGCAGCGATGCGCCGGAGGGGTTCGCGAGCCAGTTCCTCGTCGAGCCGGTGCGGATCGAGCGGGTCCGCATCGAGCGGCCCTGAGCCTCAGCGCGCGCGCACCCGCTCGGCGTAGGCCGCAGCGATCTCGAGGCCATGCCCCTCGGTCCCGAACTCGTAACTCTGGCCTTCGTGGGTGATCTGGCGCACCGGCGTCACCTCGACCGCCGAGCCGGTCAGGAACACCTCGTCGGCGGACAGGAGCTCCTCCGGCGAGACGCGGCGCTGGTCCTCGACTCGCCAGCCGCTTTCCCGGCACATCTCGATCACGGTCTGGCGCGTCAGGCCGTCCAGGAAGCGGTCCGCCTTCGGCGTGACAAGCATCCCGTCCTTGATGAAGAAGATGTTGGCCCCGCTCGATTCGGCGACATGGCCCTCCCAGTCGAGCATCAGCGCGTCGAAGGCGCCCATCGCCTGGGCCTCGGCCTTTGCGCAGATGGAGATCTGGTAGTTGCCGGCGGCCTTGGCCTGGACGCGCATGCATTGGGGCGGCGGGCGCCGGGTCGGAACCGTGACAAGGTCGATGCCGGCCGCGCGCCTGTCGGGATCGAAATAGCTCGCCCAGTCGGTCCAGGCCGCGACGGCGAAATGGGCCGGACCGCCCTCCCTCGCATCGACGCCCATCTTGCGCGATCCACGAAAGGCGAACGCCCGCACATAGGCGTCGGAAAAGCCGTTGGCCTCCAGCACCTCGTACTTGGCCCGCTCGATCTCCTCCACGCCGACGCGCATCGGCAGGAAGATCGCCTCGGCCGATCGCAGCAGGCGCTGCGAATGTTCGCGCGAGCGGAATATCCGCCCGCCATAGGCGCGCTCGCCCTCGAACACCGAGGAGGAATAGTGCAGCGCATGCGTCAGCAGGTGCGTGCGCGCCTCGCGCCAGGGCACGAGCTCGCCGTCGACATGGATAAATCCGTCACGGTCGTCGAAGGAAGGAATTTGCGCCATCTCGGCCTCCGGGACTTGCGCCTCTCGCGCCGGCCGCTCTCGACTCGATGCGCACGGCGCGAGGCTAGCCCATCGCGCGGGCTGCCGGAATAGCGCCGGGTCCGGAACCCTGCCCGCCCGCGTGCGGTTTCGCAGTCAGTTCCCGGCCGCAGCGGTTCGCATCCGCAAACGCACTGAAAACCTGCCGACGGGCCGGAACGCGAAGGCCTCCGACGGTCACGCCGGAGGCCTTCATGCGAGCGGCCCCGCAAACAAGAAAGCCCCCGGCCGGAGCCGGGGGCTTGTCGTTACGGCTCGGGACGGGCCTAGTGAGCGCGCAGCTCGTCGCCGGCGTCCTTGCCCGGCACGGCAGCCATCGCCGCCGCGTCCGCCTCGGTCCACTCGACCGGCTCGACCTTGTTGACGAGCGCGCGTTCGAGCACCTCGTCGAGCTGTTCGACCGCGACGATCTCCAGGCCCGCCTTGACGTTGTCCGGGACCTCGGCGAGGTCCTTTTCATTGTCCTTCGGGATCAGGACCGTCTTCACCCCGCCGCGCAGGGCCGCCAGCAGCTTCTCCTTCAGGCCGCCGATCGGAAGCACCCGGCCGCGCAGGGTGATCTCGCCGGTCATGGCGACATCCTTGCGCACGGGGTTCTTGCTCAGCGAGGAGATGATCGCGGTGACCATCGCGATACCGGCCGACGGGCCGTCCTTCGGGGTGGCCCCTTCCGGAACGTGCACGTGGATGTCGGTATTGCGGAACACCGTCGGC
This sequence comes from Marinicauda algicola, assembly GCF_017161425.1. Lineage (GTDB taxonomy): Bacteria > Pseudomonadota > Alphaproteobacteria > Caulobacterales > Maricaulaceae > Marinicauda > Marinicauda algicola. Next base: position 752,342 of record NZ_CP071057.1, on the reverse strand, counting down.
TTGATCCCGAGCGAGGGCGCCCGGCTCTGCACGAAGGCGTTCGCGGCCTGGATCGACTCCTTCATCACGTCGCGAAGGTTGCCGGTCACGCGCATATTGCCCTTGCCCGGCATGGCCACGGCCTCGATGGAGAGCAGATCGCCGCCGACCTCGGTCCAGGCCAGACCCGTGACCAGTCCGACCTTGTCCTCGGCCTCGGTCTCGCCGAAGCGGAACTTCCGCACCCCGGCGAAGTCGCCGAGATTGTCCGGCGTGATCGTCACCGACTGCACGTCGCCGCGCTCGATCTGGACCACCGACTTGCGGGCCAGGCGCGCCAGTTCGCGTTCCAGGTTCCGCACGCCCGCCTCGCGGGTGTAGTAGCGGATGAGATCGCGCAGCGCGTCCTCCGTCACTTCCCACTCGCCGTCCTTGATCGCGTGGTTCTTGATCTGCTTGGGCAGCAGGTGACGCTTGGCGATCTCGACCTTCTCATCCTCGGTGTAACCGGCGATGCGGATGATCTCCATCCGGTCGAGGAGCGGCTGGGGCATGTTCAGCGTGTTCGCCGTGGTGATGAACATCACGTCGGACAGGTCGTAGTCGACCTCCAGATAGTGATCGCCGAAGGTCTCGTTCTGCTCCGGATCGAGCACTTCGAGCAGCGCCGCGGACGGGTCGCCCCGGTAATCGGCGCCGAGCTTGTCGATCTCGTCGAGCAGGAAGAGCGGATTGGAGTACTTCGCCTTCTTCATCGACTGGATGATCTTGCCCGGCATGGAGCCGATATAGGTGCGCCGGTGGCCGCGGATCTCGGCTTCGTCACGCACGCCGCCGAGCGACATGCGGATGAATTCGCGGCCCGTGGCCTCCGCGATCGAGCGTCCGAGCGAGGTCTTGCCGACGCCCGGCGGTCCAACCAGGCACAGGATCGGACCCTTCATCTTCTTGGTCCGGCTCTGCACCGCGAGATGCTCGAGGATGCGTTCCTTGACCTTTTCCAGGCCGTAGTGATCGGCCTCGAGCTGGTCCTCGGCCTTCTTCAGGTCGATCTTGACCCTCTTCTTCTTCCCCCACGGGATCGACAGGATCCAGTCGAGATAATTGCGCACCACGGTGGCCTCGGCCGACATCGGGCTCATGTTCTTGAGCTTCTTGAACTCGGCCTCGACCTTCTTGCGCGCCTCCTTGGAGAGCTTGGTCTTCTCGATGCGCTCCTCGAGCTCGGCCAGCTCCTCGCGGCCTTCGTCGGTCTCACCCAGCTCGCGCTGGATCGCCTTCATCTGCTCGTTGAGGTAATACTCGCGCTGGGTCTTCTCCATCTGGCGCTTCACGCGCGAGCGGATCTTCTTCTCCACCTGCAGGACGGAGATCTCCCCTTCCATCAGGCCGAAGACCTTCTCGAGGCGCTCGGCGACGTTCGGATTGCCCAGGAGTTCCTGCTTGTCGGCAATCTTCACCGCGAGATGGGCCGCGATGGTGTCGGCCATCTTGGCCGGATCGGTGATCTCGGCGATCGCGGACAGGACCTCGGGCGGGACCTTCTTGTTGAGCTTGACGTATTCCTCGAACTTCTCCGCGGCCGTGCGCATCAGGGCCTCGACCTCGGACGCCTCGCCAACCTGCTCGTCGACGGTTTCGGCCTCGGCCTCGAAATAGGCCGCGTTGTCCAGGAAGCGCGTGATGCGCGCGCGCCTGCCGCCTTCGACAAGCACCTTCACGGTACCGTCGGGCAGCTTCAGCAGTTGCAGGATGGAGGCGACGACGCCGTCGGAATAGATGCCGTCCGCGCTCGGATCGTCATCGGCCGCGCTCTTCTGGGTCGCCAGCAGGATCTGCTTGTCCGAGCGCATGACCTCTTCCAGGGCCCGCACGGACTTCTCCCGGCCCACGAAGAGCGGGACGATCTGGTGGGGAAACACCACGATGTCGCGCAGGGGCAGAACGGGAAGGGTTTTCGTCTCAATCATCAACTCTCTCCTCATGCGTCCCGGCTCGCATCGAGCCCGGAACGGCCGGCCCATGCGTGGCGCCGGCAATGGCTAGAGACTGGCGAGGGTGTCATAGCCTCCCCCGCTTCGCGTCTTCTAACAAGTGGAAGCCGCAACCGGCCTGTTCAAGCTTTCCGGGTGCGTGCGAAGCGCCGGCACGCTGAAAAAAGCGCCGGCGCGAGACCCGCGCCGGCGCCTTCTATTTCAATGGCTTGGGGAAAAGCGCGGCTTACGCGCCCTTCTTCCCGCCGCTCGCGGCTTCCTCGCTCTTCTTGCGCTCGGCGTAGATGTAGAGCGGCTTGGCATTGCCCTCGACGACCTCGGCGTTGACCACGACCTCTTCCACGCCCTCGAGCGAGGGCAGGTCGAACATGGTCTCCAGCAGGATGCCTTCCATGATCGAGCGCAGGCCGCGCGCGCCGGTCTTGCGCGTGATCGCCTTGCGGGCGATCGCCAGCAGCGCGTCCTCGGTGAAGGACAGGCCCGTGCCCTCCATCTCGAACAGGCGCTGGTACTGCTTGACGAGCGCGTTCTTCGGCGCGGTCAGGATCTGGACGAGCGCCGGCTCGTCGAGATCTTCCAGCGTCGCGATGACGGGAAGACGGCCGACGAATTCCGGGATCAGGCCGAACTTGGTCAGGTCGTCCGGTTCGACATCGCGCAGAACCTCGCCCTGGCGGCGTTCCTCGGGATCGCGCACATCGGCACCGAAGCCGACCGCGCTGCCCTTGCCGCGCTGGGCGATGATCTTTTCGAGTCCGGCGAACGCGCCGCCGACGATGAACAGGATGTTGGTGGTGTCCACCTGCAGGAATTCCTGCTGGGGGTGCTTGCGCCCGCCCTGCGGCGGCACGGAGGCCGTGGTGCCCTCCATGATCTTCAGAAGCGCCTGCTGCACGCCCTCGCCGGACACGTCGCGCGTGATCGAGGGATTGTCGGACTTGCGGGAAATCTTGTCGATCTCGTCGATATAGACGATGCCACGCTGCGCGCGCTCGACATTGTAGTCGGAGGCCTGCAGCAGCTTCAGGATGATGTTCTCCACGTCCTCGCCGACATAGCCCGCCTCGGTCAGCGTCGTCGCGTCGGCCATGGTGAACGGCACGTCCAGGATGCGCGCCAGAGTCTGAGCGAGCAGCGTCTTGCCGCAGCCCGTCGGGCCGACGAGCAGGATGTTCGATTTCGAGAGTTCGACATCCTGGTGCGCGCTGGTGTGATTGAGCCGCTTGTAATGGTTGTGCACGGCGACCGCCAGCACGCGCTTGGCGTGGGCCTGGCCGATCACGTAATCCTCCAGAACCTGGAAGATTTCCTGCGGGGTCGGCACGCCCTCCTTCGACTTCACCAGCGAGGACTTGTTCTCCTCGCGGATGATGTCCATGCACAGCTCGACGCACTCATCGCAGATGAAGACCGTCGGCCCCGCGATAAGCTTGCGGACCTCGTGCTGGCTCTTGCCGCAGAACGAGCAGTACAGCGTGCTCTTTCCGTCGCCTTCGGTTGCCTTGGTCATGGTCGCTCCGTTCGTCCGGCGCAGCACCGCCGCGCCTGCCGCTTGGCGTCCCGCAGCCTGTCCGGTCCCGGCCACATCTGAGGACGCGTCCTCACCGTAGCAAGATCAGGGCCGGACATTAGCGAAACGTTGCCAAGCTGAATAACATTCGATCACAGGCCGGCGCGTACGATCAAGCACCGGATGCCGCTCATGCATCCGGCACGGGACGTTTTCCCCGGCCAAGCGCTGTGAGATGGGTGAGGCCTCAGGCCTCGCTGCCCCGGCTCTCGTAGACGCTGTCCACGATGCCGAAATCCCTGGCCTCCTGCGCGTTCATGAAGAAGTCGCGGTCGAGCGTCTTCTCCACGGTCGCCAGATCCTGGCCGGTATGCCTGACGTAGATGTCGATCATCCGGCGCTTCATCTTCAGGATGTCCTCGCCGTGCCGCTCGATGTCGGCCGCGGTGCCGCGGAAGCCGCCGGAGGGCTGGTGCAGCATGATGCGCGCGTTCGGCGTTGCGAATCGCATGCCCTTCTCGCCGCCGGCAAGCAGGAGCGAGCCCATCGAGGCCGCCATGCCGATGCACGCCGTCGCGACGGGGCAGCGGATGTACTGCATGGTGTCGTAGATCGCGAGACCGCTCGTCACCACCCCGCCCGGCGAGTTGATGTACATCGCGATCTCCTTCTTCGGGTTCTCCGATTCCAGATAGAGGAGCTGGGCGACCATCAGGCTCGCCATGTGATCCTCGATCGGCCCGGTCACGAAGACGATCCGCTCCTTCAGGAGCCGCGAATAGATGTCGAAGGCACGCTCGCCGCGGCTCGTCTGCTCGACGACCATCGGAACGAGGCTGCTCATCATCTCCTGAGGATCTTTCATCGCTCGCGTACTCCAGGGAAAACGGGAAACACCTGCCGGGACCGGCAGGTGTCGGTTAGATCGGATTCGAAGCGGACTTTGGCAAGGGGCGCGGGTGCGCGCAAGCCGCATGGAAGCGGCAAGAGCAGCACCCGCCCGCCGGGACCGCGCTAGTCCTTCTTGGCCGAGGCCTTTTTGGCAGGAGCCTTCTTGGCCGGCTTCTTGGCTTCGGACTTGGCCGGAGCCTCGTCCTCTTCCTTCTTGGCGGCGGACTTCTTCGCCGGCTTCTTGGCCGGCTCGTCTCCCGAGGCTTCGGCCTTTTTCTTCGCCGGGGCCTTCTTGGCCGCCGCCTTCTTGGAGGACTTCTTGGCGGCCTTCTTCTCGGCGGCCTCCTCGTCCTCCTCCTCGAACAGGGTCTCGCGGTCGACCTGCTTCTCGGTCACGTCGGCGAGCTCGAGGATGTAGTCGATCACCTTCTCCTCGTAGATCGGCGCGCGCAGGGACTGCAGGGCCTGCGGGTTCTTCTGGAAGTAGTCGACGACCTGGCGCTCCTGGCCCGGGAAGCGGCTGGCCTCCTGGTTCACGGCACGGGCGAGTTCTTCCTGCGAGACCTCGACCCTGGCCACGCGGCCCATCTCGGCGAGCACCAGCCCGAGGCGCACGCGGCGCTCCGCGATGGCGCGGTATTCCGTCTTGAGCTCGTCATCGGACTTGTCCTGGTCCTCAGGCTCGAGCTCGCCCTTCTTCTTGGCTTCCTCGACCTGGGCCCAGATCTGCGCGAATTCCTGCTCGACCATGCCCGACGGCAGGTCGATTTCCTTGTGCGCCTCGTCGAGCTGGTCGAGAATCTGGCGCTTCACCTTGAGGCGCGAAGCCTGCTTGTGCTCGGTCTCGAAGCGGCCCTTCAGGGCCTCTTTCAGCGCACCGAGGTCGGACAGGCCGAAATTCTTCGCGAGATCGTCGTCGATCCTGGTCTCGGCCGGCGCCTGGACATCCTTCACCGTGGTCTCGAACACGGCTTCCTTGCCGGCGAGCTGCTTGGCCTGGTAGTCCTCCGGGAAGGTCACCTTGACCTCGACCTCGTCGCCGGCCTTGGCACCGACCAGCTGATCCTCGAAACCGGGGATGAACTGGCCCGAACCCAGCACCAGCTCGGCGTCTTCCGCCGAACCGCCCTGGAACGCCTCGCCGTCGATCTTGCCGACGAAATCGATGACGAGCTTGTCGCCCTCCTGCGCCTTCGCGCCCTTCTTGCGGGACTCGTAGGACCGTGTCTGCTGGGCGAGTTCCCCGAGCGCTTCCTCGACCTGTTCGTCGGCGACCGGAGCGACCGGCTTTTCGATCTTGAGGGTCTTCGCATCGATCGTCTCGAAATCGGGCATCACCTCGAGACTGACCTCGAAGGTGAAGTCCTTGCCCTCCTTCAGGACCTCTTCGGCATCCGACTTCACGTCCACGTTCGGCTGGTTGGCCGGGCGCAGCTTGCGCTCTTCCAGCAGCTCCTGCGTGGTCTGGGGCACGAGCTCCTGCAGGATGTCGCCCATGATCGAGGTGCCGAACATCTTGCGGATGTGCGCGGCCGGGACCTTGCCGGGACGGAAGCCCTTCAGGCGCACCTGCGGGCGGATTTCCTCGATCTTGGCCGAGAGGCGCTTGTCGAGGTCCGCGGCGGGCACGGTCACCTCGTAGACGCGGGAGAGACCTTTGGAGGTTTTTTCAGCGACGTTCATGATGGCGAGGCCTTGCTTGTTATTGGGCCGGTAGGCGGCGTCGGACGGTTGGATAACCACGGGCCAGGCGAGCCCATGAGCTGACCGTCATGCGCGCCTGTCAGTGAAAACGAGCGCGCGTTATGTCACGGGGCATTTGCCGACGCAACGGGCCGGGGCGGTTGACCGTGCTGTCCGCCGCGCCCCGGGCAATCCGCTCCCTCAGCGGCCGCCTGTGCCCGGAGCGGCGCCGGGAACGTTCGGTTCGCACCGCCGTTCATGACGCGAGAGGCCGATCGTCCGCAAGCCGTCTGGGAGCACGTCATGGAACTGGCACTGGGACTGTTCGTCATCGCCGCCGTCGGCGGCCTCGTCATGGCCGCACGCGTCTGGTCGGGCGCGTTTCCGCCCTGGTGGCTGTCCGTCCTGCACGCGCTTCTCGGCGCCGCCGGGATAGTCGTCCTGCTGCTCGCGCTGCGCGGTGCGGGGATCGTCCTCGGCTGGTGGGCGCTCGCGGCCCTGGTGATCGCCGCGCTGGGAGGCTTCTTCCTGGCCTCGTTCCACCTGAGAAAGCAGACCCACCCCAGGGGCGTGGTCGTGCTTCACGGCGGGCTCGCCGCACTCGGGGTGGTCCTGCTGATCGCGGCGCTGTTCCAGGCCTGATCGGGCCCTGCGGAGCGTCCCGCGAGCGCGCCTGTGGCCCGCCGGGCGCAGGGGGGGCAGTGACAGTCTGGTGCGGGTGAGAGGACTCGAACCTCCACGGGTCTCCCCACTGGAACCTAAATCCAGCGCGTCTACCAGTTCCGCCACACCCGCACGCCCTGTTTTACTAGGCTATATGGGCGAAAACGTGCAAGAACCGGCAACAGGAGTTTCGGGAATACGCGGGGAACGACTCGCGAACGCGGGAATAGACCGGCCACAAAACCGGCCACACTCTCACCCCGGCACGCCTCGATAACCGCGACCAGCGCGGCCTCTCTCGCGGAGTTTTCCACGTCGACACTGGACGCCATCCTTGCGCGGCGGATCGGGCGGCCCCGATCCTGTGGGCATGTTCAACCGGCATCACAGGAGAACTCCATGCCGCTGTATCACGCCCGTCCGCCTTCAACGCCTCAGTGGCTGACCACGCTCTATGTCTGCGGATCGATTGCCGGCGTCCTTGGAATCCCGGTCGCGCTCGTCCTGTTCTTCCTGACCGGCTGACACCCCGCACCCGTGCTCGGCCCACGGGTCCTTCAGCCAGGATCGCCAGATGCAGGCGATGACGTTGCGCTCGCGTACAAGGCGCACGCGGTCCTCCTGGACGCCGCGCAGCACCTCGGTCTCGAGGTCGAGGATCTCGCGGCCCGGACGCGGCGTGAAGGCGAAGGCCTCCGGCTCCTCAGTCAGGTACTGCGGCGGGAAGGCCGGCGGTGGCGGGGCTTCGTCCACGCGGGTCACAAGCGGGGTCGAGCAGGCACTGCACGCGATACTGATCGCGCAGATCCCACTCCTCGCGAAGAGGTGCGCTCGCTTCATCATCGGCTTGGTCTCCAAGGGTATCGAGGCGGGTCGCCTCGGTGCGGCCGGCTTCGGCCATTTCCTGGCCGAGGCGAAAGCCTTCGATGGCCCAGGCCCCGACCGTCTGCGCCCGCTTCTGTGCGAGCTCGTCCTGTGCCCGGATCACGCCCCGGGCCTCGCGCAGATCCGCGCGCGCCTCCTTCCAGCCGCGCACCTGCCAGCCGAGGCCGAACGCGATGGCCGCCGCGGCCACGCCGGCGACGATCTTCCAGGGAAGCGGAAGGCCTAGCATGATACGAACCTCCCCTCGCGGAGCCAGCCGTGCCAAAGCTCGCTTTTGTCAAACGGATCGCTGACCCGGATCGAGGGCGTCAGCGTCGGCCTCTCGAGATCTTCATTGAACTCCCAGCTGGGCGATGCATGCGGGCGGATCGGGCAGGTGCACATGCAGTCGCCTGGCAGGATGGCCAGCAGCTGCCGCGAGCCATCCGGCAGGGTCTTCACTGTGAACTCGCCCGGCGCCGGGCGGGCGTCCCGGTAGAACGCCTCCGGCGGCACGTAGCGCGCGGGGACGCTGTCGCGGTTGGGACCTGGCATCGCCCTACTCCTTCTCATCGAGGATCGTCAGAAACCCGCCCGCCCGCGCGCGCTCGCGAAGGGTCGGGTAGACGGCCTCGTAGGCAGCGGCCGAGCGGGAGACGGCCAGCGCTCCGTCGAAGACCGCCGGCGCCGATCCGGTGAGGATGCAGCCCTGCGTGTCCTCGTGGGTGTTGCCCACGTGAAAGAGCACGTACTTCCACCCGGGCAGGACGATCTCGACCATCTCGCGATGCCAGTCCCAGCGCGCGGTGTAGCGGGCGTGGAACCCGCCCTCGGCGCGCAGGCGCAGCGGCCATCGCCCGGCCGGGATACGGCTCTGGCCCGGCTCCTTCACGCCGGGGATCTTCGGCGGCCGGTCCTCCAGCGTGTAGCAAAGCCGCGCGCCGTGGAAGTGAAGCTCGCCCAGCGTGGCCGCGTGGTCGTGGCGCAGGCGGACGAGCAGGAGGTCGTCGGCGTCGATGCGCATCGCTCACCCCTCCCCTGCCGGCGGCTCGGGCGGCAGCCCGGCCTTCTTGCGGATGAATCCGATCACCAGGCCCTCCAGCGCGCGCTCGGTCGACTGGCGCGCGAAGATGCGGCGCAGGGCGCGAAGGACGTCGATCGCGGCCATCGACATGAACACGCACACGAAGCTGACGAGGCCGGCCGAGGCGGCGTGGCCGGGCCAGTTCGTGTTGATGAAGTCGACGGCGTAGTGCGCCCACAGCGCCCCGAAGATGAGCGCCACGCTCGCCCAGAAGGCGCGCAGGCGCAGCTCCTCGCCCAGCGGACGCCGGCGTTCGGGCGGCAGCTCGGCATAGGCCGCGCCGCGCACGCCCCACTCGGCGATGCTCCCGCCGAGAAGGCCGATGGCCTGCAGGACCGGGAAGCCGAGAATCGTGACCGGGGAATCGGTCATCGCGACCGAGGAAATCGCGGCGAGGATCGAGAGCGCATAGGTCGCGATCGCGTCCCAGCTCTGCAGGACGGCGTTGAGGATGCGGGTCGGCATGCCGAGTCTCTCCCTTGCGGCAGGCATGAAAAAGCCCGGCGCGGCGGCCGGGCCCGCGTCTCTCCGGGGCGCGCTCTACTTCTTCAGCGCGTCGCGGGAGATCTGCGTGTTCGTGCGCGCGCCGATGAAGACGTTCTTCAGCTTCGTCAGCTCGACGAGCGTGCGCTTCTCCACCGGGTCGTCGCCCTCGACCAGCGCGGTGATGCGCCGCTCGATCGCGAGGATCTTGTCGTGGATCGCGTCGACGACCTCCGGGCCGTGGGGTTTCTGGGTTGCCATGATCGGGTCTCCTTTTCGGGTTTCAGGGCAGGCGGTCGAGTTCCGGCCGGTCCTTCGCGGTCCGGCGCAGCTGGTGGGCGAGCCGGGTCGCGGTCTCTCCGGGCAGGCCGCGGATGAAGGCGCTCTTGGGCACGGGGCGCACGCCCTCGCGCTCGGCCTTGCGGCCGGGGCGAATGAGGCGCGAGACGCAGCCGTCGCACAGGAAGGACAGCGGGCGCAGGCCGGTCAGGAGATGGGCGCGCACGTCGACCAGGCGGAACGGCTTGTGCCATTGCCCGCAAGCCCCACAGGGGGCGCGGCCGGCCGCATCCGTCGGCCAGGCCTGCGGATCGGTTGCAAGCGCATGAGCGCAGGTCGGGGTCTTCATTCGATGGCCTCGTCGGACTCGTAGATGTAGGCGAGGATCTTCTCGCTGCCGGGGGTGGCGGTGTACTCGGTCGAGCTTGCCGCCGCGTCGTAGCTCACCGTGACAGACGACAGCGCCTCGCCGGTGATGCCGGAATCGACGAACTCTATCGACACGCCGAACTCCTGGCCCGCATGCTGGCCGAGACCGTCGACCGTCACGGTCACCTCCCACGACTTGGAGAAGGAACCGCTGCCGCTTGTCGCGACGTCGACCGTGCCGCGCTGCACCCACCCGGACCCGTCATTGGTGTACACACCGATGCGCACCGTCTCGAAAGCGGCCGACGCGGTTCCCGACACCGTGCCGGCAAAGGTATAGCCGTCGTCGAACGCTTCGTCGGCCGTCGACTTGTCGCCCACCAGATCGGGCGCACCGCCGCCGCCGGACGTCGCGACGCTGTCGCTCTTGGCAGTCGTGCCGCTGGCCTCGCCCCGGATTTTTGCGCGCACCGTGAAACCGGACGTCGTCTGGTTCAGCGGCTTGTAATCCTGCACCATGTTGACCGGCGACCCGCCGCTCTCCAGCTGCGTGTCGTAGGTCAGGCCCTTGCCTCCGAACAGGTGCACGCGCGGAATGGTGTTGAAGCTCGCCGCGAAGGTGATCGCGTCGCCGTCTTGCGCCTCGATAAAACCGAGCGAGCGGCCGACCGAACGCTTTGTCGTGCCCGAAAGCTGCGTGATCCGAACGTCGGCGGCGAGGTCGCCCGCACTGTCCAGCGCCGCGGTGATCCGCCCGTCGGTCAGCTCGGTCGGGCGGTTCGTCAACGTGGCGGACCAGTCCGCGCCGTAGGTGGCGTTCAGGTCGCCGGTGAAGCCGAGCCCGCCGATCGTGACCTGTCCGCCGCCAGCGCCGGACAGCGTGCCGTCGGAGCCGATCGTGATGGCGGCGTTCTTGACGTCGGCGTCGGCAAGCGTGGAACCGCCGCTGTCGCGCAGGTCGACCCCGGCGCGGGCGCCGTAGGTCGCGTTATCCTCCGGCTTGCCCGCTCCGGTCACACCCGACCAGGGGGCCGTCGTCGAGGAATCGTTGGCCGTCGTGGTAAAGCTCGTCCAGGAGGAGGGGTTCGTGGTCTTCTCCCCGTCGCCCAGGATGTAGCGCGCCTGGTAGGTGGTGCTCGGCGCGAGGCGGCCGAACGTGATCACGCCCTCGCCCGGGCGCACGGTCGGCAGGGACTGCAGCGTCGTGTTGTCGCCGTTCTCGCGGATCTCCACCGTCACGGCCTTGATCGCGGGATTGACCGGCGTCGTCCATGTCGCGCGCCCGGAGGGGTAGACCGCGCTTCCGGACCCGGCCTCGAAGCCCGCCACGGCGAAGCCGGACAGCGCCAGCGTCGGCGCCCCCGGCCGCGTGGTCGATGCCGTTCCGCCAATGTCGAGCTCGTCGCTCGCCGGGGTCCAGTCCCCGATGGCGTCGGGATGCTCGCGCAGCACGAGGTTGACCTGCAGACCCTGCTCGTCGCGCTGCAGGCTCACCGCCGGGCGCTGCTCGACCCGCCATTGCGTCTCCGGCAGGCGCAGGCGTTCGCGCAGCGTGGCGTCGAGCGTCACGCGGTCGCCCTTCTCCAGGACGACGTATTTCAGCCGCACGGTCAGCGAAAGGCGGCGCTGCGCCCGGGCGCGCTCGAGGAGGCGCTTGCCCAGGCGCTGGCCCTGCGTGGAGGAATTGACGAGGTCGAAGGCGGTGTCGAGCGTCAGGTCCGCGCCGCCGTCCTCGGTGACGTAGGTCGCGCTCGTGCGCTCGGGAAGCTCCACGATCTGGTACTGGTTCGCCGGGTCGGGATGGCGCGACAGCACCTTGTTGATCCCCTCGGCCGGGTCGAGCTCGGGATCGAGTTCCAGCGTGGAGGCCGACAGGATGTCGTTCCACTTGATCTCCTTGACCGTCGCGCGCTCCACGCCCGGCAGGAAGCGCACCTCGCCGGCGGTGTCGTCGACCTCACCGTCCATGGCGAGCAGCAGCTTCTCGATATTGCCGCGGTGCGAGCGCGAGCTGTAGAGCGGCCCGCCCGCGCGGTAGCGCTTTTCGGTGCCCCCGGCCTTGAGGCTCACCTCCTCGTCGCACTCGTTGGCCGCCGCGATGAGGTCGGCCTCGGGAATGCGCGAGCGGTCCCAGCCCGCGCCGAGGATCGTCTTTCCCGCGCGCGTCCAGCCCTGGTAGTACTGCGCGGCGATCAGCGCGGGATTGTCGCTCCACGCCCACGTGTCCGGATCGGCCGCGTCGTGGCTCGCCTCGCGCGGGTCGAAGACAGGCGCGCCCTTCATCTCCCACAGAAGCTGGGGCTCCCCGCCGGAGAAGGCGAACTCCGGGTCGTAGTCGCAGCGCACGATCGCGTAGGTCTTGCCGCGCAGGCGGAAATTGCTGTCGAGATCGCCATACGCCGCGATCAGCTCGGAGTCCGCCGCCTGGTCCTCGCTGCCGAGGTAGACGCGCACCGACAGCATGTCGTTGTTGTCCTTGTCCTGGTACTTGCTCGTGCAGGTCACCCAGGCCGCCGTCGGGTCGCCGGACAGGGTCAGCTCCTCCCCGTCGCCGTAGAGCTTCACGAACCCGTCGCAGGCATAGTCCGACAGGACGAAGATCCGCTCGAGATAGCGATTGTCGGTGCCGCGCGAGTTGGCCCAGACGCAATGGCCTGCCGTCGCGGTCTGGCCCACCAGCACGGTGATCGGGTGGTCGGTCTGGAACCGGACCTTCAGCTCCTGGCCCGGCGTGTCCTGCTCGGACAGGTCGATGCGGGGGCGCGTCAGAATGCTGAGCCCGACGCTAATCGCGGTCGAAATAATGAACTTGCCGAGCGCGGTGCCGACGAGCCCGCTGATAAGGCCCTTCGAGGCGACCACTGTGCCGAACTTGACGAAGGCCCCCACGACGGCAGGCACTATCTGCGGCATCTACTCCACCCTCCACGCCTTCACCGCGCTCAGGGCCGGCACGCGCGCCGGCCGGCCGTCCACGAACACCAGCGCCTCGCGCCCGAGGCACACCCCCAGCGCCTCGCCGCCCTCGCCCTCGAAGCCCAGCAGGTCGAACCGGCCCGCGCGCGCGACCGGGATCTGCGCGTAGGGCACCAGAGCGAAGACGCCGCGGGCCGACTGCGCGCGCATCGCCGCCGCCGACCGGCGCCGCCAGCCTCGTGCCGGGTCCTTCCCGGTCACGGCGCGGCAGGCATCGGCGGCAAGGAAGGCGCAGTGATGGGATTTCCAGTCGAGCGCGCGCGTCTCCGCCTCGCGCAGCCATTCGGCCGCGCGGCGCTCCCAGTCGGGCAGGCGCGCCATCAGACCAGGAAGGCGTCGGGCCGGTCGGGGAAGCGGCCGGGATCGCCGCCGCCGCTCGTGCGCCGCGTCTGGCGAGGGCCCCACCAGAGCGAGGCCTCCCCGTTGACGGTGTCGACCACGTAGTCGAGGCCGGTGTCGTCGGCGTAGAGGCTGCGCTGATGGGCCTTGGAGCGCGTGCCCCCGTTCTGCCGGCCGAGCAGGGCCGAGCGCGCCTGGCACTCGATGTCGAGGCGGGCTTCCTCGCCCACGCGCAGCGGCGCGCCCGTAACCACACCTGACAGGAGCGGCAGCGCCAGCACCACGTCGCCCGGCGCGCTTTCGAACAGAACCATGGTCAGATCGACCGGCCGGTTGCGATAGTCCTCGTCGTGGAAGGTCGCAAGCAGCGCCGCCGGATCGCCCGCTACGTCGGCCTGCACCATGCGCGTGCCGTCCAGCGTGAAGGCGAAGCGGTCGGCCGCGAGGCCGCCGCCACCGGGCACGCCGGAAAACTCCGCGATCGCGCCGGCCCCGACATAGGTCTCCCCGTCGATCGTCAGCGTGCCCTCGTCCTCGTCCCAGAAGCGGTAGGTGCCCGAGGGGAAGGTGAACTTGACCGCGAAGCGGACCGCACCCTCGCCGCGCTCGAGCTGGGTCTCGGCTTCGGTGGAGATCGTGCGCATGGGTCTATGCCCTCGCCGCCTCGCGGGCCTTGCGCGCGCTCTTGCGGGCGCGGGCGAGCTTGTCCTTCAGCGCGGCGATCTCGGCCTGCAGCGCCTCGATCTGGCCCGCCTGCGCCTGCAGCTCGAGGCGCAAGCCGACCACCTGGTCCAGCGCCGCCTCGCGCTGGCGCGTGACCTCGTTGATGGCCGCCTGGGCGTAGGCAGCGTCGACAAGGTTCGTTCCTTCATTCGCCATGGTCGGGTTCTCCGGTTGATGGATCAGGGCAGGACGAGCGGCTGGGGCCGGTTCTGCAGCGCATCGAGCTGGGCGAGCGCGCGGGCTTCGAGGGCGTCTGCGGTTTCGCCCAGATGCTCGAGAGCCCAGCCCTGCAGCAGCGCCTCGAAGGCGGGTGTCTCGGCCGGGTCGCTCGGGAAGGGCGTGAAATTCTGCGGGTCCGGATCGGCCAGCGGGATGGCGTAATAGACCTCGGCGCTCTCGCCCGTGGCCTCGTCCGTTGCGCGTACGCGCACCTCGAAGCTGGTGACGACGCCGGTCAGCGACAGGTCGGGCCGGTCCTTGCCCTGCGGAGAGAAGGTCCAGGAGTAGGTGATGGTCATGGGATAACCTTCCTTTAGGCCAGCGTGACGGTGCCAGACCGCACAACCCCGTCGCTGCCCTTGAGCTTGATGGTGAACGTGGTGTCGCTGGTTGCCTCAAAGACGACATCGCCGTTGTCCGCAGGGGTCACGGACGCCCCGGGCGTAAAGCCGATTGCGCCGTTGACGTCGAGCAGGTGGTTCGGGATCGTCGTGCCGATGCCGACATTGCCGGTGCCGTTTTGAATAAGCATGGCGGTCGAATAGGAACCGCGCGCTCCATGCAGAAAGCTGGTGTGCCCGGTGGCGCGGGAATACTGCAGTGCAAAGCTGATATCCGTGGCGCCCGCGCCGCCAATGGAAATCTCTGAAATTCCGCCCAATAGGGACCTATACCGAAGTGCGTCCGCCCCATCCGTTACAAAGAGTCCGTAAGTGTTTGTTGCATGAGCAACATGAAAGATTTCGGACGGCGCAGTCGTCCCGATGCCAAATCCGGTTGCTGTCAGACGCCACTTTTCCGCCCCCCCAACCGCCGCCGCAATCTGATCGGCCGCCGGGAAGAAGAACCCCGTGTTGAGATCCCCGTCGCGCGTCAGGGCCGGCGCCGAGGCTGAGCCCGCGCCGAGCGGCAAGGCGCTGTTGACCGCGCTGATCAGCGTGTTGATCGTCTGGAACGCGGTGCGCAGCGAGTCGCCGTTGCCGTCGTTCGCGGCGCTGCCTACACCGACGAGAGAAAAAGCCATCTAGACGCTCCTGATGATCTGGTAGGCGGCAAAGCTCACCTGCCCGTTCGTGCGGTAGTTCAGAGGGATGCGGATGCTCGCCGGATCGACGCGCATCTCGCAGGCCGCGCGATAGAGATCGACGCGCACCGGGTACGAAGACGGCGCCACCGGTGCGGGCTCGACGGCGAGGCCGGAGATGACACCGCTGGCGCTGGCCGTCGCATCGGCCACCGCGACCACGCGGCGGCGGTTCGTGCCATCGTCCCACGAGATCGGATCGCCCGCCTTGATGGTGGCGCCCGCGGCGAAGTCGGACAGGGAGATCGTGCGCGCACTCGCGTCGACGGCGGTCAGGCGGGGATTGCCCCAGCCGTACTTCGTCTCGTCGGCCGTGTGCGCCGTGCTGTCCGCGGTCACAACCGTGGAATCGGCGGTGACGCTGTCCGGGTCGGTGCTTGCAGGCCAGTCGAACGGACGCTCCGCCCAGGGGTCCCAGGCGAGGAACGTGTTCTGTCCGCCGCGCAGCTTCAGGAACCACGCCCGCCAGGCCTGCAGCTCGGCGGGCTTGAGCGGGCCGGACTGGTACTCCAGCGTGAAGCGCGGCGTCGCGCGCTCGAACGCGTCGACCGTGCCGCCAAGCGCCGGGTTGACCGACTCCGCCCGGGAAAGCTCGAAGCTCGCCTCGCGCGCGCGCAGCACGTCCGGCAGGGCAATGGCCGCCGCGAGCGAGCTCATTTCAGCACCCCGTCCTGGCGCGCCCGCAGGACGAGGCCAGGAACCTCCGAGCGCATGCGCGCGAGCAGGCGCCGGTTGTTTTCCTCGAACGCGGCCGGCAGGACCTCGCGCATCTGCTCGACGGCATCTTGCGTCGCGCCGCGCGCATCCACCTGTATGCCGCCCATCGAGATCGAGATATGGGCCGCGGCCCCGCCCATCGGCCGGCGGGCCAGCGCGCGCACCGCTGCAGCGTTGATCACCGTGCCGGCCGATCCGGTCGCGACCAGCTCGGGCCCGCTTTCACCGACGCGCATCAGGCTGCCTGCGCTGAACGGTCCGCCCGACGCGCGGCCCTTGACCTTGCCGATCCCGCCCGCGCCGGGCTTGCCCGCGGCCAGAGAGACCAGGTCGAGAACGCCTCCGCCCCCGCCGAAGAGCTGGCGGCCGAGCTGCTCGAACAGGGAGAAGAGATAGTTCGACAGCGCATCGCGCAGCTTGCGGGCGGCGAAGTCGGCCAGGTTGCCGTCCCACGCGGCCATCCACCCCTGGGTGGCGACGCTGGCAAACTCGCGGGCGAAGTCGTCGCGGTTGCGGACATACTCGTCCTTCTCCGCTTCGACCTTCACGCGCGCCTGTTCCTTGGCCTGTTCGCGCGACTCGTCCGGCTCGTTTGTGCCGCCCTCGTAGAGCTGCCCGACGCGGTCGCGGAACCCGCTGACCGTTTGTCCGCTTCCCGGCTCGCCGCGCATGGGGACGAACTCGGACTCGGTGATCGGCTCAAGCGGGAACCCACGGCGCGGCACCAGGTCCGGCACCTCGACGGCTTCCAACTCGTCCACGATCTCTTTCATGCGGCGCGCGCCGTCGCCGAACCCCTCGAGCAGCTCGATCATCTGCTCGCGGCTGCGGGTCGCGCCCGGCCCGTCGATCGGCAGCCGGCTGCCCAGCGTGCGGCCGTCGGCATTGACGAGGCCGACGCTCTGCATGAACCGGCGCGCTTCATCGCGGCCGACCTGGTCGTTCAGAAGCGAGCGCAGCTCGCCGCGCGTCATGTTCGGGTTGGCGCGCATCCGGGCGGCGGCCGTGGCGAAACCCGCTGCCTGCTCCTCGAGGCCCGGCGTGTCGAGATTGAGAAGGTCGCGGATCTCCACGCCAAGCCGGTGGGCCGCGCCGATCGCGGTCAGCATGCCGCGCACCAGATTGCCGATCGCCGAGACCAGCGTCTCGATCCCGTCGACATTTTCCAGAATCGCCCGGTTCAGCCCGGTCTGGAACTCCTGACGCATCGCCCGCAGCGTGGCGTTGGCCTCCGCGCCCTGCCGCACGATGCCGTCTTCCAGCACCAGACCGGCCTCGCGGGCGCGGGCGCTGAAGTGGTCGATCCCCTCCGAGCCTTGGGCCATGAGCGCGACCAGCTGCGCGCCCTCGGAGTCGAAGGCCTTGAACGCGAGGCGCAGGCGTTCCTGCTCGCTTTCGGCGTTCTGGATCGCGTCGGCGTAGTCGCGCAGGATGTCGTAGCTGTCGCGCATCTGCCCGTTGGCGTCGCGCAGCGGGATGTTAAGCCGGCGAAGATCGCCGGCCAGCTCGCCGCTGCCCTGGGCGGCTTCGGCCACGCGCCGGGAGAAGCGCTGCAGCGCCATGTCGAGCGTGCGCGCGGAGGAGCCGTTCTGATCCGCGGCGAAGCGCAGCTCCTGCAGGCGCTCGGTCGCAAAGCCCACGCGGTCGGCCACGTCCTTGATCGATTCCGCCGCGGCGAGAGACTGCTGCGTGAACGCGGCCAGCGCGCTCGCGCCGGCGACGGCCCCGACGCTGACGGCCAGCCGCTGGAATCCGCGCGCAAAGGCGGTCGTCGCGCGCTCGTTCTGCCGCATGTTGCGGCGGAACCGGCTGTCAAACTGCGACAGCCGGCGCTCCACCTGTTCGATGCCGCGGCGCAGGGGGGCGGTCTGCGCCTCCAGCACCACGCTCATACGGTCGAGTTCACCGGCCATCTACGCGTCTCCGAACGTCTTGCGCTTCCAGCGGTCCCACTCCTCCGATCCGGCCTCCTGCGGGTTGTGCATGCGGCGCAGGGCCGCCGCCGCGCGCAGGAACTCGCCGGGGGTGGAGGACCAGAATGTGTCGGGGCTCCAGTGCATTGCGGCCGAGGCCGCACCCTGGAAATCCGGGGCTATGTCGCTCAGGCGGAGGGGACCGTCCCCGCCTTCGTCTTTCCCGCGTCGGGATCGTCCCTGGCGGCCTTGTCGAAGTCGTGAAGCGGGCCCATGACGTAGGTCACCAGCGCCTCCACCACGTCGTCCTGCAGCGCGCCGTGGGCGATCAGCAGCTCGCCGACCTGCTTCAGCGTCGGCTCGGCGTATTTCTGCGGGCCGGCAGCCTTGATGCCTTCCAGGATCAGGGCGGCCAGCTCGGGCAGGCGAAAGCGCTGCAGCTCGAGCCGGCGCACGATCTCCGGCCAGCCGCAGTCCCACGCCGCCTCGGTCGCCACGATGGCGTCCCAGGTCGGGCGCAGCGTGACCGCCTTGCCCGCCAGGGTCAGCGTGACCTCACCGCGTACCTTGTTGGTCATGCCCCGCGCCCTAGTAGGTCGGGACAGTCACGGTGCCGGCATTGCGCAGGGTGAAGTCGTACTGCGTCGACTCCTTGTCCTGCCCGGTGATGCCGCCCGAAACGATCGCGCTGAAGGCGTACTTGTCGCCATCCGAGTTGACGTGGCACTCGACATTGATCGCAGCGCTGTTCTGGGCCGCGGTCAGCAGGTTTTCCAGCGCGGCAACGGAGTCGTTCCACTTCGTCCTGCCGGAGCAGGTCACGGTGACCCGCATACGTCCGGGCGCGTACTCGCCGAAATCGCCGCTGTCCTTGGCGGTGTGATCGATCTCGTCGGTCTCGATCTGCAGCTGGGTGTTCAGCTGGCCGGCAAGCGTGGTGAACGTCTCCGACGTCCCGCCATCGCCAACTTTCAGCAGTACGTTGGCGCCATCTTCCTTGGCCATGGTCCTCTATCCTTCCGTGAGGTTGACGCGAAAACGGACGACGCCGTGCCAGGTGTCGGGGTCGTCGTCCTTGAAGGCGTCCGCGAACTCGCGCACGCACACCGGGGTTTTCAGGTTCGTGACGCCTGCCGCGACGAACTCCGCGTCCAGCGGGCGGCGGTGAAGCGCGCGGCTGACGAGACCGATCAGCGTCTTGGCGCCCTTGCGCGCGATGTAGCTTCCCGACAGCCCGTTCCAGGTGTGGACGGTCACCGTGGCGTCGGCTTCCTCGTGGGTCTTGTCGGGCGTGTCCTCGTAGCTGTCCTCGCCGATCGTCACGTAGGGCAGCGCGGCGCCGGGCGGGACCGAGTCCCCGTCATAGACCGGCACGCCCGCGGGCAGCTCTGCGGTCAGCCGGGCGTAGATGGCCAGCTGCAGCTGCCATTCGGCATCGCTTCGAAAGGCCATGGATCACCTCTAGCGGGCAAAGCGGCGCAGCGCGCGCCGGGTCTCGCGCCGGATCTCCGCGCGGGCCGGGCGAAGCTGGCTGCGGAAGCCCTGCCGCACGACCGGGCGCGGGCGCTGCGTGCGCGTGCCGAACTCCACGAAGTGCGCGCGCCAGCCGGCCAGGCGCCACTTGCGCAGATTGCCCTTCTTGAAATAGCCGATCTTCCAGCGGAACCCGTTGGACAGCTTCTTCTTGCCCACCGCGTCGAACAGGTCGCCCTCGTCGACCGCGCCCTGGGCGATGATCTCGCTCCTGATCGCCGCCTCGATCCGCTCCGCCCCGCGCTCCAGCGCGGCCTTGATCGGCTCGGTGATGCGCCGGTCCTGGCGCTCGATCGCCTGGACCAGGCGGCGGATGCGCGCGCCGCCCTCGATGCGCCCGCCGGAGATCACGTCGCGGGCTCCTCTTCGTAGCAGACCAGCTCCATGTAGCGCCGGTCGCCGGGGGTGAGCCCGACGCTCTCGATGCGGAGCTTGCGATCGCTTTCGTTGGTCCAGACGAGGCGCATCGTGTTGTCGAGCCCCGTGCGCCGGTAGATCGTCACCAGATAGCGGTGACGGTCCACGGTCTGCTCGGCGCGCATGACCTGGCGCCCGCTCTGCGGTTCGATCCGCGCGCGAACGCTTCCGTGCAGCGTCGACCAGCCCGGCGCATAGACCCCGCCGCCCTGGTGGACCTGCGACTGCTGCTCGATCGTGACGACCTCGCGAAGATCGCCGGCGCTACGTGCGGCCATCGTGTTCCTCGATCCAGTCGGTGAGATCCCGGCGCGGATAGGCGGTGAGCGCCGAGACGGGCGAAAGGTTGACGACCTCGATCCCGCGATCGGCCAGCACACCGGCCGCCGCGTCGAAGCAGGTGCGCCATGTGCGCGTCACCCAGGGCTTGAGCCGGGCGCCGGGTGCAAACGGCCAGCCCTCGCCGTGCCAGTGCACCGGCTCCCCCGCGTCGATCCCGATGAGGCCGATGCGCGCGGCGCCGAACTGCGCGAGCAGGTTCAGCACCTGGAACGCGCTGCTGCCCCCGGCCCCGACGCAGCCCCGCCGCTCGAAGCGCATCTCGTGGCCCGCCGCCACGATTCTGACGACACCCTCGCGGCAATGCGGGCCATCGGCGGCGCTGACCTTGAGCGCGCGGCTGGCCCGCCAGTCGAAGGCGGTGTGGCTCCACCAGGACCCATCGCTTGCGCCTACGAGGTCGGCGCGCGGCGCGAGGAGCGCGGTTTCGTTGACCACCGCGACCCGCACCCGGTCCGAGCGCGCAAGCCGTTCGAACGCCGCGCGCGCCGGCGCCATACCGGCCGACGGCCCCGCCCCGGCAAGAAGCACGCTCGCGCCGCGCCAGGGCCGGGCCGTGGCCTCAGTAATTTCTGTACGGGTCGAGCAGGGCCCGGACACCGAGCGGCATCTCGTTGACAATGTTGCCGACATTCACGCCGGCCGCATTCTGATACCAGTGGGCGAGCAGCAGCTTCAGGGCGGCGATGAGGTCGCCGTCCTTCTCCTTGACCGCCGCCGCGTCGGCCCGGCCCGTGACGAAGCGCACCGTGACCGCGTTCGCCACCGCGCGTGTGGCCGGCCATTCTTGCTCGTAGGCCAGATGGATGCGCCCCGGCTCCCATCCGGCCTCGAGGATGTACTTTTCCGCCGCAAAGGTCTGCGTGGCCCCGTCCTCGTCGACATAGCTGATCGACGTGATCGAGGCGACCGGCGGCAGGTCGAGCTCGATCGGGTCGGCATCGCGCAGCGGGAAGCCCGCAAAGCTGCGCTCCCAGGTCTGCGCGATCATCTTGCGCCGGGTCCACGTCTCGATCGCCGCGCGGCACTGCGCGATCAGGTCGGTGATCTCACCGTCGTCGGCCGTGAAGTCGACGCGCAGATGCGCCTTGGCATCCGCAAGCGACAGCGGCTCGGCGGCCGGCGCGGTGATCAGGGTGTAGCCCATGGCGCAGCTCTGCCCTACCTACTTGCCGAACCAGCGGTTTTTTTCCGCGACCCGGCCTTGGCCTGCGGCTTGGCAGGCGCAGCGGCCGGAGCCGAAGCGGGCTTTGCCTCGCTTTCGCTGACCGCCACGGCAACGCCGCGCGCGATCCACCGCTCGGCGGACGCCTCGGGGAGATCGTAGACCCGGTCCTGTTCGAACCGGGTCTCGCGATCGGTCCCTTCATGCTCGTCCGCGACGACGCGCGTCTGAGTGAAGCGGACCTTCATCAGACGATCTCGGCCACGCTCGACGCGTCATTGTCCGACGCCGGGCCGTAGGCCGGGTCGAGACCGAGGAGCACGCCGCCGGCATCCGAGGCCGCGGTGCCGATCGTGATCGACAGGCGGATGTGGTCGAAGCCGTTGGCGATGTCGAGATCCTCGTGGCGCAGGTTGATGACGGCCTGCTTGTCGGAATCGTCCGTGCCGGCCTGGGTCAGCTGCGTGATCGCCGCGCCGGAGACGTCCTTGGCGCCGGTGCCGCTGGAATCGCTCGCCTGCTCGATCTTCGCGTCGAGCGTGGCGTTCGTGCCCAGCGTGCCGGCCTGGACAAGCGCCATGAAGGTCATGAACTGCTTGGCCGACACCCAGCCGGTGGTGACAGTGGAGGCCAAGTAGGCGTCCGGGTCGATGCTCCCCAGCACCGCGACGCGGTCGGAGGGGCGAAGGTTCTTGTTCCCCATGTGGGTCTCTCCTTTCAGGAAGATGGACGGCGGGGCGCACGATCACGCCCCGCCGATCAGGACGCCTAGGCGCGCTCGGCGAGCACGACGAAGTGCGACTTCGTGTTTGAGCCGTTCGCCGGGGAGACCGGGGACGACAGGTAGGGGCGCCCGCCCATGCGGAACGTCCAGCGGAAGGCCCGCATGTTGTAGTCGAAGTACAGATGCAGGCTGTCGGCGAAGCGGATACCGCCGGCCTTCTGCGGGCTGTAGTAGCCCATGAGGTCGACGAAATGCAGGTCGCCTTTGTCGCCGAGCGTCTTGGCGTGCTCGGTGAAGATCAGCGGCCGGCCGAGGATGAACCCGCCGGGCGCGCCGGTGATCCCGCTCGAGGGCGGGGTCCAGACCGGCTGGTCGCCGATCGTCATCGTGCCGAGCTGCGGCAGGATGTCGACATTGGCCAGCCAGACCGAGCGGGCCGGGTTGAGCTGGCGGGCGTACATCTTCAGCACGTTGGCCGCCGTGATCGTGTCGGCCGACTGGCCCGACTCCTTGGCCTGGGTGACCAGCGCCGCGGATTCGAAGTAGCCCTCCGGCTTGCCGACGCCGTTGCCGTAGACCACCGCGTCCGACGCCTTCCAGCGGATCGCGTCGGCGGCCTTGCGCGTCAGGCGGTCGCCGAGACGCGGGGCATCCTCCAGCAGCTCCTCGGTCGCCAGGGCGAAGACGTAGAGCTCGTGAAGGTCGACGCCGACCTCCTTCTGGGCGAGCTTGTCCGCGCTCATCTGGGTGCCCTCGGCGCGCCAGTTCGCCGTGATCCCGGTCGAGCCCCACGGCGTGGTCTCGTCGCGGATCATCTTCACGTGGTTCGAGCGCGTCGGCTCGGTGTCGACCATGGTGAAGATGTCCGGCTCGGAGAACACGAGGTCGTAGATCTCCTCGCGGAACTGCGGCGGCACCAGGTAGCCCTCGCCCGCATCCCCGCCGGCTTCCTGGTGGAAGTTCGACGGCGCCGCGAACTGCTGCAGGCGGTCGTCGACGGTACGGCCGGCGCTCGCCTTCTGCACGGCCCCGGCAAACTCGCCGAGCGAGCGGAAGCCGAAGCAGCGCTCCGGGCTGGGCTCGTTCGTGCCGTAGGACCGGGCCGGGTTGCGGCCGGACGGGCGCGGGGCCTCGGGCTCGGCGAACAGCTTCTTGCGCCGGTTCGCCGCCTCGGCCTTGTCGAGCTCGGCCTGAGCCGCCTCGGTCCGCTCCTCCAGCTTCTCGATCTCGCTTTCGAGGGCGGCGAGCTTCGCCTGTTCCTCTTCGCCGAGTTCGGCCTTCTCCGCTTTCGCGGCGAGGGTGTTGTACTCGTCCGTCTTCTCGCGCCCCTGCTTCTTCAGGTCGGCAACGCTCTGACGGAGCTCCTTAAGATGCTTCATGGGAAGCGCTCCTTCTGACAACCGGGCACGAGAGACACCGTCCCGCCGGCCCGGTATCTCCGGCGGGGACAGTCGGGTTTCGCGCGCGATGCGCGAAATCAGATGAAGGCGAACTTGCTGGCGCGGCGGCGCGGACGGCCCGACGGGCGGGTCAGGCGCGCCACCGTTTCCTCCAGCGTCGCGACCCGGTCGGCCATGCCGCGGCGCACGGCTTCGCGCGCCCCGTAGGTCCGGCCTTCGCCGAACTGCTCGCCCGAGGCGACCGAGCGGGTGACGCCGCGCCCGCGCATGACGTCGGCGATGAACATCGCGTAGACATCGTCCACCCGGGCCTGCAGATGCGCGCGCGCCTCCTCGGAGAGCGGCTCGAACATGTTGGCCTCGGTCTTGTTGCGCCCGGCGTGAACGAAGGTGTGCTCGACCCCGAGCCCTTCCTCGAACGCCGCCCAGTTTTCATGATGGATGTAGACCCCGATGGAGCCGACCTCGCCGGAGGGCGTCACCACCAGCTCGCCCGCGGCGGTGGCGATCCAGTAGGCCGCCGAGGCAGCCAGCGTGTTGGCCACCGCCGTGACGGGCTTCTGCTCGTTCGCCTCGCGGATGAAGGCGGCAAGCTCGGGGATGCCGTCCACCGCGCCGCCGGGACTGTCGATGTTGAGCACGATCTGCGAGACCGACTCGTCGCCGAGCGCGCGGGCGATCCGCTCGCGCGTGCGCGCCGTGGTACCGCCGATGGTCCGGCCGAATATCTCGATCCCGTGCAGCGTCATCACGCCCGTGACCGGGATGACCGCAACACCGGCGGTCGTGACCGCATTGCCAGCCTGAGCGGCCGGGCGGGTGTCGCCGCAAAACCGCGCCAGCCGGGAGCGGTCGAGGCAATCGACCGGGCCCAGGTCCACATGGGCGCGGCGGTCGTGATCAGTCGGCCGGTTCATCGGCGCGCTCCTTTTCCTGAAGGATCTGCTTGAGCTCGGCGAGCGCTTCGCGCGTGCCCGCGCCGGCGGTCTCGTAGGGCGCGTCCAGCGGGGCCATGTTGAGCGGGCGCCAGTACTGGTCGCCGCCGGGGATCGGATTGAGGTTCTCCAGCCGGCGCACGTCGTTCGGCGACAGCCAGCCGTTCTGGATGCCCTGCGTGTAGGCTTCGAAGCGGCTCTTGATGTCTCCGCGCAGAAGGCCGGAGACGTTGAACTCCACGAAATACGTCTGGTCCCCGACGATCAGGTCTCGGCTGATCGCCTGCTCCCATAGCGTGATCCAGGGCAGCAGCGTGTCGACGACGAACTCGATCGACTGCTGCTCGATGTTCGAGAACGTGGCGCGCTCGAGATGGCCCACCTTGTGCGGCGGAATCCGCCACATGCGCGCAATGTCGAGATCGGCCTCCTTGCGGGTCTCGAGGAATTGCGCCTCGTCGTTGTTGACCTTGCCCGGCGTGTACTTCATCCCGAACTCGAGCACCCGGTCCTTGTGCGCGTTGTCGCCGGTGCTCGCCGCGCGCCACGCCTCAATGAAGCTGCGCCGCTGCTCCTTGTCCTTGAAGCTCGAGGGATGCTCGATCACACCGCCCGAGGTGGCGTTGTTCTTGAAGAAGCGCGCGCCGTATCGCTGCACCGCCAGCGCGGCCCCAAGCGCCTCCTGGCCGGTAATGCGCATCGAGATGCCGCACAGCGCGTCTTTATCGAACGGCGCGGCCCGCAGATGCCAGATCTCGTCCGGCGTGAGGACCCGCCGGTTGCCCGGCTCGTCCACATGGTAGAGCGCCGATCCGTCGCGCTGCTTCTGCACCGTCACCCGCGAGGGATGGATCGGGATGAGCTGGTCGACGGCGCCGCGCGGACCGGGCAGGATCTCCGCGAACGCGTTGCGATACCAGGCGAGGTTCCACTGCATGAAGGCAAAGAACTCGTAGCCCGTCATCGTGTTGTTCGGCTTGGCCCGCATCAGGTCGGCAATCGGGTGATTGTCGACCGGCTCGCGCGCCGGCTTGCCATCGGCGTCGCGCGTGCGCCGGTAAACCCGCTTGGGCAGGGAGGCGATCGGCTGCGACAGCACGTTCAGGCAGTCGATCACGATCGGCAGATTCAGCGCCGTTTCGTCGGTCACGTAGACCCCGGCCGGGCTCAGTACGTCGGGGTGCTCGTCCCACCAGCGCGGATCGGTCGGGTCGCGGCGAACTCCCGGCGCTCCCGCGACGAGGCGGAGCGCGCTTTGCATGGCGCGTCGGATCATATGACCGTCACCTCGTAGTCTTCGGGAATGTCTTGTTGCACTTCGCCCTCGAAGCGCTTGGCCACGTTGAGCGCCATGGCGAGCGTCACCGCCCCGTCGATGCGCAGGAGCGCGCGCTTGTTGGAGCGCTCCTTGTCGATCTTCAGATTGCCCGCCGGGTCGCTGACCGTGATCGCGTTGGCCACGCACGCGGTCAGCACCGGGTTGTCTCCATGGCGCAGGCGGCCGGTGAGCGCGCACTCGGCCAGCTGGTCGATCGCCGGGGCCATGTCCTTGAACCCCTGGCCGTGCGGCTCGAGGGGAAGGTCGTCGAGCCCCTCCTCCTCCATGTCGGCCTTGAAGTCGTCGATGCGCCAGCGGTCGAAGCCGATGGCCTTGATGTCGAAGCGCCGGCGCAGCTCCGCGATCTGCTCGGCCATGTAGCGATACCGGATCGTCGCGCCCGGCGTTGCGGTGATGAACCCGGCGTCGATCCAGGTGCGCATGATCTCGCGCTCCCGGTCGGGCCGCGCCTCCATCTGGCCCTCCGGCGTCCAGAAGAAGGCGAGGATGTCGTAGACCGGCTCGGGCTCGTCGTTCGGAAACACCAGCGTGAGGCTCGTCAGGTCGTGCTTGCCCGACAGGTCGAGCGCGCCGTAGCAGGTCCTGCCGGCCAGCTCCTCGGGATCGATCATCGCGCCCCCGCACGCCTCCCAGACCGGGCGCGTCACGATCCGGCTCTCCGCATTGGCATCGACGCGCTGATTGAGCCGGAGATTGCGGAACGCCGGCTCGAAGGCCGGTATCCGCCGCGCGCGCTCGGCCTCCTTCAGGATCGTGCCGATGTCGAGAAACACGTCGGCCGCCGGGTTGCAGGCTCGGATCGTTTCCTCCGCGAACGCATCGGCATCGTCCGGCGCGCAGGTGAGGTGCACCACGATCCCCGGGTCCTTCGTCGCCAGCGCGTCGTCAAGGATTTGCGAAAGCGGGTGAAGATCGTCCGGCGCCTGGGTGGAGATGATCAGCCCGAGCGAGCGGTTCCTCTTGCCCATCGCGGTCTGCAGGTTGTCGAGCAGCTCGCGGCTCCGCGCCTGCGCCAGCTCGTCGTAGATCCACAGGCTCGGCGCGAGACCGTGCGCCCGGCGCGCATCCTGGCTCAGCGCCTCGTAGGTCGAGTATGCGCCGGGATGGTCCGGATCGGTGACCTCGATCCGCTTGTGGAAGCGCTGGATGTTCACCGCCGCGGCAAACTCCGGCACCGCCAGGATGATCGCCTCCATCTCGTTGAACAGGATGCCGGCCTGCTGCCGGTCGATCGCCGCCGAGTAGACCTCGCCCCGGGGCTCCGCTTCCGGCCCGAGCAGGTGGCACAGCGCAAGCCCCGAGCACAGCCCGGACTTGCCGTTGCCCCGCGGCTCCGACTTGATACCCAGCCGCACGTCCTTGCGCCCGTACACCGCCTCGACGAACTCGCGCTGCTCGGGCAGCAGCTTCATCTTCGTGCCGGCGAGCTTGCCCTTCGTGATGGGCAGCCATTCCAGGAAGGCGATCACCCGCTCGACGCGGCTCAGCCCCTTTTTCTTCCACGGCATCCGGCGCCGCGATTGCCTGGCCGCTTCGCGTGCAGCCCTAGCCCGCGACGCACCAGGCCCGCGAAGCCCCATAGCTCACCTTTTCCGAAGCGGCATCAACGCCGGGAAATAATCCGCTTTTGACCGCCGAATTAGTGACGATCCCGCGAAACTAATTCTGTTCTTGACCCCCACGCCGGTCCCAAGCGCTCCACCCCCCAGAGATTGGACCCGCCCCTCCCCCCTATTGTTGCCGCTGTGGCAACAGTCAGTCGGCGTTCCATGGGTGGGCCGGGTCGGTCGGCGTGCCATCGGGGGCGAGGCTCTTGCTGTAGCCCAGGCGCTCCGCGCTCTGTATCTCGCCATCGTGGCAGGGCGCGCACGCGCTCTCGTGGTTCTCGGGGTCGATAAACAGGGACCAGTCGCCCTTGTGCGGGACGCGGTGGTTCACCACAGTGGCGGCGCGCACGATCCCGCGCCTGCGGCAGCGCTCGCACAGCGGCTGGCGGGCGAGCTGGGCGAGGCGGGCCTTCATCCATGCGGCGGTCTTGTACAGGCGCCGGTAGCGCTCGGCCTCGGGGCTGCGCTGGGTGCGGCGTGCCAATCGCGCCTCCTCTACGCAAACGCCCCGCGCGATCGATGACCGGCGGGGCGCAGCATTCCTGACTACCTGATCGCATGCCTGATTTTGTGGGGTGCGTCAACAGTGAAAGCGTTAACGGCGCTTTCCCTTCCGGTTCGTCACAGGTCTGCTCGCGCGCACCACCGGGCGGATCATCAGCACCTGCACGCGCTCCAGGCGGGCCGACCACGGGGCGTAGCCTGCCACGGCGTCCAGCCCGGCGATCACGGACTCTATCACGCTCGAGCGGTGCAGGCCCATGGCGCGCGCGTGCTGCGACAGCCCGGCGCCTTCCCCGCACACCGCGTCGAGATCGTGCTGGCGGCGCACCGTCATGCCGCGTGCGGGTTCCTCCCCGGTCTCGCGCCTGCCGTGCACGATGCGCACCCGGTCGATCCCGGCCTGCAGCTGGATCAGCTGGCCCATCTCCCCGTCCCCGCGGCCGTCAACGCGCTCGCCGTACAGCGTGCCGCCGCTCATCTGGCCCGAGGCGGTCAGGTACAGGCCCTGCCACACCCGCGCGGCGCGGTATCGCCGGTCCACCTCGCGCTCGTCCCGGCCGAGCCAGGACACGCCCTTCTCGACGAAGCGCAGGCGGGCCTTCTCCACCGGATGGCTCACGTCGATCGGGGCCCACTCGTCGGGCTCGTTCGGCTTCTGGCTGACGCGCACCCTGGCCGACAGGTCGATCGGGTGGCCGTCCCTGCCGCCGGTGAGATCGGCCAGCGGGCGGGTGTGGTAGGTCACGCCGCCCTCCCCTCACCCACGGCCAAAGGGCGCGGATCGAACCCGAACCGGCGCTGCAGCTCGGCCGGGGCCCTGCAGCCGGGCTCGCCGGGATTGGGCCCGCCGACGCGCCGGCGCCACATCTGCGGGTCCTCGCTGCCGTGGTCGCGCCACAGCGCAAGCTCGCCCTCCCAGCTCTCCACCGTCCGCCCGTTCACGGTCTCCGGCGGGGCGTAGCGCTCGGCAAGGCCCTCGGCCGGGTCGAGGAACTTGCGCAAGCCCTTGGGCAGCGTGTCGGCCTCATCGACGGCGGCGGCATAGCGGCGCATCGAGTCGATCAGCCGGTCGATCCCGCCAAGCCTGAGGCTTGCCCGGCCCACCTGGTGCAGAAGGGCTTGCGGGGAATCGTTCACCAGACCGGCTTTCGGGTAGACCTGCTCGATCTGCCTCAAATGCTCGGCGGTGATGGGGGCCGGCTTGCGCGCGTCCGCGCGCTCCCCCTTCTGGCTTCTGGCTTCTGGCTTCTGGGGCTTATCCGGTGGGTTATCCGGGGGGTTATCCAACGGCGGATTTTCCTTTTTTCTTCCGACACTTGGATTGCCCCCTTTTTGGCCGTTCTTGCGCGCTGTGGCGCTTTTCTTCTCGTCACGGGTCATGCGGCGCGAGTAGATCACGCCCTCTCTCGTGCGGGAGAACACCCCGGCCGCCTCCAGCTCGCCGAGTAGATCGGTGATCTGGTCGGATGGGGCTCCTGCCAACACGGCGAGCTGCGCGTCAGTCGGCCGCCGGCCGTTGACGAGAAGGTGGCCGTAAGGGCTGGCCTCATGCATCAAGGCCAGCATTTCGATCCAGAGCCCGCGGGCCTGGAGCGAACACATCCGGAGCTTTGGATCAGCGCGCCAATCGCCCGGATAGAACTTCATCCACGGATTGCCCATGATTACCTCCACTCCCTGAACTGATTGGTCTTCACGTCGCACCACAGGCTGACGCGGCCGATCGCGCCCTGGCGGTTCTTCGCCACGTCGATCTCGATCTCGTAGGAGCCCGCGCGGTTCTTGCGGTCCTGCTCCTTCACGGTGTCGTCGTGCTCGGGCTCGCGGTCGGCGTAGTAGGCGTCGCGGTACAGCAGCAGCACCGCGTCCGCGTCCTCCTCGATCGCTCCCGAATCGCGCAGGTGCGACAGGCGCGGGCGCTTGTCCTTCTCCCGCTCGGTCTCGCGCGAGAGCTGGGCCAGCACGATCAGCGGGATCTGCAGCGAGCGGGCGAGCGGCTTCAGCGCCCGGCTGATCTTGGTCACGTCGGCATAGATGCTGCCGGCATCGCGCTCGGGCTTGATCAGCTGGAGATAGTCCACGACCGCCACGCCGATCTTGCGCCCGGCGGCGAGCTGGGCCCGCTTCCAGCGGCGAAGGCGCGCGCGCAGGCCCGCCACGGTCACCCCGGGCACGTCCATGATGGTCAGCGGCGCGGCGGCGATCCGCTCGCGTGCGCCCCTCAGGGCGCGGCGGTCCTCCATGTCGACCTGCCCGCTCAGGATCTTGCGATACTGGATACCCGTGAGGCTCGCCCCGATGCGGCAGGCGACCTCCTGGCGCGGCATCTCGATGGAGACGAAGACCGTGGCCAGCCCGCTCTCGGCAACCCGCCAGGCCGCCTCCACGCCCAGCGCCGTCTTGCCCATGGAGGAGCGGCCCGCGATGATGTAGACCCCGCCGGGCCGCCACCCGCCCATGCGCTCCTCCAGGGCGTGCAGGCGGGTGGGGATGCGCACAGACGGGTTGTCGATCTCGGCCAGCGCCAGGTCGAACGCCTCGGCGGCCCCGGCCTCGCGCCCCTCCTCGCTCGCCCCGCACAGCGCGGACAGGCGGGACTCGGCGGTCTCGATGATGCGCTCGGCCGCGTCCTCGCCCTCGCCCGTCCTCGCCTCGCGCGCCATGTCGGCCGACAGCTCGATCAGCGCCCGCCGGCGCGACAGCTCGTAGATCAGGCGCGCATAGGCCTCACCCGACGCCGCGTCGACGCTCTCGGCAACCAGCTCGGCCAGATACGCCGTGCCGCCGATCTCCTTCAGCCCGCCATCGGCCTCGAGGCGCGCCTTCAGCATCACCCCGTCGCACAGCCGCCCAGATCCGATCATCTCGGCCGCGATGCGGTATATCCGCCCGTGGACGGGATCGTAGAAATGCTCCGGCGCGAGCCAGTCGCTGACCGCGTCAAACAGACCGTTGTCCCACAGCAGGGCGCCCATGAAAGCCTGCTCGGCCTCTATCGAGTGCGGCGGAGCCGTCTCGGCGAGCGCGGGGGATTCGCCCTGCGATGCAGGATAGTCGAGGATCGCGCCGTCTTTCATGCCGCCCTCCCGCCGGGCCGGGGCAGGCCG
Organism: Marinicauda algicola; assembly: GCF_017161425.1. Taxonomy (GTDB): domain Bacteria; phylum Pseudomonadota; class Alphaproteobacteria; order Caulobacterales; family Maricaulaceae; genus Marinicauda; species Marinicauda algicola. Next base: position 721,502 of record NZ_CP071057.1, on the reverse strand, counting down.
CGGGCATAGCCCACTATGGCGGGCTCGCCGGTCATGAGGCGCATCTGCTCGGCGGTGTACGGGCCCTCCACCGGCGTCAGGATGGCAGGCAGGCCGCGCAGGTCGTCGTGCTCGCCGCCGATGAAGCGCGGCGAGGCCAGGCGCGCGAACCAGCACAGCCCGGCGCAGTCGATCATGACCAACCGGCCCTCGTCGGTCTTGACCAGCGCCACGGCCACGTCCGGATAGCGCTGGCGCGACGCCGACCAGGCATCGATCTCGTCGGGCGTCAGGGTTTTCATGACGCCACCTCGTCTTCTGCGGTGAGCCAGCCTAGGGCGGGAAATGCAGGCGCGGGCGCTGTCTTGTCCCAGACGACCCAGCACCAGTCCGACGAACCGTGGCCCGCCTTGCCGCCGTCCATCAGGTATTGGCCCGGCGGGCAAGAGGCGCGCGGCGTGACGATCCAGATACGGGACGGCGGCAAGTCTTGGTACAGCCCGGTGGCGCGATCGGCGCCGGCAAGGAATCGGATGTCGAGAAACATCGCGATCTTGCCCCACGCCAGCTCGTGCGCCTTGCGGATAAACGCCTCGGCGCCCTTCGCGCGAAAAAACGGCGGGTTGCAGACGATGTTGCCCGCGACGGGGTGGATCATCTTCAGAAAGTCGCGCTCGCCGTGGAACCACGTCTCCTGCGCGCCGACGCGGCGGACGATGTCAGTCCCCTTGGCTTGATGGCCACAGGCAAGCAGGGCGAGGACGATGTTGCCACCGCCGCAGGCCGGGTCCCAGATTGGGCCCATAAATCTCTCGCGAGCGAGAAGCTGGCGGGTGCAGCGCTCGGGCTCGACATACCAGTCGAGTTCATCGCGCTCCCACACATGGGCGTTCTTCGCAACCGCGCTCACGCCGCCCCCCGTCCCGCCACCCACAGCGGCTCGATCTGCGCGGCCTCGCCGCTGGCCACCGCGCGCGCCACGCACAGCCAGACCCCGAAGGCGTCGGCCAGGTGCTCGCGCTCGTCCTCGCTCCTGGTGATCTTCAGCCCCGCGGGATAGACCAGGCCGAAGCTCTCCGCCGCGGGGATCATCCGCTCCTTCGTCGCCCGCCCGTTGCCCGTCACGGCCTTCTTGATCGTGGGGATGTGCTCCTCCACGCACCGGATCTTGTAATCGGCGCAGACCAGCTCGAGCACGCCGGCGATGGTGTAGAGCTTGCGCAGCGTGGTGATGTTGGTCGCGAGCTCCGGCTTGCGCGTCACCGGGTTGAACCGCGTGGCGGGCAGGTACGGGCTCTCGAAGCCGACGATGTCGGGCTCGAAGCGCTCGATCAGCGCGCGGGCCTCGGCGCGGAACGCATGGGCGAAGCGGCCGATGTCCTCGCCCGTGCGGGGCAGGCGGACGAGGCCGGCATCGGGCGCACGCCGCCAGCCGGGCGCACCGAAGGCCCAGCCGGACTTGGTCCCGAGATCGAAGGCGAGGATCTTCATGCCGGCCCGCCCCGCCCTAGGCCGCGAACAGCTTGCCCGCGCGATCGAGCTTGAGCTTCTCGCGGTAGTCGTCGAAATGCGCCAGAAAGGCGTCGCGCTTGTCGTCGTCCATCCGGTCCAGCTGCAGGCACAGCTTGAACGCCTTGCGGTGGACGTTGTGGGTCTCCTCCGCGCTCTTGATCATCGCGCCGATCTCGCCGCGCGCCTCGTCCATCTCGGCCTTGGCCGAGGTCACCTGCCGGGCGAGGTTCTTCAGCACTTCCTCGCTCGGCATGCGGGTCTGATCGGTCTCCTCGCGGAGCTGCTTCACATTGGCGGCCATAGTGGGGTCTCCTTTGCTGGCCGTGGGGAAAACACTTTGCCCGGGGGCGCGGGCTGTCGCCGTGATCAGCCCTCCCGGCTCTTGCGGATCGCCTCGATGGCGGCCATGCGCGCCGCGTCGTGGCGGTGCAGGCGCTCGAGCAGCTCGTCGATCTCGCGCGGCGTCATCGCGGCCCCGCCCGGCCCCTTCGGATCGATGGCCTCGACCAGCGCGTGGCTGATCTCGCTCGCGCTCATGTCCAGATCCGACACCGCCATCAGCGCCGAGACCGTGGCCTGCACGCTGTGGCGCTGCGCCAGCGCGCGCGAATAGATCGCCCGGCCGCAATAGGTCTCCAGGTCGTAAAGGACATCGGCCGGCATGGTGCTCGCATCGTTCGGGTTCTGGTATCCCGACAGCACCGACTTCCTGACCCGGCAGTGCGCGCTCGCCTCGTCCAGCCCGCCGCACGCCTCGATCAGCAGGCGCGCCAGCTTGGAATGCTCGCGGATGTTCATCGGACGTTCCCCTTTGCTTTTCTGATGACCCCGGCCCGCCGAATACGCATATTCAGGGCACTCGGCGGGGCGCCCTCTGGCGCCGCGCCGCAAGGGCGACCGCCCGCCGCGCCCCGTGGCGCGCCCGACCGAGCGGATGCGAGGGAGGACCGGAGACAAGCCAGCACCGCGGCGGCGGCTTCTCCGGCAGGGCGCCAGGGCGCCGGCGCGGCGTCGCATACGGACGGCAGCGGGAGAAAATCCGATGCACCGGAGTCGACTTGCCCGGCGGGCTGTCGCAGGCTCGCCGCGAAAGGAGCCGACATGCCCCGCAACATCACGCCCGAGGTCGTACTGGATCTCGATCGCTGGCTCGTCGCCGTCGATCCCGATGCACCCTTCGTCGTGCTCGTCATGGAGACCCACGCCGGTCAGATGGCCGTTCGGATGCGCGAAGATCAGGTCGCCCATCTCTGCGAGCGCCTGCAGGCCCACGCCGATCTCGTTCGGTCCAGGAATCGCAGGCAATGAAGTTGGCCCTCGGACCGCGCGCAAGCGCGTAACCGAGCCGCACCAGCGCGAAGCCGAGCGCTCGACGAACGGAAACACGCCCGCGCGCCATCAGGCGGCCTCGGAGCTGGCGGCCTTGGCCGCCGCGATCTCGGCCATGCGCGCGACCGTGATCCGTTCCAGATCCGCCCGGCGCTTCGGATCGGTCTCGGCGGCCGCCTCCTTGCGCGCGAGCTCTTCGGTCTTCAGCCAGAAGGCCGGCGGAATCGCATCGCTGCGGTTTCGCCAGTTGCGAACCGTGCCCGGGCGCTGGCCCAGCGCCTCGGCAAGACGGGGGACACCGATGACGGTGATGATCGATGCAAAGCTATCCATGCCGCGCACGATACGTAACGTATCGGCTTTAGGCAACACCTTTTGTATTGCGCGGCGGTGTACCGGAAATCTCGCGATGAACATTCACGAGCGACTGCAGACCGCCCGAAAGCGGGCCGGGTTCGAGAGCGCGGAGGACGCAGCCAGCGCCTTCGGGTGGAATCCCGTGACCTACCGCGCGCACGAGCGCGGCGACCGGGGCGTGCGGCTGCCGGTGGCGGAGCGGTATGCGCGCGCCTTGCGTGTCTCGCTTCAATGGCTTCTCACCGGCCGGGAGAGCGACCCGGCAACCGAATCACCCTTGCAACCCGCCGAAATTGCAGGCTCAATCCCCGTCGTGGGACGCGTGGCGGCGGGCGTATGGCAAGAGGTGGAGACCGTGCACGATGCAACCGACCCGGCCGAGTGGATTCCTGCCTTCCCCCATCCCCGCTTCCCCGCCCGCGTGCGCGCGGCCCTGAAGGTGGAGGGCGATTCCATCGACCTCATCGCCCCGCCGGGCAGCTATGTCGACACCGTGCCGCTCGACTACGCCTTGCCCGCCGACGGGATCGAGGGCCTGCTGCGCGAGGCCGAGATGAAGAACCGGCCCTGCGTCGTGGTCACCGAACGCCGGCGCGGCGGCCTGGTGGAGGCGACGCTGAAGGTGCTCGCCCGCCGCCCCGGCGGGGGCTATCGCCTCGAGTTCCGCTCCTCCAACCCGCGCTACCAGCGCGGCGGGGCCTACGAGAACGGGCTCGACTTCGACGCGGCTATGCTCGGCGAGGACGCCGAGATCCGCATCACCCGCGTCATGATCGGCAAGTACGAGAGCACCTTCTGACCCGCTCGCTTTGTGCTTGCACGATCGCCGGGCCCGGATAGGCTGGCCGGGGGAAAGCCGACGGGGAGAAACAACCATGAGCAAAGTCCGTTTCGTGGCGGCGTGTGCAGCGGCGGTGGCTGTCGCCGGTTGCGCGCAGAACGCACACCAGATCGCGCCGTCCTATGTCTCGGCGAACGAGTACAGGGGCTGGACCTGCGAGGAGTATGAGGTGGAGTCGGCTCGTATCCGCGCCGCGGTGCTCGACGTCGCCCGCCGCCAGGACAGCGCCGCCAGCACCGACACGATCGCCATGAGCGTCGGGCTGTTCCTGTTCTGGCCCGCCCTGTTCGCCCTCGCCGGAACGGGAGATCACGCCAACGAGCTGGGCGAGCTTCGCGGCCGGGAGAACGCCGTCTTCATGGCTGCTGCCGAAGCGGGCTGCGACTTTGCCGCAAAGCCGGCCGTGGCCAAGCCGACCGATGCGTCGGAGGCAAGCGAGGCGCCGGCCGCCGAGGACGAGACCCCATGACCTACGTTCTCGCCTTTCTCGCCGTGCCCGGCTTCATGGCCGGCCTGCTCATGGCGCTCGCCGGCGGCACAGACATTCATCTCGGCTTCGGCGTGCTGGCCATGCTGCTGTCGCTGATCCTGCTCGCACTGTGCCTCGTCGCCGAGCGCCTCGACCGGCTCGTGGCCCACCAGCGCGGCGAGCAGAAGCCGGCCAGGGCGAAGTCCGGCTGGTGATCGGGCGGGCGCGGGCTAAAGCTTGGACGTGCCGCTTGTCCGGCCTGCAAGAGTGATCTCCAGCACGACGCCGCGGTGCCCTTTACTGCCGGTCCCACCCGTAATCTTGGCGATGCGGGCGCTCTTGATGCGCCCCTCGTCCATCACCTGCCATACCCAGTCGGCCTTCGACGGGACATATCCGACCTTGCCGACGTCGGTCATCACGGCGATGGCATCGGGATCGCGCGGATTGTCCGGCTCCGGGCGAAGCTCGACCGGTTCGCCGATTTGCAGAAGCTCTATTAGCTCCTGACGGCTCTGCCCGTCCTCGTTCCTGAAGCTCTCGCCCGATACGGCGCATAGCAGGGTGCGCTCGCCCTTTGGCTTGCCCCTCGGCTCGGCCTGCCGGTCGCGCTTCGGTTGGTCCTTCGGCCATCGGAACAGATTCCAGATCATCGCCACCGCCTCCATTTGTCCCTTGCCGGGCGCTGAACCGCAGCATAATCCGCAGCGCGATACATTTTGTATTGACGTTGGCCGACACGTTACGTATCGTTCCTCCCACACCTGACGGGAGGAGACCCATGCTGCAACCGCGCGACATCGCCGACACGCTCGGCCCCGAGGCCAAGGCGCTGCTGCGCCAGTGGCCGTCCGGCATCTGCATCCGCACCGGCACGCTGGCGAGCCTGAACACGAAGGACGCGCAGGCCGCGATTGCGCAGGCGCAGGCCGGCGTCGCCGAGCTCGTCACGCTCGGCCTGGCCTTCCACACCAACCCGCCGCGCGCTGAGCGCCCCGAGCTCATCGAGCGTAACTACCGCTGGACCTCTCAGGGCCTCGCCGTGCGCGCAACGCTGATCGAAGACGCGCGGAGGGCGGCATGAAGGACGTCCACCCCATCGTGGCCGCAGTCCTCGCGCCCTTCGCGCCCGGCCCCCGGCCCACCCCGGCCCAGCGCCTCGCGCGGGTCATGATCGATAACCTGCCCGAGAGCCTTCACGCCTCCGACGCGGACGAGGCCGGGCGCTTCACGATCACGGATAATTGGCGGGGCACGCGCTATGCGGTGTGCCTCAAGCCGATCGACAGCGCCGAGGCCGGCGCGAAGGAGGCGGCGTGATGGCTGACGAAAGCTACACCAAGGCCGATTATATCGCGGCCGAGCAAGCGGTGATCGCCGCCGAGAAGGCGCTTAGCAAAACGCCCGAGGCTCAAGCTCTCAAGCGTGCGCGCGACCGCCTGGATGAGATCATAGATGCCCTTGGCGAGGCTTCGGCTTGCGAGGGCTGCGGTCAGCCCGTCTTTGACGACGAGCCCTACAGCTACGACAGCGAGAACGGCCTCACGTTCTGCGAGGGCTGCACCCCGACATGGAGCGAGTTTCAGGCCAACCCGAGCGGCTTTTACCGCATCATCGAAGGCGAGCATGTCCTCTTTACCCCCGAGACGGCGGCCAAGGCGGTCGAGGATCACCTCGCCGCGGGCGGATCGCTATCGGACAGGTTCGGGCTGGTCGTTCCCACCGCACGCGAGGCCACCCAATGACCCGCGCCCTCTCCGAAGCCCTCGCAATATCCCTGTTCCTTGTCGGCCTGCTGGCCGTGATTGGAGGCTGATATGAGCACGCAAGAGATGAATTGGACGCCGATGGAAAAGGCCGTTGCCCGCCGCGCCGCGATGTCGGTGGGGGGCCAGTGGTCGGACATATCGCAACCGGTGCGGCGGGCATGGTTGGAGACAACCCGCGCTGTTCTTGATGCCTCCAAAGCACCGGATATGGCAAAGGTTTTGGAGTGTTGCGCGCGCCGACTGGCGCAAGAAATTGGCGTTTCGTTTGACGAGTGCGAGGGCGGCCCCGTTGGCGATGCCCGCGCCCTCCTCGCCTTCCTCAAGGGAGAAACCGAATGACCGCCAACGTCTACCCCATTCACCGTGCGAAGGTGAACGCCGTCGCCCGTGAGCTTCGCGAGCTGTGCGGCATTCCCATCAGCACGCTCACCGCCAAGCTCACCGAGGTCTGGCAGGATGGCTATGCCCACCGGATGGAGGCCATCCGCCATGACGCGGTGATTACCACTGTCGACTGCGGCGATCCGCGCCCTCCTATCGTGAGCGCCGATCCCGCCCTCGCCGAGTGCATCCGCTCCGGCCAGGTCTCCGCCCGCCAGATCGAGGAGCACCGACGCGCGGGAGAGATCGAGGATGACGGGATGATCACCGTACGCCCGAACGTGCGCGCCCCGCGATTCATCGACCAGAAAGACCCCGGCGATGAACAGCCCGAGCCGCCGGAAGCGGCATAACCCCGAAAGGAAACGCAATGTCTAACCTCGACAAACTCACAATCGGCGAAGCTCGCCAGCTCGCCAGCCTGTTTTCCGGCGCGTTGCCGGCGCAACCGGCCAGCGGGTCAATCCAGCCCGGTGCCAGGGTCATCGTACGCTCCCGCGATGCGGGCGTGCAGTATGGCGTCCTCGAAGGTTACGAAGGCTCCACCGTGCATCTGCGCGATGCGCGCCAGATGTGGAGCTGGACGGCCGCCCAAGGTGGCACGCTGATTGACTGCGCGCGCCATGGCGTTAGCGCGGGAAAGTTCTCCGACAAGGCCGATGCGGTCACGGTTATCGGTGCCTGCGCAATCATCGCGGTCCACGCCGATGCGGTGGATTCCCTGGAGTCGCGGAAATGGAAGTGATCCGTTTTGACGAATATGACCCCGCTAAGGACGGCTCCGGCTACGGCGACGGCGACGGCTCCGGCTCCGGCGACGGCTACGGCGACGGCTCCGGCTCCGGCTACGGCGACGGCTCCGGCTCCGGCTCCGGCGACGGCTACGGCGACGGCTCCGGCTCCGGCTCCGGCTACGGCGACGGCTCCGGCTCCGGCTCCGGCTACGGCTACGGCGACGGCGACGGCGACGGCGACGGCGACGGCTAACCCCGTTCGCGCGCCCTCTCCTCCCCGTGGGGCAGCGCAACACGGCAGCGGGGTCTCTCACCTCAGTGCCCCGCAGCCGACAGTTTCAAAGAGAGTGTAATATGGACCAATCAGCGAGACACCTGACGGTAGGATTATAGCCGTTCCCGGAGCGCCTCGTAAGGTGTTTTTCCTCCAAAGGCTCCATGTGGTCTGGCGAAGTTATAGAAGCGCTCCCATTCGTCGAGCTTGGCTTCCAGATCGACATCGTCTTTGTACGACAACAACTGGTAGAACTCCTGCTGGTCTGATCGATGTGAGCGCTCCACTTTGCCGTTGAGCTGAGGGCTGCTCGGCTTGATGTAAACGTGGCGGATACCCTTGTCCTCGACATGCCAATGGAACTTGGCCTGGAACTCATGACCATTGTCGGTGCGTATCTGTTGGATGCGGAATGGAAACTTCTCGACGATGTGATCCACGAAATCGATGGCGCTCGCCTGAGTGTGGCGCTTGTAAACTTTCAAGGCGCGCACCCGCGTGGCGTCGTCAATCGCTGTGTACTGGTAACGCTTGACCTTCTGGCCCTGTTTTCCTCTGAAGATCAGGAACTTGACATCCATCTGGATATGATGGCCCGGCACCTGCTTGTTGTAGCGCTGGGTGTGCACCTTTCTCAATCGGGTCCCCCGAGGCAGGCGGTTCAGTCCATGACGCTTGAGGGTGCGATAGACTCCTGCGTCGGATACTTTGATGGCGTGATAGCGCTCAAGGTACCAGACGATCCGGATCGGTCCGAGATGATACGTTCGTCGAAGATGAAGGATCTTGTCTTCGACCTCAGGTGGCATCTTGTTGGGATGATTATGTGGCACAGAACGGGCGACAAGCAGGCCGGCATCACCCTTGTCTGCATAGGCTTTGCGCCATCGATAAAAGCTCGCACGCCCGATCCCGAAATACCGACATGTCTTGCTCACATCACCGTTTCTGTCGGCATGCTGCAAAACCCGAAGTTTGCGTTGAATCTCTCGCTGATCGCTGTTCATTGAAACCACCTTCCTTCCCCAGCGGGGATATTAAAGAAGGTGTCTCGCTGAATTGTACATATCTACAGACGCGACCACAGCCCCCGCGTCGGCGGAGAAGGAGAACAGTAGTAGTCGTAATAGGAGTCGAGAATCGATTTTTCGAATCTCACACCCGCTACTCCCTGTGCGTCAGATCAAAGCTCGCCATCCCGGCTAAATTCACCAGGTCCGACACGTTCGCGCCCAGCCTTGCGATCTGGACCGAGCGTTCCAGGCCCACCAATAGCCCCTCGATCACCGTCGCGCCGCCGGCGGCCTTCAGCAGGCGCGTGGCGATGGAGGCGGAGTGGACGGCGGGCATGACGAGGACGTTGGCGGCGTCCGACAGGCGCGAGAAGGGGTAGGTCTCGTGGTGGTCGGGGTCGAGGGCGATGTCGACGGCCATCTCGCCCTCGTACTCGAAATCGACCGCGCGCGCGTCCAGGAGGCGCACCGCCGCCTTGACGTTCTCGGTGCGCACGCCGGGCGGGTTGCCGAAGGTGGAATACGAGGTGAAGGCCACGCGCGGGGTGAGGCCGAGCTTCCGGGCGGCCTTGGCCGCGCCCTGGGCGATGTCGGCGAGCGCGGGCGCGTCGGGAAACTCGGTGACGTTGGTGTCGGCGATGACGAGGGTGCGCCCGCGCGCGACGGCGATGGACAGGCCCATCAGGCGCGCGCCGGGGGCCTCGTCGAGCACGGTGCGCACGTCGGCGAGCGTGTTCATGAAATGGCGCGTCACGCCGGTGACCATGCCGTCCGCATCGCCGAAGCGCAGCATGCAGGCGGAGAAGACGTTGCGGTCGTTGTTGACGAGGCGCTGCACGTCGCGGCGCAGATAGCCCGAGCGCTGCATGCGCTGGTAGAGGAAGTCGACATATTCCGGATTGCGGTCCGACAGGCGCGCGTTCCAGATCTCCAGCTCGTCCTCGGGCAGGCCGAGCTCGCGCATGTTGGCGCGGGCGACGTCCTCGCGCGCGACCAGGATCGCCTCGCCGAGCTGCTGCTGCTGGAAGGCGTAGGCGGCGCGGATGACGCTCGGCTCCTCGCCCTCGGCGAACACGATGCGCTTCTTGTCGGCCTGGATGGCGGCGGTGACGCGCTGCTGCAGGGCGGCGGTGGGATCGAGGCGCCGGGCGAGCTCGCGCCGGTAGGTCGCCATGTCGGGGATGGGTTTCCTGGCCATGCCGCTTTCCTCGGCGGCCTTGGCGACATAGGGCGGCACGAAGGAGATGAGGCGCGGATCGAAGGGGGACGGGATGATGTAGTCGCGCCCGAAGCGCAGCTGGCCGCTCTTCCTGGCGGTGGCGACCTCGTCGGGCACGTCCTGGCGGGCAAGGTCGGCGAGCGCGCGCGCGGCGGCGAGCTTCATCGCCTCGTTGATCTCCTTCGCGCGCACGTCGAGCGCGCCGCGGAAGATGTAGGGGAACCCCAGCACGTTGTTGACCTGGTTGGGGAAATCGGAGCGGCCCGTGGCGATGATGGCGTCCGAGCGCACCTCCCTCACCTTGTCCGGCATGATCTCGGGAATGGGGTTGGCCATGGCGAAGATGATGGGATCGCGCGCCATCGACTTGACCATCTTCTGGGAGACGATCCCGCCGGCGGCGAGGCCGAGCATGACGTCGGCATCGACCATGGCCTCCTCCAGCGTGCGCAGCTTCGTCTCGCGGGCATGGCGCCGCACGCGCTCGTGGAGATCGTCGCGGCCGGAATGCACGACGCCCTTGTGGTCGACGATGGTGACGTTCTCGTGCTGCACGCCGAGCGACTTGATGAGCTCGAGCACGGAGAGCCCGGCCGCGCCCGCGCCGATGAGCGTGACCCTGATGTCCTCGAACTTGCGGTTCGTCAGGTGCAGCGCGTTGATGAGGCCGGCCGCGGCGATGATGGCGGTGCCGTGCTGGTCGTCGTGGAAGACCGGGATGTCGAGGGCGTCCCTCAGGCGCTCCTCGATCTCGAAGCATTCCGGGCTCTTGATGTCTTCCAGGTTTATCCCGCCGAACGTGTCGCCGAAGCCGGCCACGCAATCGACGAACCTGTCGACATCGGTATAGGTGACCTCCACGTCGAAGGAGTCGATGTCGGCGAAGCGCTTGAACAGGACCGCCTTGCCTTCCATCACCGGCTTGGACGCGGCGGGGCCGAGATTGCCGAGCCCCAGGATCGCCGTGCCGTTGGAGACGACGGCGACCATGTTGCCCTTGGAGGTGTAGTCGTAGACCGCGTCGGGGTCCTCGGCGATCGCGCGCACCGGGGCGGCGACGCCGGGCGAGTAGGCGAGCGCGAGATCGCGCTGCGTCGCCATCGGCTTGGTGGGAAGCAGCGCGATCTTGCCGGCCGGATACGCCTCGTGCAGGGCGAGCGCGTCCTCGTCGGTCTGGGACAGGTTGCGCTTGTCGGTGCCGGTTTCGTCGGACATGGCGGGCGGGTGCCTCGTATTCGCGTTGTCGGATCAGTCGGGGCGGAAAATGCCGCGCGGACGGGGGCGTGCCAAGCCTCGCGCACCGTTGGTCACCGCGATCGGGCGGCGAGGCGCCGCAGCGCCGCCTCCCGGGCCTGGCGGTCCCTCACGCCCGCAAGCGCCGCGGGCAGGCGGGCCAGGAGGTCGCGCGCGGTCTCGCCCGGCCCCATGCGCCGGCCGGCCTCGCCATGCACGAAGGCCGCCGCGCACGCCGCGTCGAAGGCGTCCTCCCCCTGGGCCATGAAGGCGCCGAGGAGGCCGGCGAGCGCGTCGCCGGTGCCGGCCGTGGCCAGGCGCGCGCTGGCGTGGACATTGACGCGCACGCGGCCGTCCGGGCCGGCGATGACGGTGTCGGGACCTTTCAGCAGCACGATGGCGCCGCTGCGTCCGGCGGCCGCGCGGGCGGCCTCGATCTTGTTGAGCGAGCCCTCGCGCAGGCCGGGGAAGATGCGGTCGAACTCCCCGGCATGGGGGGTGAGGACGGCATCCTCGTGCAGGGCCTCCAGGAGCGTTTCGGGATCCGCTTCGAACGCCGTCATCGCGTCGGCATCGAGCACGAGCGGGATCTTCAGCGACAGGGCGGACAGCACGCGCGCGCGCGTCGCGTCGTTCACCCCGGCGCCGGGACCCAGGATGGCCGCGTCCGCGCGATGGTCCTTCAGCACGGCGTCGAAACCGGCTTCGCGATCGAACGCGCGGGTGACGACGTCGAGGCTGGCGGTGGAGACCTCCATCAGCGCGGAGGGCGGGCAGAGCAGCGTCACGAACCCCGCCCCGCCCTTCAGACCGGCCTCGGCGGCGATGCGCGCCGCCCCGCTCGCCCCGGCCGGGCCGGACAGCACGCACAGCCGCCCGCGCCTGTGCTTGTGGGCGTCGGGATCGATGTCGAGCCCGGGCACGCGCCAGAGCGCGGGCGAGTTGAGCTCGGCGCAGGGTTCGGCGGCGCGCGTCCAGCCGTCGGGAATGGCGATGTCCACCAGCACCACCTCGCCGCAGATCCTCGCGCCGGGCTGCAGCAGGTGGGCCGGCTTGTGGCGGTGGAAGGTCACGGTGAGATCGGCCGCGAACACAGGCCCGTCCGGGCGTGCCGCGTCGCCTGACAGGCCGCTCGGCACGTCGACGCAGACCACCACCGCCCGGCGCCCGGCCGAGGCCTGCGCCAGCCGCTTCGCCGCGCCCTCCAGCGGACGCGACAGGCCGGCCCCGAACAGGGCGTCGACGACGAGCCCGCCATCGGGGATTTCCGCGTCCTCCAGCGCGCCGACCTCCCCGTCCCAGCGCGCGGCGGCCCAGGCGGCATCGCCCTCCAGCTCGCGGACGGGTCCGAGGCAGAACACCCGCACCTTCCAGCCGGCGGCCTTCAGGTGGCGCGCGGCGACGAAGCCGTCCCCGCCATTGTTTCCCGGCCCGCACAGCACCACCGTCTCGCGCGGTGCCCAGCGAGCACGAATCGCGTCGGCCACGCCGCGCCCGGCGTTCTCCATGAGCTGGGTGCCCGGCACGCCGTTCTGCGCGGCGAAGCGGTCGGCCTTGCTCATCTCCTCATTGGTGAGAATGGCCGCGTCGCTCATGCCCGCCCTTCCTTCTGCTCGATTTTCATGCATCCCTGCCCGTTTCGCGGGCAGGCGGCATCCAAAAGCGTTGCGTTCGCCCCTGTCCTGTTGTGAACCCGCGGGCCCACGATAGCGTTTCGAACCGAGCGGAGGCGTCTCATGAAAAAAATCGAAGCGATCATCAAACCGTTCAAGCTGGACGACGTGAAGGAAGCCCTTCAGGAAATCGGACTGCAGGGCATGACGGTGACCGAGGCCAAGGGCTTCGGCCGCCAGAAAGGCCATACCGAACTCTATCGCGGCGCCGAGTACGTCGTCGACTTCCTGCCCAAGATAAAGATCGAACTCGTGGTCGCGGACAATCGTGTCGACGCGGCCATCGAGGCGATCCAGAACGCCGCCCAGACCGGGCGCATCGGCGACGGCAAGATCTTCGTCATGCCGGTCGAGACCGCCATCCGCATCCGCACCGGCGAGACCGGCGAAGAAGCGATCTGACGCGCCGCCGGACTTCCTGCCAATCCCTTTTCCCAACCATCCGAGGACACCCCATGTCGGACGACATTCTGAAGAAAATCAAGGACGAAGAGATTCAGTACGTGGATCTGCGCTTCACCGATCCGAAGGGGAAGATGCAGCACGTCACCTTCGACGCCTCCATGGTCAACGAGGACTTCTTCGAGGACGGCCAGATGTTCGACGGCTCCTCGATCTCCGGCTGGAAGGCGATCAACGAGTCCGACATGGTCCTGAAGCCCGATGCGAAGACGGCGCGGATCGACCCGTTCTTCCAGCAGACCACCCTGTTCATGTTCTGCGACATCCTCGAGCCGTCCACCGGCGAGCCCTACAACCGCGATCCGCGCACCACGGCGAAGAAGGCGGAGAAGTTCATCTCCACCGTCGGGGTCGGCGACCGCGCCTATTTCGGCCCCGAGGCGGAGTTCTTCGTGTTCGACGACGTGCGCTGGACGACGCAGCCCGAAACCACGGGCTACGCGATCGACTCCGAGGAAGGCCCCTGGAATACAGGCGCCATCATCGAAGGCGGAAACATGGGCCACCGGCCCGGGCCGAAGGGCGGCTATTTCCCGGTCCCGCCGATCGATTCCGGTCAGGACATGCGCACCGAGATGCTCGCGGTGATGTCCGAACTCGGCCTGGAGCCGGAAAAACATCACCATGAGGTGGCCCCTGCCCAGCACGAACTCGGCACGCGCTTCGCCACGCTGGTGGAGATGGCCGACCGCATGCAGCTCTACAAGTACACCGTCCACATGGTCGCCGCCGCCTACGGCAAGACGGCAACCTTCATGCCCAAGCCCATGTATCGCGACAACGGGTCGGGCATGCACGTGCACCAGTCGATCTGGGACGGCGACAAGCCGGTCTTCGCCGGCGACAAGTATGCCGGGCTGTCGGACACCTGCCTCTACTATATCGGCGGCATCATCAAGCACGCGCGCGCGATCAACGCCTTCGCGAACTCCACGACGAACTCCTACAAGCGCCTGGTGCCGGGTTACGAGGCGCCGGTCCTGCTCGCCTATTCGGCGCGCAACCGCTCGGCCTCGATCCGGATCCCGCACGTCTCCTCGCCGAAGGCCAAGCGCCTGGAGGCCCGCTTCCCCGACCCGGCCGGCAATCCCTACCTGACCTTCACCGCGCTGCTGATGGCCGGTCTCGACGGCATCGAGAACCAGATCCATCCCGGCGATCCGATGGACAAGGACCTCTACGACCTTCCGCCGGAAGAGCTGAAGGACATCCCCACCGTCGCGCGCAATCTGCGCGGCGCGCTGGAAAGCCTGAATGCCGACCGCGCCTTCCTGAAGAAGGGCAATGTGATGGACGACGACCAGATCGACGCCTACATCGCCCTGAAGATGGAGGAGGTGGAGCGCTTCGAGATCACACCCCACCCGGTCGAATTCGACATGTATTACAAGTGCTAGGCCAAGGGTCTGGCGAATGCGTCGCAGCCGGCGGCCGCCCTCTCCGGGGCGGCCGCTTGCATTCGGGCAACGCCCGGCCGCTACAAGTGAATAGGTGGTCGACGCGCCGGGAACCATCGGCTAGAAATTCGAAGCTATTGTCCCCGCTCGCGCGGGTTTTTGTCGATTGTTCCGGAGTTTGCTCCATGCGCGCCCGCCTTCTCGCCGCCGTCTCGCTGAGCGTCCTTGCCGCGGCCCCCGCATTGGCCGACGAGGAAATCAACGCGGAGCGCACCGAGCCGATCTCCACCTCCGACGCGGACGGTCAGGGCAATGCGGACAACATCATCATCGGCGCGGACGGGCGCGTCGTCCTGACGACGCCCGGACCCGCCGTCACGCTGGATTCGAACAACTCGGTCACGCTCTCGCCCGGCGCGGAAATCATCACCACCGATGTCGACAACTCGACCGGGGTCGAGATCCAGGGCGGCAACCAGGGCACATTCACGCATGGCGGCCGCATCGACCTCAGCGATTCCTTCGAACCGGGCGACGATGGCGACGGCGGCGATGACGACCGGATCGACGCCGATGGCGACGGCGAACGGGAAACCGACCTGGCCGAGGCAGACGGCCCCTTCGCCGAGGATTCCGGCAAGATCGGTATCCACGTCACGGGAACTCAGAGCTTCGTGGGCGACCTCGTCGCACAAGCGGGCTCGAGCCTTCGCGTCGAGGGACAGGATTCCTTCGGCCTTCTCGTCGAGGAAAGCGCCGGCGTGGACGGGGATATCCTTCTCGAGGGCACCATCAACCTTCTCGGCGAGAACAGCACTGCCGTCGCGCTGCGGGGCGACACGACCGGCGATGTCCGTATCGGCGGCCAGATCGGCGCGACCTCTCCCGGCGGGGAGGGCGTTGCGGTCGACGGCGACATCGGCGGAGGGCTGCACTTCACCGGTACGGTCTCCACGACGGGCTACCGCGTGCCGGGCCGGCTCGAAGCGACGCGCTTTCGCGTATTCGATGCCGGCGATGACGATCTGGATTCCGGCTCCGCCGTCCGCGTCTCGGGCAATGTCGCGAATGGCATCTTCGTGCGGGGCGCATCCCAGGATGCGCGCGCGGGTGAAATCAACGTGCGCTCGCAGGCGCCTGCCCTGGCCATACAGCCGTCCGACGGCGGCACCGGCGACGTCACGATCGGCCTGGTCAACCTGCCCGAGGGCGTCGACCCGGACCGCGAGGATGCGGCCGACCGCCAGCTCGCTTACGGCATAGTCATCGACGGACAGGTCGCGGCCGAAGGTGTGTTCGACGGGAAGAACGCCACCGCCATCCTGCTTTCGGGCAGCGAGGACGGCCTGCGCCGCCTGCTCGTCGAGGGCGGCTTCCAGAACACCGGCAATATCGGCGTGGTCGCCTACGATGCCACGGCCACGGGCATCCGTTTCGCGCAGGGCATGGTGACGCCTGTCTTCCTCAATAGCGGCGAGATCCGTGCCACCACCAGGATCGGGCATGAGGACGACGGCTTCGCCGACGATGCGCTCGGCGAGGGCGAGGTCTACGTGCTCATCGTGGAACAGGGTGCGGACCTCGAACGCATCGTCAACAGCGGCATCCTGTTCGCCCAGATCGAGGGTGATGGAGCAAGGGGCGCCACCATCCTGGTCCAGTCCGACCTTCTGACCGAGATCGAGAACACCGCCGTCATCTCGATGCGCGCGCCCAATCTCGTCGAGGGCGCCGAAGTGGAGACCGTCGCGATCGATGCGCGTGCCCACACCGCCGGACTGACCATCCGCCAGCACGATGCCGATACCGAGGACGAGGCGACGCCCACCATCCTCGGCAACATCTATCTGGGAAGCGGTGACGACACCATCCGCTCCGAGGCAGGCACTCTGACCGGCGACATCGAGTTCGGCGCCGGAGAGGATCTCTTCGAACTGCGCAACACCGACTTCACCGGTGCGCTGCATGACTCCGACTCCCGGCTCGTGATCGACGCGGAAAACTCGCGGCTGTCGATTACCGGCGGCCAGTCGCTTTCGCTGACCTCGGCGCGCTTCGGGGACGGCGCCACGCTCGATATCAGCCTGACCAACAACTCCCTGACCCATCCGCTGCTCGACGCCTCCGGAGAGATCCGTTTCGAGACGGGTTCGGCTGTCTCGGTGGGACTCAGCGAGCTGATCGGCGACGGTCAGACCTTCACCCTCATCTCGGCGGGCGACCTGTTCTTCGCCGACGAGGCGGCCACGCTCAGCACGACCGACGCACCCTTCCTCTACAGGACGACGCTCACGCGCGGCGCGAACGATCCCGAATCTCTGGTTCTGACCTTGTCGCGCAAGACGGCCGACGAACTCGGGATGAATGCGAACCAGGCGCGCGCCTACGAGCCTGCCTTCGCCGCGTTCAACTCGGTCGACGCCCTCGGCGCGGCGATCGCCTCGCTTCGCACCCGCAGCGATTTCTTCTCCGCCTACGACCAGCTGCTTCCCGAGTATGCCTCCAGCGCTATCCAGTTCGCCCTCGCCTCGAACGACGCCGCGCAAGGCGCGCTGGCGGCCCGGCTGCAGAATGCCCGGCTCGCGCCGGATAATCTCGCGGGCCTGTGGGCCCAGGAATTCGGCTATTTCGCGGATCGCAACGGTTCCGGCCTGGCCCCGGGCTATCGCGGTGAAGGGGTCGGCCTGGCGGTCGGCATCGACCGGCCCGTGGGGCCCTTCTACGCGGTCGGCGTGAACATCGTCGGCGCGGCGAGCGAGATCGAGGAGATCGAGGGCTTCGACGAGCCGATGATCGCCCTGACCGGTCAGCTCGGCGGTTACGCGGCCATGGATCTCGGCGGCTGGGACATCTCCGGCGCGGCCGCGCTCGGCTATGACAGCTTCGAGACCGAGCGCAATATCATCGTGGGCAGCTTCTCCTCGACCAGCAGGGCCGACTGGTCGGGCTGGCACGCCACTGCGTCCGCCCAGCTCGGGCGCGACCTGGCGCTCGGCGAATGGGTCGTGCGCCCCGAAGCCTCGCTCACCTGGCTGTCCCTGTTCGAGAGCGGGTACAGCGAGAGCACCGAACTCGCCGCGAACGAGGGCCTCGCCCTCGTCGTCGACGACCGGGAGTCCTCCACCCTCACCGCGGCGGCCACGCTCGCGATCGCACGCCGCTTCGGCAGCGACACCTCGTGGTGGGCGCCCTCTCTGCGGGTGGGCTATCGCAGCGAACTCGCCGGCGATATCGGCGAGACGACCGCTCGCTTCGGCCAGGACGGGCAGCTGTTCACCCTGCGCGGGGCGGACATGCCCGGCTCTGGAGCCCTTGTCGGCCTGGGTCTTTCGGCGGGTTCGAACTACTCGACCTTCACCTTCGCCTACGACGCCGATGTCCGAGAGGACTTCATCCGGCACGTCGCGCGTCTCATCATCCGCCTGACTTTCTGATTTCCGCTTGAGCGGACGGCAGTTGTGACCTAGGGTGGCAGGGCTTGATCGCCCTGCCCCTCACACACCAGGCGCGATCGGTCGAGCCGGCCGTGCGAATCCCTCACGCGCGCCGGCTCTTATCGTTCACCGGACGTCAACCAAGCCGTGGCCAGATCGGGCCATGCGCACCCTGCTCGTCATAGCCGTCCTGGCGCTGGGCCTTTCCGCCTGCGGGCACAAGCCGCCCGACCAGGTGGAGAATGCCTGCCTGATCCTAGAGGATAACCGCTCCTGGTGGCGCGCGCTGAAACGCACCGAGGACCGGTGGGGCGTGTCCCCGGGCATCCAGCTCGCCATTCTCAAGCGCGAATCCAGCTTCAACGGCCGCGCCCGCCCGGCGCGCACGCGGCTGCTCGGCTTCATTCCCGGCCCGCGCCCGTCCGACGCCTACGGCTATGCCCAGGCCCTGGAGGCGACCTGGGAATGGTACCAGGAGGAAACCGGCCGCGGCGGCGCGGACCGCGACGATTTCGACGACGCGGTCGATTTCATCGGCTGGTACACCCACATGAGCACCCGCCTGTCCGGCATCTCGCGCAGCGACGCGCGCGCGCTATACCTTGCCTATCACGAGGGCCATGGCGGCTATAATCGGGGCAGCTATCGCGGCAAGGACTGGCTGCTGCGCGCCGCGGATCAGGTCGAGCGTGACGCGCGCACCTACGATGCCCAGATCGAGCGCTGCCGGCGCCGGCTCAATCGCGGCTGGATTCCGTTTCTCTAGGCGGGGCTGCGCGACAGCTCCCCGAGCACGTCCATCGCCGCCTGCGCCTTCTCCTCGAGGACGAAGAGATGGTCGCAGCTGAATCCGGAGACCGGATTGACCGCGATGCCGTTGTCTGCAAGTGCGCCGGAAAGACGGGCGATGAAGCCGACCGAATCCGGCGGCGAGCCAGCCTTCGCCACGATGCGCCGGCAGAGAAAGTCTCCCGCGAGCCCCTCGCGTGCGGCCACGCGCTCGGTGACGATCAGCGTGTCGGCCTCGTCCTCGCGAAACCTCATCAGTGCGGGAAGCCCGGTCGCCGTACCGGGCGCCGCGCGCACGAAGAGATAGCGGTCGGGATCGAGCCAGGGCTCCATCCGCGCGAGCAGGGTATCGAGATCGGTATCTGCCATCTCGCCTCACCTTTGTCCGGTTCAACTGCGGCGGGCAGTTCTCAAGGCCCCGCCCGCTCGGGCACTCTAGCGCGGTCATGGCCAGTGATTCGCAGAACGATCTTTTCGGCGGCGCATCCGCGCCGAATCCGCCAGCCGCGTCCTCCGAGAGGCAAACGCCGCGCCCGGCCGTGCGATCCACGCCGGGTGCGCCGGCGCGCCCCGCTGCTCCGGCCAGCGCCGAGGCGAAAGGCTACAACGCCTCCTCGATCGAGGTGCTTGAGGGCCTCGAGCCGGTGCGCAAGCGCCCGGGCATGTATATCGGCGGCACCGACGAGCGCGCCTTCCACCACCTGTTCGCCGAAGTGCTCGACAACGCCATGGACGAGGCGGTCGCCGGCCATGCCGACCGGATCGAGGTGAGCCTCGACGAGGACGGTTTCGTCACGGTCACCGACAACGGCCGCGGCATCCCGGTCGATCCGCACCCGAAATTCCCGGACAAGTCGGCGCTCGAAGTCGTCATGACCACGCTGCACTCGGGCGGGAAATTCTCCGACAAGGCCTATCAGACCGCCGGCGGCCTGCACGGGGTGGGCATCTCGGTGGTCAACGCCCTGTCGGAACGTGTCGATGTCGAGGTCGCGCGCGATCGCACGCTGTGGCGCCAGAGCTTCGAGCGCGGGCTTCCCGTGACAGCGCTCGAACAGGTCGGCGGCGCGCCGAACCGGCGCGGCACCTCGGTCCGCTTCAAGCCCGATCACGAGATCTTCGGCACCCGTGCCCATTTCCGCCCGGCGCGCCTGTTCGCCATGGCCCGGGCCAAGGCCTTCCTGCGCCGGGGCGTCGAGATCCGCTGGAAATGCCCCGCCGCGCTCGTGGAAGGCACGGACATCCCGGCCGAGCAGGTGCTCTCCTTCCCCGGCGGCCTCGCCGACCGGATGGCCGAACTGGCCGCCAGGAGCGCGCTCGTCACCTCCGAGCCCTTCTCCGGCCGGGTCGAGCGCGACGGGCGCATGGGGGCGGTGGAATGGTCGGTCGCCTTCTCCGCCAACGGGTTCGGCGAGCATGACGGCTTCTCGCAGAGCTTCTGCAACACCGTGCCGACCCCGCAGGGCGGCACCCACGAGATGGGCCTGCGCGGCGCGCTGACCAAGGGCCTGCGAGCCTATGGCGAGCTGTCCAACGTGAAGAAGGCCGCCCAGATCACCGGCGACGACGTGATGGGCGGGGCGGGCGTCCTGATCTCGATCTTCCTGAAGGACCCCGAATTCCAGGGCCAGACCAAGGACCGGCTGTCCACCCCGGAAGCCCAGCGCCTCGTCGAGGCCGCGGTGCGCGACCGCTTCGATCACTGGCTCGCCGCGCGCCCGAAGGAGGCGGCACAGCTGCTGGACTGGGCGATCGAGCGCGCCGACGAGCGCCTGAAGCGCCGCAAGGAGAAGGAGGTCAAGCGCCAGTCCGCGACGCGCAAGCTACGCCTGCCGGGCAAGCTCGCCGACTGCTCCTCGCGCGATCCGGAGGGCACGGAGATCTTCCTCGTGGAGGGCGATTCGGCCGGCGGCTCGGCGAAGCAGGCGCGCGACCGTCGCACGCAGGCCATCCTGCCCCTGCGCGGCAAGATCCTGAACGTCGCCTCGGCGACGATGGACAAGGTCGCGGCCAACCAGGAGATCTCCGATCTCATGCTCGCGCTCGGCACCCGCCCGGGCCAGAAGTTCAACACCGACGAGCTGCGCTACGAGCGCGTCATCATCATGTGCGACGCCGACGTGGACGGCGCCCACATCGCGGCCCTGCTCGCGACGTTCTTCTACAAGTTCTGCCCCGGCCTCATCGAATCGGGGCGCCTCTTCATGGCCCAGCCCCCGCTCTACCGCCTGACGCAGGGAGGCAAGACGCTCTATGCCGCCGACGACGCGGAGAAGGACCGGCTGATCGAGACCGAGTTCAAGAAGAACAAGGTCGAGGTCGGCCGCTTCAAGGGCCTGGGCGAGATGACCCCGGCGCAGCTGAAGGCCACCACGATGAACCCGCAGACGCGCTCGCTCGCCCGCGTCGTGGTCGAGGACGGCTATCAGGACAGCGCCGACGAGCTCGTGGAAACCCTGATGGGCAAGAAGCCGGAGCTGCGCTTCCAGTACATCCAGGAACACGCGCCGTTCGTGGAGGCGCTGGACGTTTAGGAGGGCGGACGCAGGCCACCGGGCAGAAAGCCCTCGCCCTCTCACTTATTATCTTTCGATGCGACGCCGCAGGGTCGACACCTTGCGTGAGTGGCATGCCGGCCCGGTGCTGTGTGCACGGCCCGCCATCGACGAGCCGCTGGCGCGCAGGCCCGGGTTCCGGAAGGCGATCGAAGTCAACTTGCATGGGATGGGGGTGCGCGCAAGGATGCCTCACGCTTAGGCATGGCGCAGAAAATTGGTGTGTGTCCCGATTTTCCCGAGTGTCCCCGATTTTCCCGATTTTCGACAGTCGACCCACGACGCTGGACTTAGGTGCGACCACCTGACTGAACAACCAGATCGCATACTGTGGCGGATGCTGATCGGCCCGGAAGGGCGGACGCGGTTGTTCAACGACTGAGCACGCTGGCAGCAATCTTGCCAGATCGCCCCTCGCTTTCATTGGCAAGCGCGCTGGGCGGGTGGAAATCCACCTCTCCCCCGCCCCGTGGCTTGCCAGGGGCCGTCTATCGCAGGCTCGGTTCGGGCCGATCCAACGGCCGTTAGGGCGTTCGTGCGAGCACCGTCTCGCGACCATTTTGGCGAATGACCATCTCCAAGACAGGACCGCTTGCAGGAACGAACTCGACCGAGGCTCCAGCTTCTTCGACATCGAACAACGTCGGCGACGCAGCCAATAGCCTGAAACTCGGTTGGCCGGCGATCTGGGCCAGCAGCGTTTCACCCTCGAGCGTCACGCTGACCGAAAGCTCACTGTTTGCATATATGCCCACAAAGCGCTCCATGACGGCGCTCGGCAGCTCCAACCCTGTCGGCGGCGGTGTTGCGCCGGTGCTAATCCGAACGCCGCTTACGCCTTCACCGTCACCGCTAGCGAAGAAGCGAGCGGCAACAATCGCCCCCGTCGTATCGCGGTCGAATTGCAGCCGGGTGAAACCGTCTTCGTAAAGAAAGTCATCGGCGGCGATTGGTGTCAGCTGAAGCCGGGGACCGACGTTGCGCTGTGCGGTAAGTCGGCCGGCCTCTAGCCGGATCGTGCGCACTACGCCATCGCCGAAATCGTAAACACCTTGTGCCGCCTCAAGTGATGCCACTTCGGTTGGTATAGCGTCAGGCATCGGGTATGGCGCGTCGAGCGCATGGGCCACGAGCCGGCGCGTCAGCGCATCAGCCTGTTCAGGACCGTTGTGCGCATCATCGTTCTCGAGAACGACGACTGTGATGTCGGGGCCTGGCAGGTATGTCAAAGACGCAATGAACCCGAAGATTCGCCCGCCGTGCCTCAGGGCGCGCTGTTGGCGAATCGAGATTTCGTAGAGGCCGAAGCCATAACGCACTCCCTCGACTGCCGCCGCCCCTTCTGGCACCGCCATCATCTGATAGGATTGGCTTCGCAGGATACGACCTTCATGCAATGCACGTGTCCAGATCAGCAGGTCGTCGACGTTTGAAACAAGTGCGCCTGCGGCATGGGGTTGGGTCATGCTCATCGGCAACATAGGTGCGACGGTGTCTTCATCGTAGCGATAGCCGCGAACCTGTAGAGCGGCGAATTGCGGGTCGTGACCATATCCGGTATGGCTCATGCCGAGCGGGCGAAAGAAGCGTTGAGCCATGTATTCGTGCCACGCAAGCCCAGTTACCGATTCAATAACTGCACCTAACAGAACGTACCCGGAATTGCTGTAAGCCCAACTCTCTCCAGGTAAGAACACCAGCGATTCATCCCGGAAGAGACTAATGATCTCCGACGTGGTGAGGTCACGTTCTATTCCATCGATATATTCTGGAAGGTTATTGAAATTGCGAACGCCAGCGGTGTGATTGAGCAGATGCCGTAACGTGATCTGATCACCATTCGGATAGTCCGAAAGATAACGAGAGAGCGGATCATCTAAGCCAACTCGCCCGTCCTCGACCAAGGTCAGCACTGCGGCTGCAGTAAACTGCTTCGTCACCGAGCCGATTCGGAATACGGAATTTGGATGCAGCTGTGAATGCGATTGAATATCACCTTCGCCGCGCGCGCCGCGAAATAGGATAGTGTCGCCCCGGGCGACCAGAACGGCTGCGCCAGGGCCGTCAGCGCTATACGTGCGTCGAAGCAGCTCATCAGCGTAGTGGGCGGTCGTTTCCTCCGGAGGATCACCAGCCCCCGGCGGCACACAAGCCAGTATGCTCAAGGCCGAGACGATCGCAGGTATCAGACTTGGCATCCTCTTACTCCTCGCTCTACTAAGGCGTTATTACATCGTGGCAAAAATTCTTCCGCCGTATAGGGAAACGCCTTTTCGGGCCAGGCGCGAACGTCTTCGTCGATTAGTTGTTGGCAGACTGCGTTAGCCATCTTTTGGTGTTTACCCCAACAATCGTGAGCCAGAGCGCCAGCGCTCCCTCAGCTATGAATGCGAGCGGCATCAGGATCGGAAAACTCCAAGTCGCGAGCGCGGGATGAACAAAAAATGCGAAACTGTTGGCTGCATATCCGAAGCCGGCCAGCACCATTAGCAGGCCAATCAGCGCCGGGAGGAACGCCGACCTCGCGATAAGGTATCCAAGGAGGATGCAGTGAACACCGAAGAGTAACAGGGCGATGTTGTACCCAATCGAGTGATATGCAAATGACAGATACGACAGCGCCTGCCGCTGCTCGTCAGTGAATCCGTATAGATATGACTGATCGAGGATAGTCAGAGGTGCAAAGTGCGAAACCGTCGTCACGGCAATGACAATTATGGCGGCAAATCGGAATGAGCTAGAAAGCAAAGAAATAATCCTGCTTACGGGCTTCATAATTTCGAATAAAATCACTGATAGTGTAATGTCACACAAGACTGTAATTAATTGAGCACCGCCACCAAATCGGAACATTCGTTCGGATTCGAGTATATTCACTGCTGTTCTTGCTGCATCGCCAGAAACGACGAGTGTCGAGCGCGCGTACATCTCAGCGAATAATGCTGCTATGATGATGATTAGGTATAGTACGCCCCCGACCTGGCCATAAGAAGCGGTGAATTCAACGCCTTTTTCATTTGATACCGCCTGTGTGGCCGCAAATGCATGGACTATTGATCATCTGATTGCTCGCGTAAACTTCACTATTTTGAAATAGGCGAGGTCGCACCCGCTCCAATTCTGAATGCCGAGCTAGCTCTGACCAAACACAATCAGACGGACAAAGATCATCGAGAAGCCGAACGCGCCGATGCACATAGCTGCGCTAACGAGGTAGAGCGCCATTGCCGCAAGGTAGCGCATTGCCGTACCTCCCCGCTCAGAGGAATAGAGGTAGAGCTGCAAAACGAGCAGGGGTACGAGGTAGGACGCATATTCGAAGACCCGGAACTGCATCACATCCGGCTCGCGCTGAGTTAGAACCAACCAGCCAGAAAAAACGAGGCGCAGAAAAAATACGCCGTTTACGGCCAGTAGCGCGCGAAGCGCCCAGCGGCGGTGACTAACTATGCTTCGTTTGATGCCCTCGCGCCACGCGAGTGCGGCAAACAATAGGATGAGCGCGCCGTTGATACTGATTGCCAATTCGGCACTAATGTCGGTGACCGGTTCGCGCAACCAGACCATGTAGAACCCGGCAAGGGTGACCGCGAGCGAGAACAGAATGAACAGGCGGCCATTCCAGCGATGCAGCCACGGAGCAGTCGCCCGTAATTGCGGGATGAGCTGAAGCGTTCCACCGAAGGTAATGAAAATCGCCAACATCACATGGGTGGCGAACGCCAAGTTTCCGATTATGTCTCCTCGAACAAACGGACTGAGGAATGGATGCTCATTCCAAGCCGCAAACTGGCCGGACAAGGTCGGCTCGGCATAAAATGCCGCTATGTAATAGACAAACAGCCACTGGCTGATCACCATTACGCCAAACCAGATTGTGGTCGCTGCTTTGAGCGCCCCGATGCCATCGTTGCCCCTCGAACCCGCTCGCGTAACTGAGACATTCGTCATAAGCTCGCCTTCCCTCATTGGCCGAGCGGCCACATCATGCTCCACATAAGAGCATCGGTGTGCACTGCCTGGACATGACGGGAGGCATCAAAAACATGACCGCTGGCAACAAGAGGCTCAGCACCTATGACCGCCGCCACCATCGCCGCCGGGTATCCACGGGGCCTGGTGGATTTTGCAGTAACCCAAGGCGCCGACCGAGTTGAGCTACTTCGTCAATCGGGAATCTGCGAAGAGACACTCGCACACCAGGATAATCGGGTGCCGGTCAAGGACTATGTTCGATTATTCGATGTCGCCTCAGACCATACCGGAATGCCCGCCGTCTCGCTTGAGTATGGCAAAGCTGTGCGCATGCAGGAAATCTCAATTGTCGGCCTGATCTGCGAAGCATGTGAGAGCGTTCTCGACGTGCCGAAGCAACTCAATCGCTATGCGGCGCTTGTCGTAGATGACAATAGGTTTGAGCCAGCTACGATTTTGCGAGGTGTTACGAGAGGCAGCCAAACGTGGATAGAAGGACCCAGCACGCTGTTTTCTGACTACCCCGTAATCGCTGAGTGCGAACTGGCTCGACTGGTTTGGAACACGAGGGCGATGTTTGTAGATGTTCCAGAGTTTAAGAAAATAAGGTTTCCACGCACGGTGCATCTGATGCGCAGCGCTCCAAAATACAAGGCTGATTTTGAGCGTATATTTGAGGCGCCGGTGGTGTTCGACAGCACTTGGAACGCACTCCAGATCGACCCCGAGTTTCTTTCCCTCAAGCAGCCGCCGGTAAACCGGTACGTGTTCGGTGTGCTAAGCGAACGAGCAGACTCCTTACTCAACGAACTGAGGCTCTCCAAGACAGTGCGCGGTCGGGTCGAGACTGTCTTAATGGAGATTCTGCACACAGGCGAAGCTTCCATGGATGTTGTGGCTGCACGTCTCGGCCAAAGCCGGCAGACGCTTTATCGCAAGCTCAAGGAGGAGGGTGTAACGTATGAGCAGGTGCTCGACGGGTTGCGCCAGAAGCTTGCGGTGCACTTCTTGTCCGGCAAGCAGGTGTCCGTCAATCAGACGGCGTACCTTTTAGGATTTTCTGACCCAGCCTCGTTCTCGCGAGCCTTTAAGCGTTGGACCGGCGAGAGTCCACGAGCGGTACACCAGAGGCGCTCGCCGCTCAAACCACGAAATCAAACCCGATCCATGTGACCGGATCGAGCGCACATCATAGTGGGAACCACGGGTCATTCGCTCCCTGGCGCTCACTGGCGAGCGCAGCAGGGAATTTGGTGGTCGTGGCCTGAACCCCTTGCCGCCCCCTCAAATTTTCAATGAAGCGGTCGAAAGATTATCAACCAGCTCAAACCTGTCTCCTCACAGTTTGATAAACCGGTCAAGAATATGGGGCCATCACCGCAATCGCGGCTGGGTCTGGAGCAAAGGATTGGCGGGGACAGGCGCCGACTTTCCGGCGCGCCCGGCTCGCGCGGCCATCATGAGCTCGCCTACCGGCGGGCCGACACCTTGCCCCACCCCACACACTAGTTTTTCCGCGCCGCCCCTTTCCTCGGCGGTCAATTCCGGCAAGTCTGTCCTCCGACGGCGTGGCGGCCAGAGCCGCCCGCCCGACCTGGAAAGGGGAGAAGACCATTGAAACAGCACGGCTTGACTGCGGGCCTCGCCTCGCTGCTGGCCCTGTCGCTGGCCGCTTGCGGTAACGGCGGCGAGGGGGGAAGCGAGGGCGGGGAACGCGCCTCGCGCGATCGCGGGGACGGCGACACCGAGATCGTCCGCATCGACACCAATCCCTATCCCTCGACATACACCCCTGCCCCTTCGGGCGTGACGCTCATCCGCGGCGCGACGGTGTATGACGGCATCGGGGGCGAGCTCGCCGATACCGACATCCTGATCCGCGACGGGCGGATCGCGGAGGTCGGTCCCGGGCTGGAAGCCCCCGAGGGCGCCAGCATCGTCGATGCGCAGGGCCGCTTCGTCACGCCGGGCGTGATCGACATCCACTCCCATCTCGGCGTCTATCCCTCCCCGGCCGCGAACGCGCACTCGGACGGCAACGAGGCGACCGAGCCGGTGACCGCCGAGGTCTGGGCGGAGCACTCGGTCTGGCCGCAGGATCCCGGCT